>CACWLT010000018.1 GCA_902761695.1 uncultured Ruminococcus sp.
TCCTCAAGCGAAACGCCGATTGTCGGCTTGCCGGAAACATAACCTTTTGTCAGCAGCTGTTCGGAAACGGATATGACTTGATTGACGGGTATGGCAAAACCAATTCCTTCGATATTCATGCCCGAGGATTTCGCGTTGACCAGCCCCACCAATTCGCCCTTCATATTGAACATGCCTCCGCCGGAATTGCTGGGATTTACTGCCGCGTTCGTCTGGATCAGACGCATGGTTACACCGCCGACCTGTATATCGCGTTCCGTGGCGGAGACGATACCGTTCGAGACAGATCCGCCGAGTTCACCGAGAGGATTGCCCACGATGAGCAATTCTTCTCCTGTTATGAGCTTGCTGCTGTCTCCGGTTGAAGCCGGAGTAAGATCGTGAGCGTCAATTTTCAATATGGCGATGTCTTCGTCAGTATCGTAAGCTTTCACTTCAGCCGGGTATTCTGTTCCGTCTGTCAGTCGCACCGTTATGCTGTCTGCGATGCTTTGCGTATCGTTGTCAAGAATCACATGGGCATTGGTAATGATATGCCCGTCGGCGGACAGGATGACGCCTGATCCCGCGCCGCCTGTGGTATACTGAAACCATGAATTGCGCTTGGTGTGCTCCGTGCTGATTTCAACCACGGAATCCTTAACTAGAGCCGCAACCTGCGCATAGCTCTTTTTTTCTCCGGGAACTGCGGATGAGGAGGAAACGGCTGTCGCCGTAGATTTATAAACTACAATCGGTTCTTGGTCCGAAGAGGACTCGACGGCTTCCGCCGGCTGCTGCTCATTGGAATCCGTCAGCTCAGTGCCGGGTTTAATACGATTTGCTATGAGTGTCCCGCTGAATGCGCATATGCCGGAAAGAATGATACAGATACCGCAAATTATGGCCAGAGTTTTTACGCGGAAACCCTTCTTTGTCTTCCCGGAATCGGGAAATGATTCGGGGCGGGGAGCGATACGATCGTTTGGGCTTGATACCGGGATATACTCAGTTTCCGGCACTTCCGTCTGATTGCTGTTTTCATACATTTTCATAATGGTTCCTTTCTCCGGCTTTCCCGGCATGACATGGCTTTCCCGATATGTCTGTCGGCATATCATGGAATATCTTTTTCCGACGCATATGACGTTCTGTTTCGTCCCTGCTCTGAAGCCGTCTTGCTCATTCCTCCTTCCTGCGGCGGTATGTTTCTCCGGCAGAGACCGGTTTTCCGATGTTTGAAGGATGGTATGATGATAACAGGAAAAGCTGAAGATTAAGCCAATTTCTTTCTGAAAAAAACTGAATATTCAGACTCTATGATTTTTCAATCATTCTTGACATAAGTCTGGAATTGTGATATACTGATTCCCGACATATGACAGCAAAGGAGGCGGAAATCGTGCCGAGAAAACCGCACTGCCGCAGGATCGGCGGATACCCGGACTGCTGGGTCTTCTCACCGGAGGAGCGTTCACAGAGCGATCCGGTCGTTCTGACGCTCGACGAGTTCGAGACCGTCCGGCTGCTCGACCGGGAGGGATTGACGCAGGAAGAGTGCGCCGCACGGATGGACGTGGCGCGAACCACCGTCACAGCCATCTACGAAAACGCCCGCCGCAAGATCGCCGAAGCCCTTGTTGACGGCAGGGAGCTTCGTATCCGGGGCGGGAGCTACACGCTGGAAAACCAGGAAACGGATCTGATTCCGGAGAAAGGAAAGAATACCATGAGAATCGCGGTCACCTATGAAAACGGAGAAATCTTTCAGCATTTCGGACATACGGAGCAGTTCAAGCTCTACGACGTGTCGGACGGAAAGATTGTCGGGGAACAAATCGTCCCGACGAACGGAAGCGGTCACGGCGCGCTGGCGGGCTTTCTGAAAGCGGCGCAGGTCGATGCCCTCATCTGCGGCGGCATCGGTATGGGCGCGCAGAACGCGCTGGCGGAAGCGGGGATCGCGCTCTACGGCGGCGTGACGGGATCGGCGGACGCGGCCGCAAAGGCGCTGGCGGAGGGAGTTCTCCGGTTTGATCCCGACGCGAAATGCGATCACCACGGTCACGAACACGGGGAAGGTCACGCGTGCGGACATCACGCCGACGACTGCGGTCACGGGCACTGCGCGGATCATCACTGCGAGGGCAACTGAATGACTGCATACAGGTTTTACGGCTGGGAAAGCGCCGACATCAGGGATGAACGCGGACTGACGCCGCGAGAGTATTACGATCTGCTCTCCGAAATCTGGTGCGCGGAGACCTGCGCGCCGCGAATGCGCTCCGACTGGTCGCTTGAGAACAAAACGCTCGGTCAGTGCTCGATCACCGCGTTTCTGTTGCAGGATCTCTACGGCGGAAAGGTTTTCGGCGTACCGCTCGGCGACGGCAATTATCATTGCTTCAACGTTGTCGGGGATTGCGTGTTCGATCTGACGAGCGAGCAGTTCGGAGAAAAAAAGCTGAATTACACGGATTGTCCCGAACAATTCCGGGAGACGCATTTCGCCAAAGAGGAAAAGCGGCAGAGATACGAACTCCTGAAAGCCAGGCTCTTCGCCCGGCTGCCGGGTATTGCCGAAACCGAATTACAGAGAGGAGAATGCGGATGAACGACGAATGCCTGATCTGCGGCTCCCCGCTTGAATATCTGGAAGCGGATCAGCCGATGGAGTGCGCGGTCTGTCACAGGAAAGAGAACAGCAAGACCCGCTGTGTCCGGGGCCATTATGTGTGCGGCGCGTGTCACACCGCCGGGATGGACGCGATTGTCGGTCTGTGCCTCAGCGAGACATCGAAGGATCCCGTCCTGATCCTCGAAAAGATGATGGCGCTCCCGTTCTGCCACATGCACGGGCCGGAGCACCATGTCATGGTCGGCGCGGCACTTCTGACGGCATACCGGAACGCGGGAGGGGAGATCGATCTCGAAAAGGCTCTTTCCGAGATGATGAACCGCGGGAAAAACGTGCCGGGCGGCGCGTGCGGCTTCTGGGGAGCCTGCGGCGCGGGGATCTCTTCCGGCATGTTTGTATCGATCATCTCCGGTTCCACACCCCTGAGCGTTGAGCCGTTCGCGCTGTCACACAAAATGACGGCAAAATCGCTCGGCGCCATCGGCGAGGTCGGCGGTCCGCGCTGCTGCAAGCGGGATTCGTACCTGTCGATTCTGTCCGCCGTCGACTTCGTAAAAGAATACTTTGGTGTGGAGATGGAGAAGCCGGAGGTCGTCTGTACCCATTCCGCGAAGAACAATCAGTGCATCGGGAACCGCTGTCCGTTTGCGAAGTCCGATCACTGACCCGGAGGATGGGATGCTGCTCGATCTTTTTCTGACCTTCGCCAATATAGGGCTTTTCACCTTCGGCGGCGGGTATGCCATGATCTCCCTGATCGAAAACGCCTGCGTGGAGCGAAAGCGCTGGATCACCCACGACGACATGATGAACATCACGGTGATCGCCGAATCGACGCCCGGCCCCATCGCCATCAACTGCGCTACCTTTGTGGGCTATCGCCAAAAGGGCCTTCCGGGTGCGCTGGCGGCTACGCTGGGGCTGATCCTGCCTTCCTTCGTCATCATTTATGCGGTCTCCGTGTTTCTGGATTCCTTTCTCGAGATAACGTGGATCGCAAGCGCGTTCAGGGGCATCCGGATCGCGGTGGGAATTTTGATCGTGGACGCGGCGGTGAACATGATCCGGAAGATGAAGAAAAAGCCGCTTCCGTGCGTGATCCTCGTGGGTTCCTGTGCGGCGATGCTGTGCGTCAACGCGTTTTCCCTGAAGTTCTCCTCCGTAAGCCTGATGCTTTTAGCCGGGGCGGTCACCCTGACCGTCTTTCTGATTCGCAGTGCCTCGTCCGGGAAAGGCGGTGAGAAGCCGTGATCTACCTGGATCTCTTAATCGGGTTTCTGAAAGTCGGATTCTTTGCGTTCGGCGGGGCGTACGGAGCGATCCCGCTCATCCGGGATGTGGTTCTCTCCTACGGTTGGCTGAGCGACGAGCGGTTGACGGACATGATCGCGGTCAGTGAAAGCACGCCGGGGCCGATCATGGTCAATCTGGCGACCTATGTGGGCAGCAGTCAGGCGGGGCTCTCCGGCGCGCTGATCGCAACGCTGGCCGTGGTGACGCCGTCCTTCCTCATCATTCTGTTCCTGACGATCCTGCTCAAAACCGCGCTGAAAAATAAATATGCTGCGGCGGTCCTCGGCGGGCTCAAGCCGTGCGTCATCGGAATCGTTCTGGCGACCGGATGTGTCATGGTGTTCCGGCAAAGCGTTCTTCCCCTGCTGAACGAAGGCGGGGATTTCCGCCCGCTGATCCTGACGGCGGGACTGGTACTTGTATATTTCGGATCGGGAAAGATCTTGAAGAAGGGACTGTCGCCCGTCGTCCTGATCCTGATTTCCGCCTGTGTGGGGATCGTGATGTATGGCGTGTGAGAAACAGCGATGACATCCGGTTTTCAAGCGTGGGTATCGCAAGGATGGGGTGATTACGAATATCCCGCTCTATCTGACACGGAAGACGCGGAAGCTGCTGTGAGAAATTCTCCGCCGATCCGCTCTTTCTAACGCTTTTTCTAACAAAATCCGCTGAATATTAGAAAGACCCCGCCAGCCCAATGCCTGTCCCTTTCCCGAAATGTTTTTCTGACGATTATGCGGAAACCCTTGTTTTTATTCACTTTTCTCCTTCTGCCATTTTCCATGAACTTCCGTCACCTTCCGCCAAAATTCGCTATCATCCAATAGCGATTATCATCTTGAAAACCGTTTGACGTCAAGTCACGTGGGTTCGAATCCCACACCCTGCGGGAAATAAGGAAAGGCATCTCGTGGCTCATTTGGGCGGGAGGTGCCTTTTCCAAACACAAAGGAGAACCATATGCGCATCGATTTTGGCGCGATCCCCGCGGTTACCATGCCGGGCATGAACGGCGGCACAGGAGATATGACCGTGCGGATGGTTAACGACGAAAAGTACCGGATCGTCCACACCGTGATCCATCCGGGCGGTTCCATCGGCATCCACGCCCAGACCTCCGGGGACGATCTCAACTACATCCTGTCCGGCACAGGTAAAGCCGTCTGCGACGGAGCGGAGGAAGAGCTGCCCCCCGGCGTCATGCACATCTGCCCGAAGGGATCGGAGCACAGCATCGTCAACACGGGAGCGGAGGATCTCGTCCTGCTCACGATCGTCGCGGTGAGGTGACACATGAAGCACGAATGCAGAATTACGGTTCTGGAAACAAAATGCTTCCCGGGCCTTCAGGAGAAATACCTAGCCGATCCGAAGTCCGGGCCTTGTCCATTCTTCAAGCCGGGCGACACCTTTTTGCTCAAACGCACGCCCCAGCAGGACGATTTCTATCACCTGATGAACGGAAGATTTTTGCGGCGAAGCATGGGACGCGATAAGCAGATATATCTACACCGCTTTGCAGGGCGGATCCATCATGAAGGGTTGGACGAACGACGACCGCATGATGATCGCGTGCTGCAACGACGGGACGCGGCCGGTGATTTTCAAAATCGAACGCATCGACATTCCGGAGAGCGACGAGGAGCGGGAGTGGCTGGCAAAGCAGGACTTCCGGAACACGGCAGAGGATGCGTACACGGGTTGACCGGACAAAACGGGGTGACAGTTTATTGAGCTGTCTCCTCCATCCATTTTTCCAGGATCGCCGTATGGACTTCCGACTTTTGATGGATCCGTAACGCGTAGTCCGACGCGAGGAATGATACCAGAGCCGATTTCGGGATCCGCAGACCGTCACCGTCGAAGATCCACGCCGCGAAAAGCAGCCCGGCATCGATCCAGCGGTTCAGTGTCGCTCGGCTGTACCCGGTCATGGAACAAGCCATGTTGATCGTGAGTGCGTTCGGCTTATCAGAGAACAGATCCTTCTGGCGGAGGACAATCTCATCAACCGGGAAATCGCGGTGGAGATCCTCGGCATGACCGGCGCGGCGATCGATACGGCGGAGGACGGCGCGGAAGCGGTCCGGCTGTACGAATCCGCGGAGCCGGGGACCTACCTACACCGTCATTCTGATGGACGTACAGATGCCCGTCATGAACGGCTACGAGGCGACCGGCCGGATCCGCTCCTCGGGGAGAGAAGACGCCGAACGTGTCCCGATCTACGCCATGACCGCCAACACCTTCGCCGAGGACGTCGCCCGCGCGAGAGACGCCGGGATGAACGGACACATCGCAAAGCCCATCGATATCAACGCCCTGATGCAGGTTCTGAGAAGAGCAAAAGGATAGAACCCATATGGGAGGGCAGCCGTATCAGGAACAGTACGTGAAGAACGCGGAGGAGATCGGCAGACTCTGGCAGTTCACCGCATCCCCGGGCGTGTGCTTTGAGGACTGGTACGCGAAACGGCTCCGGGACCGGGCGCGTCTGGCGGAGCTGAAACAGGAAAACGCCGCTCTGCTCTCCAACTGCCTCTACCCCGCCCCGTCTTCGATGCCGAAAACCTCCGGATCCGCCTGCACACCCTCTCCGGGTACGACGATCTGTGGGCAAGGCCGTCCACCGCCATGTTCGCCGACACCGCCCGCGGCCACCACAGCAGCTATTCCGGCGGGGAGGAGGATCCCTCCGGATACGTCCGCATGGAATCTCCCTATCGGAAGATGACGGACGTAAGCGCCATCGTGTCCCGGCTTATGGAGGGGGACAACCGGGACGGCGTGCAGGAACGGGTCCGCGCCATGACGCTGAAGGAAAAAAGCCGGTTCTCGCCTCCCGTGCTCGCCTGCCTCTCCGATCCCGCCCTGTGCCGGGAGCTGGACGAACTGCTGAACGGCGACGGCGAAGAATACTACCGGGAGATCTACCGTACCCTCACGGAGGTCCCGCCGTTATAATATTATGCCTTGCGCGACGCAGTTATGGGCAATAATGTAAACTACGCATCCTCCTATGCAAAAATCCAAAGACAGCAGACAAGATGATCGAGGAGTTCCGTAAAACGATTCGCGAGATGGAAAAACACGAATAAGCGGCGCAAATCCTTCTATGGAAACGTATCTCTCAAAGGAAACGGAAAAAATGATGATATGCACATCAAGCGACGGGAAAACTGTTTAGAATATTTGGCTCAGTGCATTTAGCGCCGGATTTATTTGTTGCGGAATCGACGACGTAAAGGGACCCCGACCAATAAGGCAGAGGGCCCCTGTTTCTTTGTATTTACAGCTCGACCGCTGTTGGGTATATAATTCCTGTCTGTGACTCCAACCATCAGGACGAAGTGCACTAATACAAATTCCAGTCTAAATCATTGATTTAGACTGTCCTGAAAGTCATTCTGACTTTCAGGATCACGCAAAACCCTTTTGCAATGGTTTTGTGTGGAATTAGTATAAGCTCACCACGCCAGAACATCCTCGTCGGCCAGTTTCACGCCCTCCACACTGTAAAACCCCTCAAGCTTCCCGGCGTGAACGTAGCTGACCCTTTCAATCCGCAGAGGATCGCTCATCACAACGTCTGCAGCGCAGGTTTCGACAGGACGCGGCACAACCCCGCCGGTGAGGATGCTGTAACGCTCCATAGCGTCTGCGAGGGACGTGTACAGCTGATCTTCTTCATATCGCAGTAACTTATCGGTTGTGTCCGATACTTTGATGAGAAGCTGTTCCGCCTCGTCGAAGAGGACATACAGGACCTTCTCAGCGGTGAGACGCCAGCCTGTGGCATCCTCCCAGACGAAGTAAACTGTATCTCCGGGGCGGATGGGAAGGGCAGAAAGAAGCGCGCGGTAGGACGACATGGTTAGAACTCCTTAAGATGAGCTGATTTCAACACAAAAGCCCCGCCGCAGGCAGGACTTCTGTGACACTATGATGTAACGACATGATGAGCTTGATGAAGGGTCAAAGATATTATAGCATATCAAATTGCTCGTGTCAAGCCTTATTTCTCACTTCTCCGGCTCCGCCATGATTCCCTTTCAGCACGGTATCCTGCATCCTTCTGAACTGGTTGTCAGCCTTTACTGATCATTTTTCTCAATTCCAGATTCAGCTCACGGAATACACCGCGCGGGTAAATGTCATCGAGCAGGGAGGAGATGGTCAGAATCTGATCGTCGGTGAGAACAAACGCAGGCATACATGAGCAGGGGCTGGGGACAGAAGCCGGTCCCCGCTCTGCCGGAAGATTCTGCTTTTGAACGTAAGGCATGATCTGCTCGTGTCCTTCCCCGAAAAAACACCCTGTCCTGCCGCCATTCCCCAAAAGCCATTGACGGGACGCGGCAGAGCGTGGTATAATACTTTTTGGATGGATATCCTGTGAATCGGGGTATGCAGACATAAGCAATATTCATGAGTCAAACTTACAGGGGAGGATTAAATGAGAAAAGCCATCCATATTCTTTTGGCGTTTATACTGCTTCCGGGCCTTTTCGGATGCGTGAAGAACAGCAGCGTGCCCCCGGCCGGGACTGTAAACACGGATGCCCCCGTGACAGCGGAGCCGGACGAAGCGTTTGTCTGGACCCGTGAAGGCTATTTTTCTGATGAAGACGGCAACTTCGTCTATATCTCCGCTTCCGAGGACGAGGAAAATCCCGGCTGGTATGTCGGAGGCTGCATCGGTGAAGATACGTACGGCTGGTATATCGGACAGGAGGGGAAGACCCTTCACGGAAATATCGCCGCACCTTACGAGGAAGAAGGGACCGAGTTTTATGTGACCGTGAGTGAGGACGGCGAGCAGGACATCCTGCTGGAGGTGAACGGCGGGAAGACCTATCGCCTTGCCTGCTATGAGATGGAAGAGGCGAGCATCACCGTGTATCTCAATACCGAGGGATGGGGAGAGATCGCCTACGCTCCGGCCCGGGAAGAACTCGTGTTCGATGATGAATACCCCGCGCAGTCCGGTTATATCGGGCTTGCGGAGCCGGAAACCTATATCCTCGGCGCAAGACCGGACGAGGGTTATAAGTTCGTGAAGTGGACAAAGGACGGTGAGGATTTCTCAAGGGACGCGGAAATCACCGTGGAGCTTACCGAGAGCGCGGAATACGTCGCGGTCTTCTGGATCAAAGGCACGAACGAGGCGCATGTCGATCTCGATACGGTCGATACCCTCGGCGACGTGCTCGGACTTCCGAATTGGGGCACAGGCGGAAACGCGGATCGCTATGTTTATGTGTTCGAACAGGACGAGGTCATCTACCGCGCGATTGCCGAATCGAACGAGGATACGTTCAACGCGCTGTTTGACCTTGACTGGGACGATCCGCAGTACGCGGAGAAAGAGCGGGCGCTCCTCAGTCCCCTCCCGGTGATAGCTATTGAGAACCTCAGTGAGCAGATCCCCACACAGGCTGAAATGGATAGGATCATCGGCAAGAATGGCGGAGAACTGCTTGATGACGGCTGGTATCTCTCCGGCTGGAACCTTCAGGATATGCAGTTTTATATGAATCACGGCTTTTTCAGCTATCTTGTCACTATGGAGGGCGAGGCGGCGGACCCGGACGAGTTCGAGGATGAGGATATTCGGCCGTTTGTCGTGACAGCTGTTTCTTATCAGGGCTTCGGCGACACTACATCGCTGGATGAGGATTAATACAAATTCCAGTCTAAATCATGGATTTAGGATGAAGCGCCGATTTCCCGCGCAGCCCCCCATCATACCATGCTGGACGGCAGAATGGTGACGCGCTATGGTTCCGACGGCCCGTTCCTGCGGAAATATGACGACGGTACTCTCATCCTGACATGGTCTCCCTATCCGGAAAACAGATATGTGGTTTTAAGCGCGGTCTCCGATACCGGGAGCATCCGAGGCTGGGAAATCTTGGTGGATTTTTTGTGAATGGGACCCTTCTCACGGATGCCTGTCTGTGCGGCGACACCTGGGTGATCGATCTGCGGGCTGAACGAGAGGGAAAGGCGCATCCCCATCCAGTCCTTTTTTACGGAAGAGGACCGGGGAAAGATCTATCTGGAAGTTCCCTTTGCAGCCGGCGCGCGCGAACCGGAGGTTTTTGTCTGCCGCGAGGAACCGCTTCGGATATAGACATGGAAAAGGCCGGATCTTCTGAGGTCCGGCCATATTCTTATGGGGCTGCGGAAAATAGCCCGCGGTCCTTTTCCTTATCAGATCGAAAAGGTGACTGAGCGAAAGAAAACTATCCTTGAATGGGTGTTTATCCGGCATTGACTGACCGTTGACCGCCTTCCGCCGCACGCCAGATATGTCTCCTCACTGCCATTCGTCGAACGATTCGATCAGCGTATCCAGTTTGTTCTGCGCGGCTTCCGCTTTTCCCTGATAATAGGAAGCTACTTCTTTATTGCCGACGATCAGTTCTTTCAGCGTGTTGTAGTATTCCAGACCGTACTGCATCGCAAAGGAGATCGTGCGTCCGTCGGCGATGATCTGGAGCATTTCCGCGTCGTCGGGAGAATCCGCGATCCGGGCCTTCATGACCGTCTCGAAATAGACCGGAAGGACGCCCGCGTAATTCTTCGCCGAAAGAGCCTCCACCACGGTACCGATGATATCGATCTGCGCGTCCGTCGCGGTCTTCGGGATTGCCCACGGCAGATCGGTACAGCCGCTGATATAGTCTTTCTGGTTCTCATCATACTTCGGGCAGGGCAGGAAGCCGTAGGGAAATTCGCAGTCGCGGTAAACCTCATAGGCGTCCGCGATCTGACCGAGGACCATCATGGATACGTCGGTTTTGAAGATTTCAGAGGTGAATGCGGAATCGCTCTTGTAGGTGAAGCCGTCCGTCTTGTTGAGGTCCCGGAGTTTGTTCACGACGGAATCCATGCGCTCGATGTCAAACTCCATCGCGATGGTTCCGTCATTGTTCCTGTGGTAGGGGGAAATGTCCAGCGATTCCTGCAGACAGTAAAGCGTCTCAACGCCGGTGCAGAGTCCGATCTGATCCTTAATGTCCTTTCTCCCGTTCCCGTTCAAATCAACATAGGTATTCTCCGTCAAGGCGATCATCTTGTCGAGCGTCCATGTCCCTTCCCGTACCGTTTCATAGGGGATCTCCAGGCCGAGGTCGTCGAAAATGCGCTTGTTGGTCATCAGAGCTCTTGTCCAGTGCAGACCCGTATAGGAGAGGTAAGAGGAAGCGAGATACATCTTCCCGTTGATTTCCAGCACCTTTGAGGGACCCCACCAGGCCTTGTCGAAATTGAACTGCGGGACTTTCTTGATGTTGTAGAACAGTCCCTGATTCATCAGGTTTGTCATGGTCCCGTCGTGCCCGCCGACAATCTCAAAAGCATCGTCTCCGGCCTGAATGCTGTTCGTAACGTTCGCGGCGATATGCCAGACATCTCCGCCTTCGATCATGCGGATCGAACAATTGAATCGATCCTCCACACTCAGAGTGGATTCTCTCAGAGCGTCGTTGATCGCGTCGCCCGTAAACTCATCCGAAATCATGCGCGCCGCGGTTTCCACGCCGTCGGTCCAGAGCATGGAGTAGATGCGGAAATCGTAACCGCCGAGGTCGGTATCCGGCAGACCGTCGGACAGCGGATCCTCCTCCGTTTCCGGTTCCGTTTGGACGGTCGGGTTTGTGCCCGCCTCACTGCCCGCAGGATTCTCGGCGGCATCGGTATTCTCCATTGATTCCCCGCAGGCAGCGAGGACGGGGAGGAGCATCATCACAGCAAGAAAGAGGGAGAACAGTTTTTTCATGGTTCAGATTCCTTTCAAACCCGGGAAGTCGGGTTGAGAACAGAAATAAGCCTGTCTGTCGGGGGGCGCTGTCCGCAAACAGGATGGCCTGTTTCAATATCCATATGATAATACAATGCATCCCTGGAAAAAGCCCCACATAATGTTCGGTATGATTATACCATTTGAAGGTGGATATGTCAAGGAGGAAATATATAAACTTGCAGCGCTCCGACTGTGAACGGCGGTTGTGCCCGCAGGCTTTGAGGCCGCAGCGGAATAAGCGGTATCTGCCGATATACCGGCCGAACCCGAACGCCCGTCAGTCCTCGTAAGCCGCGTGCATCTTCTCAAGCGCGCCCACCATTCTTTCGGTATTCATGGTGAATGCAAGCCATCCGTCCTCGCCGCGCTTGACCACCTGAATATCAAACGCCGGCAGATAGGAGTCGATAGCGGTTGACCAGTAGCTCACGTACCCGTACAAATCATCTTCGGTACTTTTGCGTTTATCCCTCTCGCAATAATCTCATCGAGGAAGCGCTTTGCGTCATGCGGGAACACCTTCGGTTCGTGATGCAGATCCGCAAAGACAAGAAATGAA
This sequence comes from uncultured Ruminococcus sp., assembly GCA_902761695.1. Taxonomy (GTDB): domain Bacteria; phylum Bacillota; class Clostridia; order Oscillospirales; family CAG-272; genus UMGS1696. The sequence goes on from CACWLT010000018.1 coordinate 12,283, forward strand.
ACGGCCATGTGTCGTGAAATGCTCCTTTTCTCTCTGCAATGACAGGTTGATTCTAACACGTTCACGGGGAAAATGCAAGCCAAAGTTGGGCTGTATCACGTTTCTCCAAGATAAACTCTTCTTTTCAAAATCTACAGTTGCCCTAATACGCTTCGTTTCCTCCGGTCAACGTGATCGAGGGTGATGCTTCTTTCCGGCGCCGGCAGTATCCGCGCAGCCAATTCTGCTGCTGCACGGTGTTCCGCTTTCTTCGCGTCGACATAAGACGGGACAACCGATAATTTTGACCGTTATCCTCTTGAAAACCGTACTTGGACAGTGTATAATAACAATGTATAATAATTCAAGCGAAATACAAGCCGAAGAGCAGGAGGAATGGTTTTTGGGCAGAAGTTCAATAGATTTTGATTCAAACAATCCGGAGCTGCAGAAAGGATTCGATTGGGCGAGGGCGCAGGCGGAGACGTTTATTCATGATGACGCCGAAGTGGGGCCGTGTTACGAAGCAGCCCTCCCCGGCCGTGACGCTTTCTGTATGCGTGATATGTCTCATCAGTCCGGGGGCGCGCACTGTCTGGGACTGACGGAGCACAACAGAAACATGATGGGGGCTTTTGCGCGGAACATCAGCGAAGCAAAGGACTGGTGCAGCTGGTGGGAAATCACGTTCGAAGGGAAACCCGCGCCGGTGGATTATTCGAGCGATGCCGATTTCTGGTACAACCTTCCCGCGAATTTCGACATCATGGATACGGCCTCACGGTTGTACGATCTCACCGGTGACGCATGGTATCTGCTCTCTCCGGAAATGGAGAACTTCTTCCGGCTCACGGTGGAGAAATACATCCCGCGGTGGGATCGTGACGGAGACGGTATCGTGGACAGGGCGGACAGCGATGGAAGGCGCGGGATCGCGTCCTATGAAGAGAACGGAACGACCGGCTACAGCGCTGCCGCAGACGCGCTGGCTCTGGAGTACCGGGCATATCTGGCGGCGGCACGCATGGCTCTGCTGAAAAAAGAACCGGAGAAAGCGTCGGAGTATCTTGAAAGAGCGGACAGATTGCGGGAAATCTTCTGCCGGGAATGGTGGACGGAGCAAGAAGCGCGTTTTTATGAGTTCCGCATGAAGGACGGCTCCTTCAGTCCGAAACAAAGCGACGATAACGCCATGACGCCGCTGCGGTGCGGAATCATTCGGGATCCCGCGCAGATTGCGGGGCAGATCCGCTATCTCCTGTCGACTGAGCCGGATACGATCGTCGAACTGCGATCCTATTACCCCGCCATGCTTTGGAAGTACGGGTGGGATGCGGAGGCCATGCGGATCTGGCTGAAGATGACGGCGGAGGACTACGAACGGAGGGACTATCCCGAGGTGTCCTATGCCGCCGTCGAAGCGTTGTTCTGCGGATACATGGGGATTTCGGCTGACGCGGAAAAATCCGAGGTAAGGACACGGAGCGCGGCGGCAGACGGAGAATGGTCGGAAGTCACCGGTTTCCCTCTGTGGGGCGGATTTATAGATCTTCGTCATGAAGGGAAGAAAAAGAGCACGCTGACAAACAGAACAGAACGAACCCTGAGCTGGACAGCTGAAACGGAGGGCGGAACCGCGCGCAGGCAGGTACACGCCGGAGAAACAATTATGATCTGCGATTAACAAACAGGCGCGGCGGCTGAAGAAGCAAGAGAAAGAAGATTGGATACGGCGAATTTCGTCATTCCACAGAAAAAAGCTCATCTCTCTGCCATATGCGCCGCAAATCAGGAGTCCCAATATGGATATATTTAATATCATTTCCCTGCTGGGCGGTCTTGCCATGTTCCTGTATGGGATGCGGCTTATGGGTGACTCTTTGAAAGAGAATTCATCCGGTACGCTGAAAGCGGTAATGGGCCGCGTAACCGACAACGCGTTCAAAGCTTTCGCGCTCGGTGTTCTTGTTACGGCTCTTATTCAGTCATCCACCGCCACAATCGTGATCACCGCCGGTTTGGTAAGCGCAGGTATTCTGACTCTTCACCAGTCTCTGGGCATTATCATAGGGGCAAATGTCGGCACAACTGTCACGGGGCAGATCATCCGCCTTCTTGACATTGACGGGTCGGGCTCTGCGGTACTGCGCTTCTTCCAGCCCTCCACACTCGCCCCCATAGCCCTGATTATCGGAATCGTTCTGATCATGGGAAGTTTTTTCAAGAATGCCCGCTCCGTCGGTAATATTGCGATCGGGTTCGGCATTTTGTTTTCCGGGCTTCTCAATATGACCGGAGCGGTCAACAGCCTGACTCAGTCCGGTATGATCGAAAACCTGTTTTCCGGTCTGGGCAGCAATCCCGTGCTGGGTTACCTTGTCGGCGCCGGCGTAGCTTTCGTTTTGCAGAGTTCATCCGCGACCATCGGTATTCTGCAGGCATTTTCAGCTACAGGCCTGCTCGCCTTCAAATCCATCTATGCGATCATAGTCGGTATCTATCTCGGCGATTGCGTTACGACCGCAATCGTCTGTTCCATCGGATCAAAATCTGAAGCGCGCCGCGTGGGCATTGTCAATATTCTTTTCAATCTCAGTGAAACGGTGCTTGTGCTGACCGGTGTTGCGATCGCGCACAGGATGGGCCTGCTGGACGGGCTTTGGGAGCGAACCGTCAATTCCGGAATCATTGCCAATGCCAATACCGTCTTCAATCTGACGTGTGCTTTGGCTCTCTTCCCGATGCTTCGCGTGTATGAGAAACTCAGCCGCGTTATCGTGAAGGATGAACCTGTCCGGGAAAGCAAATACAAGACTGTGATCGACGCCCTGAATCCGGTTTTCTTCAATACTCCGGCCCTTGCTTTTCAGAGCTGCTATCAGCTTCTGCTTTCCGTATTCAAAGCTTCAAGATCTAATATTGAAAGCGCCTTTCAGCTGCTGAAGGAGTATGACCCGATTCTTCATGATGAAATACAGTCCGAGGAGACGGAGATCGACCACATGACCGACCTTGTAAGCAAATACATGGTGGGGCTGGTTCCTCATCTGCAGAGTGAAGTTCATGTAGCTATTATGGACCAATATTATAAAACAGCTTCCGAATTTGAACGGCTGGGTGACCACGCCGTAAACATAGCGGGGTATGCAGCCGCGCTTTGCGGGAGCAATACAATTCTTTCCAATGCGGTGCGTTCCGAACTGGCCGTTATTGAAAGCGCTGTCATCAATATTCTGGATGAAACGGAACAAACCTTCCGCAAGCGTGATGTTGATGCGGCGCGCAAGATCGAACCTCTGGTACAGGTGATCGGTGAAATGATTACGGTCTTGAAACGCAACCACCTGAAACGCATGGTAACGGGAGAAGACAATATCTATGCCGACGCTACGTTTTCAAACCTTTTGACCGATCTTCAACAAATCGCAGAAGTTTGCTCGAATATCGGAATAGCCACGTTGGTTCGCGTATATCCGGAACTGGCAGATCACGAGCACCTCTACTTTGAAAGACTTCATGCCGGAGGAGACGAGGAATATGACGCATTGTATAGTCGTGTTCGCCAGCGTTATTTCACCCTGCTGACCGGTATAACGGATATGCAGGTAAAGGACGAATCTGCATCTGAAAAAGCTCCTTCCGAAGTGTAAGCCCCCGATATCACAGCACTGTGTTCTGTTCAAAATCGTTTTCTGTAATTTGGAAACAAATAAATGCGCTTCATATATGCGAGCTCCTGTCATGTTTTGTTCGTTATTTGAGAACCGGACATCGACGCCGGTGAGAAGGACTGCCTCAGGTGACGGCAAGAAGACTGCGGAGCATGACCCGGTCGCCAACCCGGTCGCCGACCCGGACGAGGGCGCGATCCCCGTGGATCCCGACGGCGAGGTCATCACGTTCTCCGGCGACACCGGAACCTTCAGTCCCCTGAGCGGGGCCGCCGCCCTGTACACCGGTGAGGACGCCTCGGTTCAGCGGCTGACGGCCGAGGGCGGCGAACTGTTCAAGGACCTGCAGGCCATCGCAAATGTGATGACCGATGAAATCGTGACCGGTTACGGCGACGGAAAGTTCGGACCGATGGATCCGCTTACGCGGGAACAGCTTGCGACGATCCTCTATCGCTGCGCAAAGGCCAAAGAACTGGGCTTTACCGGTCTGTGGGCGTTCCCCCTGACCTTCGATGACGCGTCCGAGGTCTCCGACTGGGCGTACGAGGCTGTCTGCTGGATGGTCATGCAGGGCGTGATTCAGGGGACGGGCAGCAATAAGCTTTCCCCGAAGGGCATGGCATCCCGTGCTCAGGTTGCGACAATGCTGATGCGGTATAACGCGGCCGAACAGGAGCTTTTGCGGCAGACTATGGAAGCAGCGCAGATTTCCCGTCAAACTGCCGTGTCCACCCTTTCTTACGAGAAATGGAAGGCGCGGAACAGCATCAATGAAATGAATTAAGGACATTCGAAAGGGAGGAAAAGAAGAACCGTAAAGCAAAAAAGCCCTCGCCGTTCAGAAAATAGCGAAGGACCCTGCGATCCAGACGACAAAACCAGGAACTGATCGGTGAGGCAGTCATCCATTTACTGCACGACCGACCTTCCATACAACGATCCCGCACATCGATTGTGTGGGATTGCGCCAATTTTTTATCATATCGGCACAGATAAGAGACTCGCGCAGGTCAGGGATACGTCGGTATCCTGCCTGTGCGAGTCTTTTCGGGTGTATCGATATGGGAGTGGTTGATTTGTTTGCCGGAAAAATGAGGCGCTGTTCCGGCATTCCGACCGGGAAGTGCGATAGGGAAACTCTTCTGCACGGCGCGGCTTAAGTGCGTGGAAGAGCGTCTTGCTTTCTCAGCTCCTGTCAGCAGGAGGGGGATGCGATGAGCCTGAAAAGAGCGACCTTCAAAATCGCTTCGATCGGAGCATGGGATGGGGAGACCCCCGCTGCGTTGACGAGATACTTGATTTCCCGAATTCCTGTGCTTTTGAGATCATAGCTTTGATGGTCAGGCGGTCACGCTTCCGGATTCCCGCCTCAGAGTGTTTATCCCGGCTGAAAAAACCGGCCCCGGGATGATGACCAGCCGGAGCCGGGGATGGATGTCACAGCTTATTCGGCAGTCTCTCTCGCGAATTCGGTCCATACGCCGTCGAGTTCCACGTACAGGTTGTCGCCCTCAACGGTATAGGCGTATTTTGCGTCCGCCGCGATCAGCTCCGTGCTGCCCCAGAGAATGTCCACGGTATCCTGGAAGCTCAGGGTGCCAGTGTGGTCCACGTTCAGGATCACCTGATAAGCCGTGCCGTCCTCATTCGCGGAGGTGTAAACGCCGGGGATATAGGCGTACATGGTCTGCTCGGCGAAATCGAAGTAGGTGACGGAATCAATGATTTCCGCCAGGATATCGCTCACGGCCATGTCCTTTTCCTCGTCGCCGGTCAGGAGAGCGTCGATCTCAAAGAGCAGCACGCCGCCGTTATACTCGCCGGCGATGGCGCATTTCGTCAGGCTGCCGTCCGTGAAGGTTCTCCAGTAACCCCATTTGTCGTCCGTGCCGGGGAAAAAGCCCTCGGTCCGGAGGATGTCGGTCTGCTCGCCCCAGGCGGAGGTCACCTCGTAGAGCACCTCCTCGGGCTGCTTTTCGGCGATCCAGCTCACGGCCACCTTATCGGCGCCGGACGCTTCATCGAGGAGCACGAACTCCGCGCTGTGATCGCCGGTTTCACGGGATTCGACCTGCAGGGCGTTGTAGCGGAGCTGGAAGCCGTCGGCGCTCATGTAGGTCATGTGCTCCCGGCCGTCCTCGGTTTCCTCAGCGGGAAGCTCTTCAGCGGGATTCTCTTCGATGGCAGGCTCCTCGGCAGCAGGTTCCTCGGCGGGAAGTTCTACAACGGTGCGCACGAAGCCGGATCCGGTGATGCGGAAGAACACGTCGCCGGCCTCGCTGCTCCAGCGGTAAAGGCCCGTGGTCAGATGGGACGCAGTGAGCCTGCCGTCGGCATCGGTCGTATACGCGCCGAGGAAGGTGTCCGCGTCGCCGTATTCGTCCACTCTGTAGAGATCGAGGGAGGCCTCGGCGGCGGGGCTTCCGCTCAGGGTCACGGTCAGGAGATCGGTGCCGGGGAACGGGATGCAGGCGCCTGCGGAGACTGCGAACGTGCCGCTGAGCATCAGCGCGGCGAGGATGGCGGAGAAGGTCTTGTTCATGGTGATGATTCCTTTCGTTTCTGCTCCCTGGGGAGCGAATTTCCGATACCGGGACATTATACCGCAAAACGGCTTTTCTGTCAACCCCTAATCCCGGATCTCTTCCATCCGCGCGCTTTGCTTTACCGAGAAGGGACAGCGGCTGTCGCAGTGCCCGCAGCCCACGCAGTCGGAGGCGTTCTTCCCAAGCGTCCGGTAGTGCTCGGCCGCCAGCGCGTCCCCGGCCCGGGCGAGGTCGTAATATTTGTTGACCAGACCCACGTCGATCCCCACGGGACAGGGCTTGCAGTGATTGCAGTAGACGCATTTTCCTCCCGCATCCGGCGGAGCGAAGGTGCCAATCATGGAATAATCGAGGGCCTCCTCCGGCTGATCGCAGTACGAAAGAAGGGCTTCTACCTCCTCCACGCTCTTCGCTCCCGGCAGGACCGTCAGCACGCCCGGCTTGTCGAGGCAGTACCGGATGCACTGGTGGATCGTCAGGGCGCGGCCGAAGGGGGACTGCTTTTCGTCCAGGAGCTGACCGCCGGAGAAGGGTTTCATCACCGAAATCCCGATCCCCTCCGATTCGCAGCGGCGGTAAACGGCGGCCCGCTCGTCCACGGTTCCGTTGGCGTACTCGCCCTGCCCGTAATCGTAGGCCGGGTTGACGGAGAACATCAGCATGTCCACGTCCGCCTCACCGAGAATCCGCATGATGACCGCCGGGGTATGGGAGGACAGTCCCACGTGCCGCACGACGCCCACCTTTTTCAGGGAGAGAATGTAATCGTATATTCCGTTCTTCAGATAAATCTCCCAGTCGGCGGCCTCGTCCTGACAGTGGATGAAGCCATAGTCGATGTAGTCCGTCCGCAGTTCCGCGAGCTGCTTCTCCACCGAGCGTTTGATCGAATCGAGGTCCAGCGACCAGCCGTAGGTCCCGGACGTATAATCCGCGCCGAAGTGGATCTGATAGAAGAGGCTCTTTCTGATGTCGTGCAGCGCCTCGCCCCAGATCGGGAACGCGCTCCCGTCCCCCGCCGCCAGATCGAAATAGTTGATCCCGCCCTCGGCCGCGCGCCGCAGAGCCCGGACCGCCTCGTCCATGCCAGCGTCGTACAGATAGGCGGACCCGATGCCGATCTCGCTGATCCGGTCCCCGGTCTTCCGGTTGATCCGATAGTTCATAATCCGCGCTCCTTCTCCTTTATTCCCTGGCCAGCTTGTAAATCAGGTCATACGCGAAGGCCAGGTCCGCGATGGAACAGTGGTTTTGGACGAAGTGGGTGGTGCAGCAGATCCACCGCTTCCCGCGCAGAAGGCCGAACACGCGCCGGATATCCGCCTCCAGCTCCTCCCGGCCAACCAGCCCCAGCTTCGTCTGGATGCAGATCCCGCCGAGGATGGCGAACTTGTCCTGATAGTTGTTGAGGTAAAGATCATAGGACATGCCCGCGCTCTCCTGCCAGGGATGCACGCAGTCCAGCCCCAGCCGCTCGATGCCGTCCGTCACCTTGGCGACGCAGCCGTCCGAATGGAGGGAGCAGAGGCAGCCCCGGGAATGGACGTAATCCACCACCCGCTTCATGTGGGGATAGATAATCTCCCACCAGAGCTTCGGGTTGAACATCAGGTCGTTCTGCGCGCCCCAGTCGTCGGAGATATGCACCATGTCGATGCCGAGGTCGATGCAGTGACCGGCGAACTTCACGGTCCACTCCGCCTGCCTGCGGTAGAGCTCGTCCAGCTCGTCCGGGTACATGGCCAGGTAGAGCAGCTGGTTCTCGATGCCGAACACGCCGTTGAACTGCTCGAAGAACCCCGGCGTCTGGACGTAGCAGAACCGGCCTCTCTCCTTGTGGAAGGCCATGGAATCCTTGATGTTCTGATACTGCTCGAGAACGTCGGGGTCCGTGAAGAAGTCCTCGTCCACGAGAAGATCCGGCGTCATCTCGTCGTTCTCGGCGCGCAGGCGGTCAAACACCCTCCCGTCGAAGGAGCCCGGCCCGCCGAAGATGTGCGCCGCGTCAAATTCGTATTTGTCCTCGAAGGCCGCCACCGAGCCGTAGGCCTCCGTCAGCTCGTTCGTCAGATTAGCGGACACCCATCCGTAGATCGGCTGCCGGTCGGCGCTCTGTCCGAGAATCGTGCGCCGTACTCTTTCCGTACTGTCCATGATGCCTCCTGTATCCGTCCCGCGTTATTCTTCCGCGCGGGAATTGTCCGTGTTTTGCCTCATTATAGCATGGAGGAGGGCGGAGCGTCAAGGAGAAGGCTTCAAAATCGGGACGATTTCTTTCGGATGAACAATAAACCCGGGGAGGTGCAGGAGAACGGCTCCCATGAACGCGCGGATCTCACATAGGCATGAGCAGATTGATCGCCAGAAAGACTGCGATAAACAAAAGGATCCAGAGAAGGTGCTCCCGCCATTTGCCCGCCGCCAGCCCCGCCAGAAATATCGCCATGCCGCCCATATAGAGGGTGGAATAGGAATAGAGATCCCCTCTGACGCGCGTCACGAAGGACGCCGCTGCCAGGACCGCCAGGGTCAGGACGTAGATCTGTATGACCGCGCTGACCTCCCGGCTTCCCGAAAAGTTGCCGTTGGTCATGTCATAGATCATGCCTCCCGGCAAAACGTGCACATACAGCAGCCCGGTATAGACCTCCGGATTCGTGTTATCGATGAAAACCGGCCCGATTCCCTGCCCCGCAGCCTCCACCGTCATGCGCCGCTCATGGCCGGGGACCTCGCGCAGGCTGACCAGTCCGTTCTCCGGCCGGAAATCGGAGACGCGGGAGCCTTCGGGGAGGTAAAGCTCCAGCCGCCCCGAACGGGTCCTGACGCAGACCATGAGGGAGACGGCGAACAGAACGGTGGCGGCGGCGAACAGGATGCGGAATACTCTGCGCTTTTCTTTGTCAGTCATGGCCGGACCCTTTTCCTTTTTCATATTACGGTGATTATACCACGGAGGAGGCCGGAGCGTCAGGAGCGGGCTGCCTCCGGAACGGGTGAGCGGAAAAAGGCCCGCGCAGATCGCGGCATCCGGTCCGTACGGGTCGTTAATCCTGAAGAGAGGCGCGAAACACGCCGCGGTCAGCCGACAACGAACTTCCGGCTGTCGTCCAGGTCCAGGCGGGCAGTGATTTTCTCGAAGTTCTGCTTCATCCGGGCGAATCTGCCGGGGGTGTGGGCGTCGCTGCCCAGATAGAATTTACAGCCCTCCTCCTTCGCGATGCGGTACGGGCGGAGGTGGATTGCCATTTCGTCCTCGTCCATGTCCAGCCAGTTGAAGTTCAGCTCGATGCCCACGCCCCTCCGCGCGGCCTTGCGGAAGAGGCGGATGTACTCCTCGTCCGGGATCAGGCGCAAAGCCTCCAGATATCCGCGCCCCGCCATGATGCCGGTATCGGTCAGGTGGGCGATCCCGATTTTGTGGAACGGAAGATCCTGCTCCAGCACATAGTCCAGACGGCTGCACCAGAGCCCGGCCCTCTCCGCCGCGTCCTCGTCGCCACGGCAGGTGAAGCCGGACATATGGAGGTGATTCGTGGGAATGATGATGAAGTCGAACAGGTCGCAGTGCTCCGGGGCCAGGGCAGCCGAAGAGGAAGCGGACGTTTTCGCTTTGGGGCAGGGGCAGGGCGGAGGCGATATGGGCGTAGGTCTGCCCCTCATACATGCCCCGGGCGCCGGGCACGGTTTCGTCCCAGAAGTGATCCGTCACGCAGATGGTGCCGAAGCCGTTCGTCTCCGCGTAACGAAGGATCCCCTCCAGGGTCTGGGTGTACCGCTCCTCCCCGGCGCAGGGGGAGAGATAGGAGTGAATATGAAGGTCGTGATCGACAAATGCCATGACTGTTTTCCTTTCGTGTGAACCCGGACGCTTCGACGGCCGCAAGGGGGTGCTCCGATGGTATTATACAGGAAACGGGCGTCCCTGTCAATCCGCGCGGAGGAGCCTTTTCCCGCGTTCCGGGGCGGGAGCATGGAAAAAGCCGTCCCCGGGCGGGATTGCTCCTTCCCGTGGGACGACTTTGCATCGGGGATCAGTCCATCGCTTCCACGGCCGCGAAGAACTGGTCGATGGCAGCCTTGTAGGACTTCTCCTGGGACTTCCAGGCGGAGGACAGATTGCCGTTGGCCGTGATGTTGCCCTTCCAGAAGATGTTCATGTAATTCATGGCGAAGCCGTAGACCAGGCCGAAGTTGAAGACCACGCCGCCCCGGATCAGGTCGAACATCCGGGACATCTCCTGATCGGCGGAATACCGGGTTTTCATATTGATCTCGTAGATGGCGGGAGAGACCAGGCGGTAGCTCTCGGCGGCCATCATCTCCATGGCGGCTGCGGTGGCGTCCAGATCGGCGGCGGAGGTGCCTTCACGCTGGCGAACTGGCCGATATTGAACAGGGTGCGCCCCTCGACGAAGGCGTTGCCCGCGTTGAAGTAAACGTACCCCTCCCCGCCGTAGGCCACGTCCTGGGAATCGAAGCACCAGGCCATCATCTGCTCCCAGGCGGCGACGGTCTTGTCGTTGTAGAAGGTCAGCTCGGGATAGCCCTCCTCGTTGAGGGTCGTATAGGAGATCTCCCAGGCGTTGAGGAAGGGATAGGTGCAGTTGGCCTCCGCGATCACCAGGCCGAAGGTGTCCCCGCCGGATTTGGCCTGATCGCCGTCCGTATCCGCGTAGACGCCGGTGAGCATGGTGTTCATGGCGTCCTTCGTCCACGTGCCCTCGTGCCCCAGATCCACGGGATCGTCCAGCCCCAGATTGGCCCGCATGGTGTCGTTGCCCATGACGCACCAGACCTGATTGATGGTGACCTTCGACAGATCCCCCGTGGCCAGAAACAGCTTCCCGTTGACGGAGGTCTCCTCAATGAGCTGCTGGACCCAGTAGGGCTTTGAGAAATCGAGGTACGGCAGATCCTTGAGGTTGGTGAAAACCCTGTCCGCCACCAGGCCCGGCATGGTCGCGTACTGCCCGGACGCCACGTCATAGGCCCCGTCGTTGGCCATGACGCTGGAGCGGATCTTGTCGAGGTACAGGTCCTTGGTGTCCCAGGTGTAGGACTCGCCCACGTTCACGATATCCACGTTCAGCCGCGACTCCACGGAAAGCTCCCGCTCGTAGGCCGCGTCGTTGACCACCTCGCCGGTGTACTCCTCGGCAAACTCCCGGTTTTCCGCCCACCACATGAATTTGACGCTCTGTCCGTTAAATTTCGCGTCGTCCGGGATGTCGTCGGCATAGATCCGCTTCTCCTCGGTTTCGGCGGGCTGAACGTCCGTATTCCCCTGGGACGGAACGGGACTCCCGTCGTCCCCGCCGTTCTCCGCCGCCCTCTCGCCGCAGGAGGCAAGCAGCGGCAGCAGCATGGAAAAGACAAGAAGCGACGCGATCACTGTTTTCAGACTGTTTTTCATCATGCTCTCCTTTCTCTGATCCATTATCGATCGCTGTGGCCGTGCGTGATTGCTGGTTTTCCCCTTTATTCCTCCTTCAGCGCGATATTTCCCCGCCGTCCCGGTATCGCAGCCCGAAACGCCCGGCGGGGTGAAATCCTCTTGCATTATCCGCATTTCTATGGTATACTTCCCACAGTTCCCCGCGAGGACGTGTCCCGCCCGCCGCGAAGAAGAGAGGTGCCTTCCGTGACCAATCGTGAAAACTATCTGTCCATTGCCCGCCGCAGAGGATACGACTATATGCCGGTCAATTTCAGCATGTGCCCGTCCCTTAAGGAGCGGTACGACGCGTATGTCCGGGAGCACGAGCTGAAGCTGCCCCTGGGGGAGGCGTCCGTCCGGGGTCTTCCCGCAGACTGCGCGCCTCCGGAGGTGTTCCTCGAACGGTACTACAAGGACAAAAACTTCAAACCCGGCACCTTCATCGACGGCTGGGGCGTGGCCCACGAGCCCGGTTCGGCCGCCGCGTATCACATGACCTACATGCACCATCCCATGGAGGACTTCGACTCCCCGGAGCAGATCCTCGCCTATCCCTTCCCCGTCTTCCGCGACGCCCTTGAGGAGCAGAAAAAGCACGTGGAGGAAATCCACAGGGAGGATATGGCGGCTGTGGGGCAGATGCAGGTGACCATCTGGGAGACGGCCTGGTACATGCGGGGCATGGAGAACCTGATGTGCGACATGATAAGCGAAGATCCCATGGCGGAGGTTCTGCTGGACCGGGTGACATCCACCGCCGTGCAGAAGGCCGTATCCTTCGCCCGGGCCGGAGCGGACGCCCTCTTCCTCGGGGACGACATCGGGATGCAGCGCACCATCATGATGAGCGAGGGGCTGTACCGGGAATGGCTGATGCCCCGGCTGAAGAAGGTGATCGACGCCGCACGGGCCATTCAGCCGGACATTCTCATCTTCTACCACTCCTGCGGTCACGTGACGGAGCTGATTCCGTCCCTCATCGAGGCGGGCGTGGACGTGCTCAACCCCGTGCAGCCGGAGTGCATGGATTTCCGGGAGATCCACCGCCGGTTCGGGGACGCGCTGTCCTTCCACGGCACCATCGGCACCCAGTCCGTGATGCCCTTCGGAACCCCGGAGGAGGTGCGGCGGAAGGTGTTTGAGAATCTCGACATCGCGGGCAGGCAGGGCGGGCTTTACGTATGTCCCACCCATCTGCTGGAGCCGGAGGTGCCGGTGGAGAACGTCGTCGCCTACGTGCAGGCCTGCATCGATTACACCTGCGCCCGCTGATTTCGCCCGATCCCGCCGGAGACGGACCCAAGCCCGCCCCGGCACAATCACAAGGAGGTTCCGATGTCCTTTCTTTTCAGCGGCGAATGCTTCGGTCTCGTCATGACCCTGACGGGATGCCTGCTGTTCACGGAGAAGTTCTCCGTCCTCCGCACAACGCTGGCCGTTCTGCTCACCGTCTGCGGTATTCTGGTCACCTGGCGGACGGAGAGGAAGTGGTTTCTCGCTTTTCACGCCGCCGCCTGGGCCCTGGCGCTCCTGCTTCCCGTTCTGCTGAAGCCCGTCCAGAACCTCTTCACCATCCTCTGTGCTCTCGCGCTGATCCCCTTTGTGCTGAATGTTCTGCGGCTGATTATCCGACGGCTGGTGGGAGCGGAGGATGAGCGGGGAGGCGAAAAGGGCGGCTGAGCGTTATCCGTACATACCGGGTCCCTTACGAAGAGGCCCGGTTTTTTTATAGGTCGGCACCTCAGCGTCCGATGCGGCCGGCCAGCTCGCGGATATAGGACGGAGCGCTCCCGCAGCAGCCGCCGACGTAATCCGCGATCTCCAGAGCCGGGGCCGCTTCATCCGCGAATGCCTTGGCGCTGAACGCCGTGGAGACGCTTCCGTCCGCCGCCAGCACCGGCTTTCCGGCGTTGGGCTTGAAGATCAGGGGAAGGGACGTCTTTCCGGCGAATTTCTCGATGACGCCCACAGCCAGATCCGGACCGAGGGAGCAGTTCATTCCGACGGCGGCCACACCGAGGGGCTCCAGCTCTTCGATCATGTCCTCCGGGGAGTTGCCCATCACGGTCTTCCCCATCCGCTCGAAGGACAGGCAGCAGAAGACCGGCAGGCCCGTTTTCACCGCCTCCTCCGCCGCGACCCGCAGCATGGCCAGATCGATGAAGGTTTCGAGGAAGATCAGCTCCGCCCCCGCGCCGACGCCGGCCTCAAACATCTCCCGGTAAATGGCCGCCACCTCGTCCTCCTCCAGATCTCCGTAGGGTTCCATCAGCTCCGACAGCGGTCCCGCGTCCAGAGCCACCCGGATCCCGCGCCCCGCCACGGCCTCCTTCGCGATCCGAACGCCCGCCGCGACCACTTCTGCGGGAGCGTAGGACGAGGATTTTGCCACGGAGGGCCCGTTCGCGCCAAAGGTATTGGACAGGATGATATCCGATCCGGCGTCCGCGTATTCGGCGGCAAGCTCCGCCACGATCTCCGGATGGGTGATGTTGTAGGTCCAGACGGGCTCCTTCTTCCAGCCCCGCGCCTCGGCCTTTGCCCAGAGCTGGGTCCCGATGGCGCCGTCGAGAAGGGTGATATTCTGCTTCATGATAAATCCTCCGTTTTTCAAATACTGGTATAATTATACACCATCCGTCCCCGCTTGTCCAGTCCTCACGGGAAAATCCGGGGCGGCGGAGACGGTGAAAAAGCCCCTTTTCCGTCGGATGCTTCCGCGTCCGGAGAGAGGGGCTGTATTTATGCGGTTTTCTATTCAGGTACCCTTGGCTTCGGCGTCCGGGCCTTTATATTCCAGGCACAGCATGGTCAGATCGTCGAACTGCTCCGCGTCCAGAACAAAGTCGTCCACGGCGGCCCTGACGTTTTTCAGAAGATCCATGGGGGAGGCGTCCGGATGCCGGTTGAGGGCCTCGATCAGGCGGTCCGTTCCGAACAGTTCCTCCGCGCCGTCGGTGGCTTCCGGCACGCCGTCGGTGTAGACGAACAGCTTTGCGCCGGGCTTCAGCTGCACCTCGTACTCCTTGTACCGCATGCCCTCCATGCCGCCGATGACGAAGCCGTGACGGTCCTTGAAAAGCTCGAACTTCCCGCCGGGCTGCTTGAAAACCGGATATTCGTGACCGGCGTTGGAGCAGGTCAGCTTTCCGGTGGAGAGC
>CACWLT010000019.1 GCA_902761695.1 uncultured Ruminococcus sp.
GCTCCCGCGGACAATTACACCGTTCCGGCGCTCCGTTCCGAGGTTGCCACCGCCATCCACGCCTTCTGCGTGAACGTGGCGAAGTAATCCCGAAGTTACGGTACCAAAAGACCTTGAATAAAGGGTAAAAAAGAGGAGTCCTCCGAAAACGGGGGCTCCTTTTTTTCCGTGAAGCGGGGGATGGGAGAAACAGAATCATACTAATCTCAAGCTAAAAGGGAAGCGCGGCTTCTTGAAAGAAACCCAGAGCAGCAAGCGGCTCGGCAAGAACTTTAAAAATCACTGGTGCAGCTTCCTCTCAGAGTGCAGCACGGGGTAACGTGCAGCTCACCTTTTTATGATATTTTTCCTACGTCTTCGTCAGATTGCATTTTTAGACTGAGAATAGTATCAAAAAGGAGGGACGCGGCCTCCTGAGGAAAGGCGCATCCCTTTGTGTATTTATGGTTCAGGCTTCAAACCGCCAGGTGACGCAGGGGTCGCCGGTGCCGCGTTCGGTACCTTCACGGGAGACGGCGAGGACGGGCGGGCGATTCTCCTGCCGGAACGCCTCCGTTTCGGGATCCCAGACGGTCCCGGAGCGGAGATCTTCAAACTCGGCCCGGGCGGCGTCCCCTCCGACAAACCGGCCGTATTCCGCCAGCCAGCGCTCGTTGAAGCGGACGGAAGCTGACGCGGGATCGGCGGGAGTTTCGGGATCCGGCTCGGCCAGGGTGAACATCACGTCGTCCAGACAGCGGGATCCGGCGGAGGCTCTTCTTATGGCGGCGTCGGCGTGGAGGAGATAGAACAGGCCCCGTCCGTAGGGCACCTTCGTGGTCTCCAGGTCCGAGAGAAACGCCTGACCGCAGGCTTCGTTGGTCTCCCGGCGGCGGGGATTTTCATAATAATCGGCGGAGCGGCGGTTCAGCTCGTCCGTCAGCTCCTCCGCCGTCACGATCCCGGCCCGCCACGGCAGCAGCAGGGAGTAGAGATCGGCCATTCCCTCCACGTACCAGGTGCAGGTGCCGTAGGGCTCGTCCGGGGCGGTGATCCAGTTGTGGACCATCTCGTGGGCGAAAAGAAACTTCAGCGAGGCGTCCAGCTGGCCGTTGTCCCGATAGAGCCAGAGGTAGGCGCGGTGGTCGGCGGTTCCCCCGGGATGGACGCACTGCTCTCCGTGACGGGTGAAAATGGAATAGGGGAGGGATCTGCCATCCCGGGATTTGGAATCCCGGAAAAACGCGGCCTCGGCGGAGAAGATCCGGGCGGCGTCCACGGCGGTCTCCAGCAGCTTCGGATTGCGGAACCAGTAATACCGGAAGGCCCCGACCCGCACGCAGTCCAGGGGCGCGCCCATCGCGAAGAAGGCGGAGATGAGGGTCGTGCCGTCCCCCGTGTGTTCTCCGTCCCCTTCGCCCCAGGTCCAGGCTCCGGCGGCGTTTTCCGGCATGGCGGAGAGATCCCACCGCAGGCAATAGCGGACGGGTCCTTCGGCGAAGAAGGCCGGGAGGAAGGTCTTGCCGGATCCCGTGACGCCGCCTTCCTCGCTGCCCAGATCCAGCACGGGATTGCGGCCGGCGGGGGCGGTGCGGACGGTATAGGCGAGGGTGGGGGAATCCGCGTCCCGCTCCGGGAGATACACCCGCACGGTGCCCATATCCTCCGGGCAGTCCTCGGTGGAGCAGGGGATCTCCCCGTCCCTGTCAAAGAGCCGGAGGGGGGATTCAAGCTCGGCGAAGGATTTGTCGATGATTTTCGTGAAGACGCGGAAGAGGGGTTCTCCGGCCCGGGCGGGCAGCTCCAGCTCCAGGCGGACGGACAGGGAGGAGACGGTTTCCCCGTTCCATACGGGGGCGAGGGTGAGGCGGACGGTTTGCATAGGCGGCTCCATCATGAAACAGTTTGCTTAGGTTAATTGTAGCACGGCAGGGCGGGATTGTCAACGGTGCTGTTTTCGCGGATCCGGCGGAAAAATTCATGGGATGCGGTTTGCAATTCCGCAATTCTGTGGTATAATAAAGGAGAAGGCGGCGCGAAGCCGTACCGGACACTCACGAAGAGGAGAAAATGAGAATGGAAATCAGAAAAGCGATCCCCGGAACGAACGGAAACCGCTATGTGCCCTACGGGGAGCGGACAGGCAACGAATCCATCGTATACTTCACCCGGGAGCTGTCTCCCGACGGGTTGATGAAGATCTACGAGCAGGTGAACGGTACGATCGGCGGGAAGGTGGGCATCAAGCTCCACACGGGCGAGCCCCACGGGCCCAACATCATTCCGTCGGCATGGGTAAAGGCCTTCATGGAGAAGGAGCTGCCGGACGCGTCCATCGTGGAGACCAACACCTTCTACGAGGGCGACCGGTACACCACGGAGCAGCACAGAAAGACGCTGGAGGTCAACGGCTGGACCTTCTGCCCGGTGGACATCATGGACGCGGAGGGCACGGCGGCGCTGCCGGTGAAGGGCGGCAAGTGGTTTGACGAGATGAGCGTGGGCAAGTCGATGCTGGGCTATGACTCCCTTCTGATCCTGACCCACTTCAAGGGCCACACCATGGGCGGCTTCGGCGGGTCCAACAAGAACATCGGCATCGGCTGCGCGGACGGCCGGATCGGCAAGAAGATGATCCACGAGAAGAACGGGAATCAGTGGGGCGTCGCCGAAGAGGAGCTGATGGAGAAGATCACGGAGTCCACCAAGGCGACTATTGACTATTTCGCGGGGCACATCGCCTATATCAACGTGATGCGGAACATGTCCGTCTCCTGCGACTGCGAGGGCGTGGGCGCGGCTCCCGTGGTGACTCCCAATGTGGGCATTCTGGCCTCCCTGGACATTCTGGCGGCGGATCAGGCTTCCGTGGACATGATCCAGGCCATGACCGAAAAGGACCACCACGATCTCATCGAGCGCATCGCCACCCGCCACGGTTACCGTCAGCTCTCCTATATGAAGGAGATGGGCATGGGCAACGACCGCTACGTGCTGATCGACCTCGACCACGACGGCCGCCGCATCACCCCCAAGGACGCCGTCGCCGAAGTGGTGCCGTTTGTGAGATAACGTTGAGGGAGACGGGGGAAACGCGGCTTTCTTGAAAGGGAAGCCCAGAGCAGCAAGCTGCTCGGCAAGAACTTTATAAAATCACACTGGTACAGCTTGCCGCTCAACATGCAGCACGGGGTAACGTGCAGCGCGGAGAACAAAAAACCCGGCGGGACTTCATCGGGAGCCATTTCCTGTACTCCCCGAAGTCCTTCACCGGGTTTTCTTTGTTACTTTCAAGGACGCTTCTGGAGGCACCGTCCCCCACCTGCGCTGCACGTTACCCCGTGCTGCACGCAGAGAGAGCGCTGCACCAGTGATTTTATAAAGTCTTTTGCCAGGCTTTTCTTCAGAAAAGCCGCGTATCCCCTTCAACTTACGATTTGCACTTCTCTTCAACCCTCACCGCCCCGCGCCAGCGGATCCGGTCGCCTTCCCGGAGGAGGATTTCAACGGCGCCGGGGACGAGGACGGGTTTCATGTCCGGTCCGAGGGAGGTGAGAACCTCCCGGGTGAGGGTGAGGACCACGGACTTCGATTCGCCGGGGGCCAGGGGGATCCTCTTAAAATCCTTCAGCTCCATGAGGCGGGGGATCGTCGCGCCGCTTTGCCGCCGGACGAAGAGCATGGGGACCGCGTCGCCGGGGATTTCGGCGGTGTTGGTGACGGTGAAGGTCAGGGCGATATCTCCGTTATCGGAGTTATCGGGCTTAACGGCGGGCAGGGGCTCGCGGTTTCCGCGGGGGAGAGCTGCCGGACAGGGGATCACCTCTCCGCCGCAGGTGAGGACGGGATCGGTGAAGTCGAACGCCGCGTAGGAAAGACCGAAGCCGAAGGGGAAATCGGGGCCGGGACCGTCGCAGTCGGAATACCGGATGTCATAGGAGGCGCGGCGGTTATAGGCGGCGGGGATTTCTCCCGTGGTGCGGGGGATCGACACGGACAGGCGGCCGCCGGGGCAGGTCTTTCCGAAGAGGATCTCCCCTGCCGCCCTACCCGCCTCGGGACCCGGATAGAAGGCGCAGAGGACGGCGTCGCAGTCATGGGCGTAGGAAGAGGATGCGTAGGGGCGTCCGGCGTTGAGGAGCACGATCAGGGGCTTTCCGGCGGAGGCTTTTCGGACGGCGGCCAGAAGCTCCCGCTGCCAGTGGGGAAGGGCGATATCGGACACGTCCACGCCCTCGCCGCAGTCGGTCAGGTTCCGGGTGGATCCGCCGTTCTCCGTGTGGTGGACCGCGCCGTTGTCGTCAAATACCATGTCCCGGAAGCGGGAGGAGGAGCCGCCCAGGGTCAGCACCGTCGCTGAGGCCTGAGAAGCCGTCTCAGCCGCCTCTGCGATGTAGGCGCGGAGATCATCCTCACAGGCGGGAACGGGGCCGCAGAAGGGCAGGACGGCGCAGGAGCTGTTCCCGAGGACTTTCCGGATGCCGTCCAGATAGGAGACGGACGCGCCGGGCAGCTGGGGCGGGGTGTAGTCGCCGAGCTGGGCATAGACGTCGTCGGCAAAGGGTCCGATCACCGCTAGGGAATCGAGGGCCGGGGAGAGGGGCAGGACGCCGTCGTTTTTCAGGAGCACCATGGACTCCCGGGCCAGCCGGAGGGTCTCGGGGTGGTCGGCGGAGGTGAACTTCTCCGGCTCTCCCTCCTCCATGAAGGGATGCTCGAAGAGGCCACGGGCGAATTTCAGGGTCAGGACGCGCTCCACGGCCTCGTCGATCCGGTCGAGGGACACGAGCCCCCGTTCCACAGCTTCCTCCAGCGCGGTGAAGCCACGATCCCAGAGGCTGACATCCACGCCGGCGTTGAGAGCCACGGCGCCCCGGGAGGCGAAGTCCGGGGAGGAGATCAGATCCAGCCGGTCCACCGCCACGCCGTCCGCCATGACGATGCCGTCAAAGCCGAATTCGTCCCGGAGGACGGTTTTCAGAAGCCAGGGATTGCCGTGGCAGGGGACGCCGTCGATCTCGTTGTAGGCCGCCATGACGCCCCGCACTCCTGCCTTTGCCGCCGCCTTCACGGGGGGCAGATGGATCTCCCGCAGCTCCCTCTCGCCGATGCGGGCGGCGGACGCGTTGACGCCTCCGGTGGTCTCTCCCTGTGCGGCGCAGTGCTTGGCCACCGCGTCCATGCCCCCGGCGCGGAGACCCCGGACAGCGGAGGCGGCCATGCGGGAGGCCAGCAGGGGATCCTCGGAATAGCACTCCTCGCTCCGACCCCAGCGGGGATCCCGGAGTATGTCCAGCATGGAGGTCAGGGCCAGGTCCGCGTGAAGGGCCTTCATCTGCCGTCCCACCACCGTGAAAGCGGCTTCGGCCAGGTCCGGATCGAAGGTGCAGCCCAGGGCGAGATTGACGGGGAGCAGGTAGCCGCCCAGCGCCTGATGGCCGTGCGGGCTTTCCTCGCAGAGCAGGACGGGGATGCCGAAGCGGGATTTCGACATGACATACCGCTGAACCTCGTTGAAGATGCGGGAGGCGGCGGTACCAACCAGGCCGTTGGTGAAATCCTTGGCCGACCAGGGATCCGCCCGGTAGAGGCCGTAGAGGAGGCCCAGCCCGCCCCAGTGATCCACCTCCCGGGTGAATTCGTCGGAAAGGCTGAAGCTGTCGCCGTCGCGGCGGTAGGCGTCAAATCCGTGGAGGCGCTGATTGAGCTGGCCGACCTTCTCCCGGAGGTTCAGGCGGGCGGTCAGGTCGCGTGCGCGTTCGGCAGGCGACAGCGCGGGATTTTCATAGGGGAACATAGATACTCCTTTTTGCATACTGCGGACTTGAAGTGGTGTAAACCGGCGGCTGCCCTGAAAAAGATCCCGTACCGGGGTGGGTACGGGATCTTTGGCTGTCAGGGGTTCTGATTCGGATTCGGTTTCGATCAGTTCCAGCCGAGGACGTTCTTGGAGAACTGCATCAGCAGGGTTGCCAGCTCGGAACGGACAGCGAATCCGGCGGGATCGATAACGACGGTGCTGACCAGGAAGTTCTGCTGCTGCGCGTACTTGGCGGCGGCGATGGCGCCTTCCTTCGCGGCGGACAGCCAGCCTTCACCGATCTTGTTGGCGTCGGTGGCTCTCAGATCGGGCAGGGTAGCCGCGTTGATGCTCTGATGGGCAATGTACTGCGCGTAGCGGTACATGATGATGTACATCTGCTGGTGGGTGATCGGTCCCTGAGGATCGAACTTGCCGTTGCCCAGACCCTGGACAAGGCCTTCCTTCTCGGCCCAGATGATGTACGGCACGGCCCAGTTCTTCAGCGTGGGATCGTCGTTGCTGACGTCAGTGAACTGGGAGATGGTTCCATAGGTGCCCAGCATGCTCTCGTACTTCTGGTTGGTCGTTTCCAGATTGGGAACGCCCAGGCTGCCGAGGAACATTCTGCCCAGCACGGTCACGAACTGTGCGCGGGTCATGGTTCTGTCGGGACCGAAGGAGGTGGTGGTCATGCCGTCCATGAGGCCGTTCTGGTTCACGTACTTCACGGCGTCATAGTAGGAAGCGGTGGATCTGACGTCGGTGAAGGGGTTGGTCCACGGGGTATCCGCGGGCTTCTCTTCCTTCTTTTCCTCTTCCTTCTTCACGGCCTTGAAGGCGGCGGTGAGGATGGTGTCGGCCTTGATATCCTTCATGGTGTAGGTGGCCACACCGGTGTTGGCGCTGACGGAATACTCCTTGTTGGTGCTGACGCTTACGGTCTGCTCGGCGGAGGTGCCGGCCTTGCTCTTGACGGTGTCGATCTGGAAGTCCTTGGCGGGCGTCACGGTGAAGGTGATGTCGTTGCCGTGCGCGATGGTGACGGTGGTGACGTTGTTTCTCGTGCTGGCAGCGGGCTTCGCGGTTACGGTTCCGCCTTCCTTGATCTCGGCGATGGTGACGGTGTAGATACCGGGGGCGTTGGCGGTGGCGGAATCCTGATACTTGAAGACAATCTTCTCGTTCTTGTCGAGCAGGGGAACCAGCAGGTCGTCTGCGGGCAGGTCGGTATAGGAGACCTTCGCCGTGGTGGAGGAGGTGTTGGAAAGGGTGGCAGTGTAGGTGTCATATCTGTCGCGGAAACGGAAGGAATCGGTGTACATGGTCAGCTTGTGACCGTTCAGGTCGATTTCAAAGTTCCGCGCGGGGATGACGTAGTAGCGGTTGAGGTCGGCGTCCTCAGCCAGACGGATATACAGGGTGCGGGAGGCTGCGTACACGGACGCGGAGGTAGAGCCCCACTGGTAGTTGACGTCATTGACGTAGTCCAGCGCTTCGGCCAGGTCGTCAAAGGTGCCGATCTGGTAGGAGCTGGAGTACGCGCTGCTGGTGTACACGGAAACGGCCGGATCGCCGGAGTTGACCGGGAATTCGTGATAATAGGTGTCGTCCACGTACAGGCGGAGGTAGACGACCTTTTCATCCGTGGACTTGGTGTAGATATCCCCGCTGTCGATGCGGGAGCGGCCGGAGGCGGATTTGCGGGAGGTTTCGCCTCTGTTGTTCACGGAAGCGACTTCCAGGGAAATGTTGCCGAATTCCAGGGTCTCGGGATAGTAGTAGATGAACTCTTTGTCGTTGGCGTCGTAGCCGGAGATGCGGTAGATGTCGCTGAGGCCGATAGTCGTGCCCACGGGATAATGCTTGTTCTTCATCTCCACGAGGATGTTCCGGACAGAGCTTCCGGAGGTCTTCACGCTCAGGGTCTTCTTCGGGACGGTGCAGGTAAAGCCGTCAACCGTCACGGAGTATTCCTTGCCTTCAAAGATGAAGGTAAAGGTCAGGGATTTGGTCTTGCCCGACGCGGTAACATCCGTGTCCTTGAAGGTATAGCTGATGTAGCGGGCCAGATCGGCGTCGCTCAGGGTGACATACACGGAATTGTCAGTCCGGAGCATTCTGACTTCCATGTCGGTGGTGTCGAAAGCTTCGCCGACTTTATAACTCTTATTCTTGGGCTGATGGGAGACAGAAGCCTTAAGCTTGGTGTCGTCCACAGGAGTGGTACCGCCGCCGGAGCCGCTGCCGCTCTTATCCGTAACGGTAATGCCGGTCTTGGTATCGGTAAGGCCGTGATAGGTGACTGTATAGGAGGTTACGCCTTTGGTGGCTGTTTCGGGAGAGACTTCATAGCCGCTGACGAGGATATCAGGTTCACCGTAATTGTAGTTAACCAGAACCTGAATGCCGAGGAAGCTGTCACCAACTTCATATTTGGTCTTGGTGTCCAGAATCTTGATGCTGGTGGGCTTTCTTTCGTCTACCGTAATGGTAAAGGAATCTTCGCCGACGCTGCCATAGGTAACTTTGATTATATGGGTACCAGCAGAGAGAATTGAGGTGTTCAGGCTGCTGTCCACGGGATCCACAGAGTAGCCGGTTGTAACTACTTTAGACTCACCGTATTCGTAGTTAACTTTCACTACCAGTCCGGTAAGATCAATCGATTCACCGGAGTAATATTTCGTCTTCGTAGGAGGTGTAACGGAGATTCCGGTGGGCTCAGGCTCTTTTACGGTGATGTTATAGATCGGACCCACCATATCATAGCCGGACATGGCTCTGGCAACGGTATTACCCGCCTTAACACCTGTGACTTCTCCGTTGGAAATGGAGATAATACCTTCATCCTTGATGTACCAGCCGCTTACTTCGCTGGGGGCATCGGGAAGTGCCTGGGTTTCTTTTACGAAAAGCGCAATGCTTACTTCCTTAGGATCGGAAGGATCTGTTCCGGGGGTAACCTCGTCCGTAGCGAACGCCGCCGCGGGGAAGATCATGACTGCCGCCAGGATGACCGAGAGCAGCCGAACCAGGGTTTTCTTCATAGGTTTCACAATCCTTTCTTTATATCTCCTTGGAGATTTCGCCGGAGACTCAGGGATATTGATACAGAGTAATTATACCGCAAACCTTCTTCCGCGGAAAGGCCGGGGCGGTATTATTTACAATCTGTTTACAGTTTGAGGCGCATAAACTGCCCCCTGCGTTCTTTAGACGGCGGGCAGGGGGCAAAAGTTCCGGCAGCGGAAAAAGTTTTTTCGTTTTTTATAATGGGAAACAGCGGTCAGAGTGAAGCGGCGGCGGTCAGAGGGTCACGCTGACGATGCGGGTGCGGACCAGGCACATCTCGTCCCCGGTCTTTTCGCTGCCGGCGCAGTAGGAAAGGATGAAGCTCCTCTCCCCGGTGAAATGGACGGCGGGATAGCAGAAGCCGCCCAGAGGATCGTCCTCAATGATCACGGGCGCGCCGAAATGCAGGCCGTCCTCCGAGAGGGCTGTGCAGAGGGGCGTCCGTCCGCCGGTCCAGATGGAAGGCTTTTTTTGGCCCAGCCAGCGGAAGGGGGTCTCCGGGGTGGGGTTCCACACGGCCAGGTACTGCCCGGAATACGGATTCCGCTTGATGAGCAGGGGGGAGGCAGGGGCGGTGAAGGGGGAGGGCCGGGGATCCGTCCAGGTGACGCCGCCGTCCTCGGAGAAACTCTCGTAGTGCCGTCCCAGATCCGTGCGGTAATAGCCGTACAGGGTCCCGCCGGGCAGAACGGAGAGGCCGGGCTCCTGCAGTCCCGTGCCGGAATGCGCGCCGCCGGGGAGGGAGAGGAAGTCGCTGAGCTGCCGCCAGGTCCGCCCGTCGTCGTCGGAGGCGCAGACAAAGGCCCTGGAGCGTCCGTCCACGTGGTCCGGCTGGCCGTGGTAGCCCATGGTGGAGGGATGCCAGGCGGCGGGAACCAGCCATCGCCCCGCGTGATCCCTTACTACCCGGTCATTATTTATCACATAATAGCCGGGATAGAGGGGGGAGACGACCCGGACGGGGGCCTCCAGGGTCTCGAAATCGTCCGGGGAGCGGCGCATGATGTATTCGGAGGAGATGCCCCGGTGCTTCACCAGATAGAAGACGGCGGCGTCCCCGTTGTTCATGCGGGCGGCGGAAACGCTCATGCAGTTGGTCTCGTCGGTGCCGGGCGCCGGCCTCACGAGGATCCGGGGTTCGGAGAAGGATTCCCCGTCCCAGGTGATCATGGCGATTTCGGCGTAGGCATGGTCGTCCGCGCTGGAACCCCGGTACCGGCTCCAGATGAAGGCGGTCTTTCCGTTTTTGAGGGTCAGGAAGGCCCCCTCGCTGTTGCGGGGATTTTCCGGCCCCGGCGCGATGTCGAGAAGATGGGCGATGGTCATTTGAATACCTCCGGTGGAATTGGCGTTGGGAAAACGCTGATGGATCCGGCTCTCAGATGCCGTGGCAGGGACGGAACCGGAACAAAGACGCAGGCCGGTCAGAACACGCGTGCTCCGAAGGGGGCTTTCATCAGATCGACCTTCCCGGTTTTTCATCATTATAGCACAAAACGAGGTTCTTCGCATCCCTTTTCCGATGATTCCCGCAATTTCATGACGCGCTCCCTCCCGCGCGGGCGGTTGACAAAGAAATCCCGCCGTGCTGCAATGGGCGGAGAGAGAATCTGTCCTGCGAGCACGCGCTGTGACGGTTTGCTCCGCTGGTTGTCCGGGTATAAAAATCCCGCCTCGTCCGTGAGATGTCTCTCAGCCGGACGCGGCGGGTTTTCATATGCGCGCGGTTATGCGGGTCAGCGCCTCTCCTCGAAGGAACGGGGCGCGGGGACGGAGACGGGGGCGGTCTCGCCGAGGACGATGAAGTCCCCGGTGCGCTGCATGACGGTGATGCGGTCTCCGGGCGTGACGGCGACCTCGGCGGTCAGCTCTTCCGGGGATACAAACTCCGTTTTCGCCGGCCAGCCGTTCACCGAAATCACGGAGGCGGCGGTGAAGTTCTCCCCCCGCACGGTCAGAAATCCCGCCGCCGGAAGGAGCTCCCGGATGAGGACGGGTTCGAGACCCATGGCGAGCGGCCGGCGGACGAAGGGAACCTCCCCGCCCCAGGCATACCGCTCCCCGTAGAGCATGTCGTAGGAGAGCAGGCGGAGGGCATTTTTAAAGTTGTCCGAATCGCCCATCTCCCGGTGGCAGCTGAGGATCGTCCCATTGCCGGTTCCCGCCAGATTGAGGACGTACATTCCGGCCTCCCAGGCCTCGAGATCCCGGTCGCCGACGTCCGAGAGTGCCGCCCGGAGTCCCTCCCCCACGGGCACCAGCACGTATTCCGAATCCAGCACGCCGGAGCCGTCCGAGAAGGAATCCTCGTCAAAGGGCAGGGGAGGCAGGTGGTCGCCGTAGAGCAGGAGCAGGGTCTCCTCCCCGGTTTCCGCCGCCCGCTCCTCCAGCATGGCGGTGAGCTCCCGGAGAAAGTCGTCCATCTCCCGGATCTGCCCGGCGTAATAGGACAGCTGGACCGCCTCCCCCTCCGTCCATGAGGCGGGAGCTTCCACCGGGAAATACCCTTCGCCGTCCTCCGCGCGGTCCGGGTAGAGTCCGTGGCCCTGCACCGACACGGCGAAGACGAAGTCCGGGTTGTCGTCCGCGTCCAGGCAGTCCCGCACGACGTCCGTCAGCACGGCGTCCTTCGCCCAGCCCAGGGGATTGTCCTCCGTGCCGTTCATGTATTCCAGGGGCACAAAGCCGTCAAAGCCCAGGGCGGAATAGACCTTGTAGCGGTCGTAGAAGGAGGCGGAGTGGTTGTGGACGGCCCGGGCGGTGTATCCGGCGGATTTCAGCGCGGAGGCCATGGATTCGCAGACGGCGTCCTCCTCCTCCAGCACGGTCTGGAAGGGGTATTCCCCCGCGCCGAAGAAGGTCAGGTCGATGCCGCAGAGCACCTCGAACTCCGTGTTGGCCGTCCCCGCGCCCACGGTGTTGACGCTGAGAAAGCCGGAGGGATACCGCTCCTTCAGAGACCGGAAAAACGGCGCGGGGGATTCCCCGTAAACGGCGCCCGCGATGCGCTCCGGATCCATGAAGGATTCCAGCTGCACCGCCACGATGTTGGGGCGTTTTTCATCCGCGCCGGGACCGGCGGCAGGGGCGTTTTCGGAGAGCTCCGGGTCTTTCAGGGAGTTTGCCAGGGCGCGCATGACCGGCTCGGAGTAGTTCTCCGGCTCGTCGATGCCCCGCTCCAGAACCGTCAGGGAGAAGCAGGTGACAAAGCCGTAGTCCCGGTACGCGCCGGGCAGATCGGAGAAGGAGGTCTCCACGGCCCCGGTATGGACCGACAGAAGGATCCCGCAGGCCGTCAGCGCCGCCGCGAAGACGAACAGCGGACCCTCCCGCCGCAGATCCACCGCGTAGATCCGGGACCGGCGGAACAGGAGGGACACTCCCCATCCCACCGCGCCGAGGAAGAGAAGGATCAGGATCACGTGCCAGGGGCGGAGATAGACCTTCACGATGGGCAGGCAGGAGCGGAGAATGGCGAAGTCGATGCCGGAGAGGGGAGAGGCCCGGAGCACGGTCACTACGGCGTTGGCAATGCCCAGCACCAGCCAGACGGCCGCCGTCGCGCAAAGCACAAAGATGCGCCGCCGGAAGAGCAGGCAGAGGGAAAAGGAGAAAAAGAGCATCAGGGTGTTCAGCAGAAAGGACAGGGGCCGCCCCACCAGATAAGCCGCCCCGGCGAAGAGGGACAGCCGCGCCAGGGATTCGATCAGCAGGTTGGCACAGACCGCCGCGAGAAAGAGGCTGAGCAGGGGATGGCGCTCCGCAGCCGCGATAAGCCGCCGCAGGATCTCAGCATACCGGGACCGGCCGGGGGCCTTTGCATCTTCCGTTCCGTTCATGGCCTTTGCCTCCCTTCTACCCGGGATAAAGCCGGGTATACATAATATTAGGGGTGTTCAAACAAAAAATTTGTGTCCGGCAACGATTTGTGTGAACACACTATAGTATACCCTCCCCCCGCGCCGGATGCAAGAAAGAGCGGATTAAGAAAATGTGAAGGTCTGCTGAAAAGATTTCATAAAAACGAAAAAAGACCGTCTCCGGCCTTTTTTGCGCTGGTACGGATCCTGACGCTGGGGTCAGATCAGTTCCTTCACCTTGGAGCTCTTGCCGACTCTGTCTCTCAGGTAGTACAGCTTCGCGCGGCGGACTTTACCCCGGCGGAGGATGTCAACCTTGACAACGTGGGGGGAGTGCAGCGGGAAGGTCTTTTCCACGCCGACGCCGTAAGCCACGCGGCGGACGGTGAAGGTTTCGGAGATGCCGCCGCCGTGCTTGCCGATGACGGTTCCCTCGTACATCTGGATTCTTTCGCGGGTGCCTTCCTTGATGAGGTTGTGAACGCGGATGGTATCGCCCACGTTGAAGACCGGCACGGTCTCCTTCAGCTGCTCACTCTTAAAAGCGTCGAAATTGTTCATGGCAATCGACTCCTTTCTGAAATAGAAGCATTCGTGCGGAGCATCGCAGAGGACTGCTTCGGCTCTGTGCTCCCGGCGTCTCCGGGCGGACACATGCAAAGTGTATTATACCATACGGCGGGGAAAAAGGCAAGTCCGCAGGCGAAATTTCCACCTCATGAATCCTGTACGAATTTTCGCGTCCCATCCCCGGCCCGGTCCGTCAAATCACACGAAAACGCCGGTGTTCATCAATTAACCAATAAATATTTACGGAATATTTTCATTAAAATATTTGGTAAACTTTTTGGCGGCGGGATGTAAATTGTCCGGAAATTGTCTTGACAGGCCGGATTTTCCCTTGACTTTCGCGGATTTCTATGATAAAATCGTAAACTGTGAAAAAAGCGCGCATCGGCCGGGTGTGACTTTATCTTCTTTGATTATATACCGGCACGGTGCATCTCCATTTCTTCAAGGAGGTTGATCGCTCGATGGTCAAACCGCAGAAGGTAGGCAAGAATATCCGCATGAGCTTCTCCAAGATCGACGAGCCGCTCGAAATGCCGAGCCTCATCGCCGTTCAGAAGGAGTCGTTCAACTGGTTCCTGGAAACCGGTCTCATGGAGGTGCTGGAGGACGTCTCCCCCATCACCGACTACTCCGGCAACCTGTTCATCGATTTCGTGGGGTACTCCCTGGACCAGAAGCCCAAGTTCCCGGTGGAGGAATGCAAGGAGCGGGACGTGAACTACGCCGCGCCCCTGAAGGTGGACGTCCGGCTCACCAACAAGCTCACCGGCGAGGTCAAGCAGTCCTCCATCTTCATGGGCGACTTCCCCCTCATGACCGACAAGGGCACCTTTGTCATTAACGGCGCGGAGCGCGTCATCGTCTCCCAGATCGTCCGCTCCCCCGGCATCAACTACGCCAGCTCCATCGACAAGAGCGGCAAGAAGATCTATACCGCCCAGGTGATCCCTTACCGCGGCGCCTGGCTTGAATATGAAACCGACGCCAACGACGTGTTCTGGGTCAAGATCGACAAGAACCGCAAGCTGCCCGTCACCGTGCTGATCCGCTCCCTGGGCATCGAGTCCCGGGAGGACATCGCGGCCATGTTCGGCGACGAGGTCAAGCTGACCGTCACGCTGGACAAGGAGACCTGCGAGGCGGACGCGGAGACCTTCAAGACCTCCATCCGCGACGAGGCTCTGAAGCAGATCTACACCAAGCTGCGTCCCGGCGAGCCTGCCATCGTGGAGTCCGCCAACGCCCTGATGAACAGCCTCTTCTTCGACCCGAAGCGCTACGACCTCTATCCCGTGGGCCGGCACAAGTTCGACAAGAAGCTGGCGCTGGGCGAGCGTCTGGCGGGGCACACCCTTTCCCGTCCCGTCGTCAGCCCCCTGACCGGCGAGCTGCTCTTCGAGGAAGGCCACCTCCTCACCAAGGAGGAAGCCATGGAGATCGAGCGTGCCTGCGTCACCGAGGCTTACCTGACCTCCGAGGAGGGCGCCGAGGTGAAGGTGTTCTCCAACCGGACCGTGGATCCCGTGTGGGTGCTGGGCTACGACCTGCATTCCTCCGGCGTCAACGAGAAGTGCTCCTGGGACGTGCTGAACGAGATCATCGCGGACTGCGACGGCAGGGAAGAGGACATCCGCGCCGCCGCGAAGCGCAGGATCGGCGAGCTCTGCCCGAAGCACATCACCCGCGACGACATCCTGGCCTCCATCAACTACCTCCTGGCCCTGTCCCACGACATCGGCACCGTGGACGACATCGACCATCTGGGCAACCGGCGCCTGCGCTCCGTGGGCGAGCTGCTCCAGAATCAGTTCCGCATCGGCCTGGCCCGTATGGACAAACAGGTCAAGGAGCGCATGAACATTCAGGACAGCGAGACCCTGACCCCCCAGACCCTCATCAACATCCGGCCCGTGGTCACGGCCATCCGGGAGTTCTTCGGATCCTCCCCGCTGTCCCAGTTCATGGACCAGAACAACCCCCTGGCCGAGCTGACCCACAAGCGGCGTCTTTCCGCCCTGGGTCCCGGCGGTCTTTCCCGCGACAGAGCCTCCTTCGAGGTCCGCGACGTCCACTACACCCATTACGGCCGCATGTGCCCCATCGAGACCCCCGAAGGTCCGAACATCGGTCTGATCTCCTATCTGGCCACCTACGCCAAGATCTCCAAGTACGGCTTCATCGAGGCGCCCTATCACAAGGTGGTGCACGAGACCATGCCCGACGGCACCGTCCGCCACCGCGTCACCGACGAGATCGAATACATGACCGCGGACGTGGAGGACAACTACATCGTCGCGCAGGCCAACGAGCCTCTGGACGAGAACCGCTGCTTCGCCAACGCCAAGGTCACCGCCCGCGACCGCGCCGACATCGTCTCCGTGGATCCCGCGAAGGTCTCCCTCATGGACGTCTCCCCGAAGATGGTGGTTTCCGTGGCCACGGCCATGATCCCGTTCCTCGAGAACGACGACAACTCCCGCGCGCTGATGGGCTCCAACATGCAGAAGCAGGCCGTGCCGCTCCTGACCACCGACTCCCCCATCGTGGGCACCGGCATGGAGTACAAGGCTGCTATCGACTCCGGCGTGGTGGTGGTTGCGGAGAACGGCGGCTGGGCCGAGAGCGTCACCGCCGACGAGATCGTCATCCACTGCGACGACGGCCACAAGGACACCTATCATCTCATTAAATTCAAGCGCTCCAACCAGGGCACCTGCGTCAACCAGCGGCCCATAGTCAACCAGGGCGACCGGGTCGAGGCCGGCCAGATCATCGCGGACGGTCCCGCCACGGCCAACGGCGAGATCGCGCTGGGCAAGAACGCCCTCATCGGCTTCATGACCTGGGAGGGCTATAACTACGAGGACGCCGTCCTTCTGAACGAACGGCTGGTCCGGGACGACGTCTACACCTCCATCCACATCGAGGAATACTCCCACGAGGCCCGGGACACCAAGCTGGGTCCGGAGGAGATCACCCGCGAGATCCCCAACGTCGGCGAGGACGCCCTGAAGGACCTGGACGCCGAGGGCATCATCCGCATAGGCGCCGAGGTGCACGCCGGCGACATCCTGGTGGGCAAGACCACGCCCAAGGGCGAGACCGAGCTCACCGCCGAGGAACGCCTGCTGCGCGCCATCTTCGGCGAGAAGGCCCGCGAGGTGCGCGACACGTCCCTCCGGGTACCCCACGGCGAACAGGGCACGGTGGTGGACGTCAAGGTCTTCACCCGCGACAACAGCCCCGAGCTGCCTCCGGGAGTCAACAAGGTGGTCCGCGTCTACATTGCCCAGAAGAGAAAGATCTCCGTGGGCGACAAGATGGCCGGCCGCCACGGGAACAAGGGCGTCGTGTCCCGGATCCTGCCTCCCGAGGACATGCCCTTCCTGCCCGACGGCACGCCGCTGGACATCGTGCTGAACCCCCTGGGCGTGCCTTCCCGTATGAACATCGGGCAGGTGCTGGAGGTTCACCTGGGCATCGCCGCCAAGAAGCTGGGCTGGAAGATCATGACCCCGGTCTTCGACGGCGCCACGGAGGCGGACATCTCCGAATGCCTGAAGATGGCCGGACTGGACCGCGACGTGCTGCCCAATGAAAACGTAAACGGCAAGAACCTCTTTGAGGAAATCATCAATCCCGTCTCCGGCGAGCGGGATCTGAGACCCATCACCGGCGCGGAACGCGAGGACGAGGCTCATCTGGAAGAGCTCCGTCTGGCGGGACGCCTCAAGGTGGTGGACGGCAAGACCATTCTTTACGACGGACGCACGGGCGTTCCCTTCGACAACCCGGTCACCGTCGGCATCATGTACTACCTGAAGCTGCACCATCTGGTGGACGACAAGATCCACGCCCGCTCCACCGGTCCCTACTCCCTGGTCACCCAGCAGCCTCTGGGCGGCAAGGCGCAGTTCGGCGGACAGCGCTTCGGCGAGATGGAGGTCTGGGCGCTGGAGGCCTACGGCGCGGCCTACACCCTGCAGGAGATCCTGACGGTGAAATCCGACGACACGGGCGGACGCGTCAAGACCTACGAGGCCATCGTCAAGGGCCAGAACATCCCCACGCCGGGCATTCCCGAGGCCTTCAAGGTCCTGGTGAAGGAGCTGCAGGCGCTGGGTCTGGACATCAAGATCCTCGACCACGACGAAAACGAGGTTCCTCTGGAGTCCATCGGCGACGACGACTACGAGACCGGCGGCACTCCCGTCTCCTCCGACGACGAGATCACCGAGGACGACGTGGGCCGCACCGTGGAAACCGACGACACCATGGATTACTACGTGCCCGACGACAGCTACGACGACGAGCCGGACGGTCCCGACGACGCGGAGCTTCTGGCGGCTGAGGCTGCCCAGAGCGCTTACGGCTACGATCCTCTGGACGACGACATCGACGACTGACCGCTTCCCGCGCTTTCCAACCATTCCTAAACTATTATATAGAAGGATACCTGCTGATGGAACGAAACGTATTTGAATCCATTAAAATCGGTCTTGCTTCTCCGGACATGATCCGCGCCTGGTCCTACGGCGAGGTCAAGAAGCCGGAGACGATCAACTACCGTACCCTGAAGCCGGAGCGCGACGGCCTGTACTGCGAGCGCATCTTCGGTCCCCAGAAGGACTGGGAGTGCCTCTGCGGCAAGTACAAGCGGATCCGCCACAAGGGCAAGATCTGCGAGAAGTGCGGCGTGGAGGTCACCCAGAAAAAGGTCCGCCGGGAGAGAATGGGACACATCGAGCTGGCCGCACCGGTCTCCCACATCTGGTATTTCCGGGCGATTCCCTCCCGCATGGGTCTTCTTCTGGACATTTCTCCCCGCATTCTGGAAAAGGTTCTCTATTTCGCCGCCTACATCGTGGTGGATCCCGGCGAGTCCCCTCTGGCCAAGTACCAGGTGCTCACCGAGAAGGAGCTGCGGGACTACCGCGAGAAATATGAAAACACCTTCCGCGTCGGCATGGGCGCGCAGGCGGTCAAGGAGCTTCTGGCGGAGCTGGACATCG
>CACWLT010000020.1:0-18081 GCA_902761695.1 uncultured Ruminococcus sp.
CACAATGACAATCAGGATCAACGACTGCGGCGCCTCGGATTTGAAGGCAAAGCCGTTATTCTTGGCATACTTGTAGCCCTCGCTGCCGAATTCCACCTCAAAGAGAACATCCGGAACCTTGGTCGATTTCCCATCCGTATTGATGCTGTAGCCGAAGCTTTCCTCGCCGATGGATTTGAGCGCTTTGGGCAGCTTGTATTCCTTGAGCTTCACACAGGCAAAAAATGCCTGATTGCCGACACTGCTCAGCCCCTCCGGAAAGCTGACCTGCTTCAGCTCCGTGTCACCGTAAAAGCATCTGTCGCCGATCGAATGCAGCCGTTCCGGGAGCTCGATGCTTCTTAATTTCGTGCAGTAGGCAAATCCTGCGCCGATCAGCTCTGTCAGATCATTGCAGACTGTCACCTTCCGGAGCTTGCTGCAGTTCATGCAGACATCCGCACCGATGGCGGTGGTTTTATAAAAATCGAGTGTCTGCAGATACTGACAGCCCGTAAATGCCCACGGAGCGACCGTGCCGCAGGTTTCGGGTGTCTGGTAGCTGGTGTCCTCCCTGGCAGCAGGATAGCGGACAAGCTCCGTCCCCATGCGGTGGATCAGCTGGACGGAGACATGGCGCCCCCCGGCTGGTCCCCTGACGGGGAGCCGGACTGGTCCCCGGACATGGAAGAGGACGGAGGAGAAACGGCTTCCGCAGACCCCATTGCCGGGGAAATCGCGCCTGCGGACCCCGCAGACGGGGAAGAATTCGAGCTGGCCGGGGATGTGAGCGCGGAGAATCTGGAGGAGGACTTTCCCCCGCTGGCCGGCATCATGCCCATGGAGGATCTGGAACCGGTGACAGTGGACCCTGCGGAGAACGACGCGCCGTGACGGATTATCCTGCCTTCGCCGCCCTGGGCATCTCCCGCCACCGTCTTTTCCGGGACGGGCAGGGCGTCACCACCCTCGTCGCCGGATACGGATGCCCCCTCGCCTGCCGGTACTGCATCAACATGACCTGCCGGGATCCCGCCTTCCGCCCGAAGCGCTTCACACCTCCGGCGCTGTACGAACGCCTCTGCGTTGACTATTTGTATTTCGAGGCCACAAACGGCGGCGTCACCTTCGGCGGCGGGGAGCCCCTTCTGCAGTCCCCCTTTCTCCGCGCCTTCATCGATTATGTCCGGGAAGCGGGGAAGACCTGGCGCTTTGCCGTCGAGACCTCCCTGGCGGTACCGGAGGAAAACCTCGCGCCCCTTCTGCCCGGCCCGGGTGAGGAGCCCTTTGTCCGGGAGTGGATCGTGGACGTGAAGGACATGAACCCGGAACTTTACGAAGCCTATACGGCAAAATCCCCGGCCCTCCTGCGGCACAATCTGGAAATTCTCGCCGCCCGCTGCCCGGACACCGTCACCCTCCGTCTGCCCCGGATCCCCGGCTTCAACACCGACGCGGACCGCGACCGCTCGGAAAAAGAGCTCCGGGCCATGGGCTTTAAAAACTTCGACCGGTTTGCCTATATCCTCCCCGAAAAGCCCTGATCCGTGACGATTTTCCCGTAACCAAGCCAGAGCCGGTACGTCCCCCGAAAGGAATCGTACCGGCTTCTTTTTATGCTGTTACAGCGCAATCTCCGCCCGGATCCCGGATTTCGTCCGCGCGTAAAGCGTCACCGGACTGCCGTTGGTCCGCACGTACACGATCGCCCGTCCCCCGAATGTGGAGCGGGTGCGGGAGGCGTAGGGCGTCAGGTCGTCCGGGCGTCCGTTCTCGATGCCGACGATCTCCCCGTCGCCCACCAGCTGATATGTCACGTCCTCGTCCGTGAAGACCGGCGTCCCGGCTCCGTCCGTCAGCAGAACCTCCACCTGCGCGAGCGTTCCTCTTTCCGGAGCCGCCGCAAGATGAAGCGCCGCCGCGTCCCCCGCCGTCCGGAGCAAGTCCTCCGCACCGGGGATCACCGCCCGCAGCTCGCCGTCCTCGTAGGGCACCTCCCACATGACCCGGCAGCCGTCCCCGTCCTTCGCGGGGGATTTTTTCCCGAGGGAGCGGCCGTTTAGGAATAGCTCGACCTCGTCCGCCGCCGTGTAGGCCGAAACCCGCATGAGGGGATGCTCCGGATCCGTCAGCCGGGGATCGGGTTCCTCCTCCGGTTCGCCGTCCCGCCTCCGTCTCATGGGCGGCAGGGGACCCCAGTTCTGCCAGGCAGTCTTTTCCACCCCGGGCCACTCCCAGCGGATCACGGCGGGACAGGCCGCCAGCTTCACAAAGGGCTCTCCGCTCTCGTCCCACATGGCCTTCCGGTGCCACCAGTCCGGCTTCTCGTAGCCCGCCAGATCCAGAATTCCAGCCTGGGAGATACGCCGGGGCCAGCCGGGACACTCCCCGAGGAAGTCCACGCCCGTCCAGAGGAACTGTCCGCAGATAAAATCGTTGTCCCGCACGAAGGCCCATTCCCGGACGCCCTTGCCGTTCTCCGAGCCGTAGATCACCCGGCCGGGGTATTTCTCGTGGTCCTCTGCGTAGAACTTCTCCTTGTAGTTGTAGCCCACCACGTCCAGCACGTCCGCGTAGCCCGTCCGGTTGGAGAGCTCCGGAAAGGACAGGGCGGAGGTCACCGGCCGCGTGGTGTCCAGCCCGTGCGCGATGTCCGTCAGCTCCCGCGCCACCGCCGCCAGCCGGGAAGCGTCGGGCTTTTTGTCGTCGTAACGCCGCTCCGCCGCGGGCTTGCCGGTGGCGTTGTTGCCCAGCACCTCGTCAAAGAGGGGCGTCACGTAGGGATCGTTGGGGTAGTCGATCTCGTTGCCGATGCTCCAGAGGATCACCGAGGGATGGTTCCGGTCCCGCAGGATCATGGCCTCCAGATCCGCCCGGTGCCATTCGGGGAAGTCGGCGGCGTATCCGAAGCGCTTCGGCGGGTAGACGTTGTGCCCCTGCCACCACTTGTTCTTCGGCCCCTCCCATTCGTCGAAGGCCTCGTCCATCACAAGGAAGCCCATCTCGTCGCAGAGGTCCAGGAGATGTGGATCCGGCGGATTGTGGGCGGTGCGGAGCGCGTTGGCCCCGGCCTCCTTCAGCTTCCTGAGCCGCCTGGCCCAGACCTCTTTCGGCACCGCCGCACCCAGCGCGCCCGCGTCGTGGTGGACGCAGATTCCCTTCAGCTTCATGGATTCCCCGTTCAGGAAGAACCCCCGGTCCCCGTCGAAGCGGATGGTGCGGATGCCCACGGGGATGGCGGTCTCATCCGTGACACCGTCCTCCCCAATCGCCCGGCAGATAAGCGTATAGAGGAACGGATCCGCAGGCGACCACAGCCGGGGAGCGGGAACCGTCATGAGAACCTCCCCGCACGCCCCGTCCCCGGAGGCCGAAGCCGCTTCAGCGCCCGCCGCCGTCAGGACAAAATCCGCCCCCCGCGCGCCGGACGTTCTGTATTCGATCCGCAGGACCGCGCTGTTCTCCCCGAGGGACTCCGTTGTGACAAACACCCCGTCCCGCTCGAAGCACACGGGGTCCGCGATCTCCAGATCCACGTCCCGGTAGATCCCCGAGCCCGTGAACCACCGGGAGTCCGCCGGCTCCTCGTGCTCCACCCGGACCGAGAGGACGTTCTCCCCGGGCCGGATGAAGGCGGAGATGTCGTGGGTGAAGGTGGAATAGCCGTAGGGCCGCCTGCCCAGATAGTTGCTGTTGATCCACACCGCGGCGTTTTTGTAGACCCCGCCGAAGGTGACCCGGACGCGCTTTCCCGCGATGTCGCCGGGCAGAATAAAATGCTTCCGGTACCAGGCCGTGCCGCCGGGGAGATAGCCCGTGCCGCTGGAGTGCCGCCGGTCGAAGGGATGCTCTACCGACCAGTCGTGGGGCAGGGTTACCCGCCGCCAGGCCCGGTCGTCCCAGCCCATGTAGTCCGCCCCCGGCTCGTCTCCCAGATGGAAGAGCCAGTCGCGATTCAGATTGACGGTTTTGCCCATGATAAACCTCCGCGCTTTCGTTTTGTACACTGACAGCATACCATAAAAACACTTCCGGCGCAAGAGGGCAGGACTGTTTTTTCCGCAGAATCCACAAAGAAGGCGCGCCTGCCCTGTTGAATCATGACAAAATTAGTTTTAAGCGGAAATCTATACTTGACAAACAGGGGCAAATGATCTATAATAGTCATACATAGACTACAATCAACGAACACAAGGAGGTCCCGCCATGCGCCCCGTCCCTGAAAAAAACAGATTATCGGAACGAATCAGCTCAAAGCGCGCCCGGAGGATTTCCGCCCTCCTTCTCAGCCTCCTCCTTCTGCTCCCCGGGCTGGCGGGATGCCGGAAGGGAACGGAGGACGGCGGAGCGGAAAACGGGGGATCGGTCACGCAGGGGACCGGGGAGGCGGCTGTCCTCACCCATGTGTTCCGGCCGACCTTCTTTCAGATTCCGGAGGATTACTCGTTTAGCAGTTCCGTCATTCCCCGGTACGACGCGGAAACCGGCGCGCTGACGTTCATCGCCCAGTGGGTGAACAGCTGGGAGGACGAGAACGGTGTCTGGCAGAACGAAAGCAAAATGAAAATCGTCTCCTCGACCCCGGACGCGATCCTTTCAGAGGAGGACCTTTCCTTCGGCACGGGAGGAAACGAATACCTGTCAAACGGCGTCTTTTCGGAAGACGGCCTGTTTCTGGTCTTGACAGCCTTTGATCCGGAGATCGGCGAAGAAACCTCGAAGATGCTGTTCAAGGCTTACGGCGCGGAGTCGGATCCGATTGAAAGCGGCGATCTGCGCTCCCTGTTTGAGAGCGTGGGTGTGCGATCCTGGTTCCATCTCGACCGGATCGCGGCGGACGGAGACGGGAACGTCTACCTGTCCTCCGAGCAGGAGATCGTTGTCCTGACGCCCGGACTTGAAAAGCTGTTTTCCGTCACCGTTCCGCAGTGGATCAGTTCCATGGCTGCCGACGGAGAGGGCACGGTTTGGGTGACGGGGTATTTCGGAAACGGACAGGGTATGTGCGCCATAGACCGCGAGACGCGCTCCTTAGGCGATCCCCGCGACCTTCCCCAGGGCGTGAACGAACTCTTCTTCGGTCCCGGTCACGACTTCTACTACCGGGATGACAGCGGGCTTTGGGCAGGGGACTATGACGAAAGCGGAAAGGCCTCGGGAGAGCTGATTTTCGACTTTCTCAATTCCGATGTC
Source organism: uncultured Ruminococcus sp. (assembly GCA_902761695.1). GTDB lineage: Bacteria > Bacillota > Clostridia > Oscillospirales > CAG-272 > UMGS1696. The sequence continues at coordinate 5,173 of CACWLT010000020.1, forward strand.
TCGCGGGATTCCGTGTCGGTTTTGGCAGTCTACGGCCCGGAGGCTGCGCTGCTCGACAGCCGGAACGGCGTCCCCGCGCTCTATCGGAAATCCGAAGACATCGATCTGTCCTCCGTCACCGTTCTCCGGTTCGTGTACACCCACCAGCTGGACTATCAGACAGGCAAAAACCTCGTGGAATTCAACAGGACTCACGACGGCGTGCGCATCGTGGCGGAGAACTATGAAGGGGAGGGGGATTTTTACGGCGGAGAAAACCGGCTTCTGACGGAAATGCTCACAGACACGGGTGGGGGGAGGCCGGATATCGTCTTCCTTTCCAAGTCGGGCGGCGGACTGGCCGGGATCGTGCGGCACGGGCTTTTCACCGATCTGAACCCGTACACGGAGAAGCCGGGGATCCTAAACAAAGACAACATCATGGGCTGCGTGAAACGCACGTTCACCGACGGCGAGGGACGGCTGTTCGCGCTCACCGACAATTTCACACTACGCACCTATGTGACGACGGACGAGCTCCTCGGAAAGTACGCGGGCAGGGACAGCTGGACGGCGGAAGAACTGCTCGACTTCGCGGAAAACCTGCCCGAAGGCCGGCTCCTGATGGAAACGCTGACACGGGAGACCGCGGCGAACTCCCTGCTCGGCCCGGAAGGCTACGCGTCGTTCATTTCGGAAGACGGGAAAAGCTGTTCCTTCGATTCCGATCTCTTCGTGCGGTTCCTGCAGTATATCTCCGCCCTGCCGACTTTTGAAGAGTACAGCGCGAGCAGCCCCTATTACAATCTTACGCAGTCGGAGAAATATCAATACTATCACGACGGAGTGTTCGCGCTGAAGCTGAAACCTGTTCACGATCTGGCGGACTTCATGTCGATGGAACTTGACTATGGCACGAAGGACTGGCGGCTGATCGGCTATCCCACGAACAGCGGGTACGGCACGGTCGTTGGGACGGAATCGGTGTACGTGATCACGGCGGCGACAGAAGAGCGGGCGGATCTGGCTTGGGAAGCCCTCGAAGGCCTGCTCACGCCGTCGGAATACCACATGGGCTGGAACATCCCCGGCCTGGTGTCGGAGTTTGAGAACGAGGTGGAGGAATACTACACCTACGAATTCATGTTCACCTACAGCGGCAGAGGGTCCTGGGGCACAAAGGGGGATAATCCGCGCGAACTCACGGAGCCCGGCATCATAACGGATTTCACCGAGGAGGACGAGCGGCGGATCCGGGATACTCTTGACAACCGCTGCGGTGTTCCGTTCGCTTTCTCCGCCGATGAGGACGTCACCGCCATCGTGGAGGAGGAGATCTCCGTCTTCCTCGGCGGCGTGGGCTCGGCGGAGGACTGCGCCAAAAAGATCCAGTCCCGCGTCTCGATCCTTCTGGCCGAAAAGGGGTGACAAAACAAAAGCCCGGACCGCGATTTCCGCAGCCCGGGAGAAACCATATACTAATCCTTCATCCATTCCGCCAGCGACGCGGTGTCCAGTCCCACGTACTTTTCCAGCTCCGCTACCGTCCCGTGAGGCAGGAAGCCTTCTTCAACGGCCCGAATGTGCACGGGCTTGCCGCCCAGCCATTCCGACGCCGCCAGCGCCTCCCCGATACCCCCGGACCGGATCCCTTCCTCAACGAAGAGCAGCCGGCCGGCGGACAGGAGCAGCTTTTTAAAATTCCCGTCGTCGGGCAGGGGCACGATCCGGTCAAGCAGGCAGACCGCCGCGCATCCCCGGGAACCGTCCCCGTAGACGGCCTCCGCAGCCGAGGCGACGTTTCCGCCGATCCGCCCGTAGGTCACGATCACGGTCTGCGGCGCGCCGGACCCGTATTTTTTCACCCTCCATGCGCCTCCCGATCCGTTCTGCCATCCGGCGGAGGAAATCCCTCCTCCCTTCGGATAGCGCACCACGGAGACGGAGGCGTTTTTGTCCGCCATGGCTTCCCGCAGCGCGCCGGGAATGTCCTCCGGAGACGCCGGCGAGCGGATGACGATCCCCGGGATCCGGGAGAGCAGCGAAACGTCGTAGATCCCCTGATGGGTGACGCCGTCCCCCGGCACCAGCCCCGCGTGACTCAGGCAGAGCACGACATGGGCCCTCTGCAGGGCGACGTCGTGCCAGAGCTGATCGAAGATCCGCTGGGCGAAGGTGGCGTACATCACCAGCACCGGCTTCAGTCCCGCCAGCGCCATTCCCCCCGCCGTGGCCGCCGCGTGCTCTTCCGCGATGCCCACGTCGAAGAACCGGTCCGGGTACAGCGCGGCAAACTCCGCGAGGCCGCATCCGTCCTTCATGGCGGCGGTGACGGCCGTGAGCGCGGGATCCTCCTTCCCCATCCGGCAGAGCGTCTCCGATACGGCCGCGGTGAAGCCGGAGAGGGGAGCGGGAACCACCCCCACCGCCGGATCGAAGGGAGATACGCTGTGGTACCGCTCGGGATGGGCCTCCGCGTCCGGGTATCCCAGCCCCTTCTTCGTGACGCAGTGGACCACCACCGGCCCATCCTTGGTTTTGGCCTCCTCAAAGACCCGGATCAGCCGGACCGTGTCGTTCCCGTCCACCGGGCCGATGTATTCCAGCCCCAGCTTCTCGAAAAAGGTCTCGGCGCCCGTGGTCCGCTTGATGAGATCGCGCAGGGCCCGCGCCGCTCTTACCAGTCCCCCGCCGATGAGGGGAACCTTTGAGAACACCCGCTTGGCTCCCAGCTTGAAGGCGAAGTACCGCCGGCTGGTGCGGATGGCCGCCAGATGGCCCGAGAGCCCGCCCACATTTTTCGAGATGGACATCTCGTTGTCGTTCAGCACCACGCAGACCTTCAGCCCCGAGCCCTCCAGGGCGTTGAGCGCTTCGAAGATCATGCCGTTTGTGAAGGAGCCGTCTCCCACCACCGCCACGGTCCAGAGGCCGCTTCCCCGGAGCCGCTCCGCCGCAGCCATGCCCGCCGCCGCCGAAACGGAGGATCCGCTGTGCCCGGCCGTCGTGGCGTCGCAGGGGGATTCCTCCCGGTTGGAAAAGCCGGAGATCCCGCCCCGGGTCCTCAGGGTGGAGAACTGCCCGTACCGCCCCGTCAAGAGCTTGTGGGCGTAGGTCTGGTGCCCCACGTCGAAGAGGATTTTTTCCTGTGGTACGTCAAAGCAGCGGTGCAGGGCGATGGTCAGCTCCACAGCGCCCAGATTGGAGGCCAGGTGCCCGCCGTTTTTTGAAACTGTGTCCAGAATGGTTTCCCGGATCTCCCGGGCCAGGGCGGGCAGCTCCGCCTCGGGGATTTTCCGCATGTCGGCGGGAGACGCGATGCCGGAAAGAGCGCGGGTCTCCACGGCCTATGCCTCCGCCTCTTTGGCCAGATTGGTGAACTTCGTGAACCGCCCGATCCAGCCCAGCTTCACCCGGTCCAGGGAGCCGTGGCGGTTCTTGGCGATGATGACCTCGGCCACGGACTGGTCCACGGTCTCTTCCTTGTAGTATTCGTCGCGGTACAGGAACATGACGATGTCCGCGTCCTGCTCGATGGCGCCGGAGTCGCGCAGGTCGGACAGCATGGGCCGCTTGTCCGGGCGGTTTTCCGGGCCTCGGGAAAGCTGGGCGCAGCAGATCACCGGCACCTCCAGCTCCTTGGCCATGAGCTTCAGGCCCCGGGAGATGTCCGCCACCTCCTGCACGCGGTTGTCCTGATGCTTTTCTCCCTGCATGAGCTGGAGGTAGTCCACCACCACCAGCCCCAGATTCTTCACCCGCCGGAGCTTGGACTTCATGCCCGTGACGGTGATGCCCGGCGTGTCGTCGATGAGCAGCTCCGTCTCGGACAGACGGGAGGCCGCGTGGGCGATGGCGTTCCAGTCTTCGTCGTGGAGATCCCCGGAGCGCAGCTTGAAGCTGTCGATCTGCGCCTCGGAGGACAGCATGCGGTTGGCCAGCTGCTCCGCCGACATTTCCAGATTGAAAACGCAGACCGTCTTCCCCGTCTTGTAGGCCGCCTCCACCGCGATGTTCATGGCGAAGGCCGTCTTTCCCATGCCGGGACGGGCGCCGATCAGCACCAGGTCCGCCTTGCCCATGCCGACGATGACGTTGTCCAGCGCCGTGAACCCCGTGGGCGTCCCCCGGAGCGCGTCGGGATTGGCCGCCAGGGTCTGCAGCCGGTCGTATACCTGTAAGAGGGCGTCGCGAATGTGAACGAAGTTCTTGTCCTCCCGCCCCTCCGCGATCCGGTAGATTTTCCCCTCGGCGTATTCCACAAGCGCTTCGGCGTCGTCGTCCCCGGCGTAACCGGCCTCCGCGATGTCCTCGCCCGCGTCGATGAGCTGCCGGAGAATGGCCCGGTCTCTCACGATCTTCGCGTAGTCCTTCGCGTTGACCGCGGCGGGCACCGTCTCCGCCACCAGCTTCAGATAGTCCCGTCCCCCGGCCTCCGTGTAGGTCCCGGATTTGGTCAGCTCGTCGATGAGCGTCACCACGTCGATGCTTTTGGACTTCAGATACATGGCCTGCATCGCCAGCCAGATCTCCCGGTGCTCCGGCATGTAAAAATCATCCGCCGATACGATGGACGCGATCTCATCCATGCACCGCGGATCGATCAGCACCGACCCCAGAAGGGACTGCTCCGCTTCCAGCGAGAAGGGAAGCCTCCTGTCAAGCTCCGTATTCATGGGCAATCCCCTTTCCAAAACCGTCATTCCCGCACGGCCGAAAACGAACTATTCCGTGCTATAGAAGGATTATACCACAAATCCCTCTCCAAGGCAAGATCCCGTGGAAACCCTGAGCACTTTACTTTATCAGCCGCGACAGTGCGACTGCGTCGGCGCAGCATTCCTGCTCCGACGGCCCGCCAATTTCATTGGCCCGCCAACTTCGTTGGTAAGAGGAATGAAGTTTATCCTGAACTTCAAGGATGGAGGAACGCCGACTGCGGTCGGCGGAGTAATGAAGCAAAGGCTTCGCCTTTGCAGATCTTATGCCCCTGCGCGAGGCGGGCGTCGGGAGGGACACCGGCTCAGGCCGCAGGTGCCCCTCCCGAGGGTCCCCCTGGGCCGTATGGCATAAGCTGACAGCACGCACAGGTATACGATCTTGATCGGTCAACCCACGCTTCGCGGCGAAACATGGAGCCATCGAATGCGCGGACTCCATGCAGCAGCTTAATCATGTAGCCATCAAAACGCGCTTCCATTACACGGCCGCGCTGGAGTGAAGATAAAACTGAAAGTTCATCCTCGCGGGAATAAAGTAATTTATAAATAGAAAAGCGAAACATAAAGTCCGGCCCCCATAATCCAATGCGCGTTTCGATTGCTGTTTGCGAGGCTCCCGAGCAAACCGTGGAACTTGTTCCACGCATGTTTCGGCTGACGCATCGTGGTCCGCCGGAGTTGCGGAGCAACTCCCGAAGAATGCAGAGCATTCTTCAGGCGAGGACGTGGGATACACAATCAATTTTCAATGTCGAAGTGAGCAGCCGGGATTATGCTCCCCGGCCAAGGGGGACCCTCGGGGGAGGGGCACCTTCGGCCTGAGATGGTGTCCCTCCCCCGCGCTCGGCCCGCGCAGGGCCATAAGTTCCGCAAAGGCGAAGCCTTTGCTTCCCTACTCCGCCGACCGCAGTCGGCATTCTCCTTTCCTTGAAGTTTAGATTAAACTTCATTCTCCTCCGCCGCCGGAGCAGGAATGCTCCGGCGTGGCTTATCTTGTGCAGCGGGAGGTTCCGCAAAGGCGCTGCGGCGGCTTGTCCCCTCCGCGGAAGAGGAAAACAAAAAGACCGTCCCGCAATGCCGTATCATGAAACGAACGTTAAGAAACCCTGCTCTCGCAAGGACGGCGCCCTCTCCGACGGATTGTGCTCCCAGCATCCTGCACGCTGCGGCGGCGCGGAATGCGTCTCACGGCTGCGGAGGGAGGTCTGCAAACCCCGCGCCGGAAGTCGGGCTCCTTTTTACTCTCTGTGGGTTTTTACGTTCGCCTCTTTCTCGAACACCGCAGGACGGCCGTCGGGACCCCATCCCTTCCGGATGAAGTCCGCTGAACGTCAGCCGCCTGTGTCAGCTCCGGTCCCTGCCGGAATCAGTCCTCGTCGTAGAAGATGTCGGAGAATGCGTCGTCAAACATGTCGGCGATGCGGTCGAATTCGTCGTCGTCGTCGATGGTCTCCAGTATGTCCTCGCCGTCCTCGTCAACGGAGCACTTGAGGATGACGTATTCGTTGCTCTCCTCCTCGCCGTCCTCGTTGACGGGAATCAGCGCCTTATATACGCTGCCGTTGTCCTCCAGGGTTTCCAGGAGAGCGAAATGGAGCTCGTTCCCCTCCTCGTCCGTGAGGGTGTAGATCTCGGGATCGTATTCGTCGTTCCCGTCCGCGGGGAGCTCGTTCTCTTCGGGGAGTTTCTCCGCGGGGAGCTTCTCCTCCGGGAGACGGCTGTCCTTCTTAGCCATGGCTTTTCTGCCTTTCTCTGTCTCGTGATGAACCGGACCCCGGTCCTGTCTCTATTGTACCCGAACGGGGCCGGTTTGTCAAGAGGGAGATGCGGGAAATAAGAGGGAGGCGCCCCTCAGCCCTTCTCCTCACCGTCCGGCTGCTTTTTGAAGTCATACCGGAACATGGCCACCAGCAGCGAGCAGAGCACGAAGATCTCGTTCAGCACGCCGCCGATGTTGGGCGTCCCTCCCGCCAGCAGATGGTAGAAGAACCAGCAGGGCGGGGAAAACAGCATGAAGCGGCGGATCATCTTCGGATCGGTCTGGGAGAGAGAGATCGTGGAGAATACCGTTCCCACGAAGGGCAGGATGTCCAGGGCGGATATCTCTCCCGTGATCAGCGCGGAGGCCGCCACGCAGACCGCCGCCAGGATGCAGAAGAGCCAGACCCAGAAGTTTGACTCCGCCCATTTGTGCCGTCCCCGCTGATAGAAGACGCAGGCCCGGGCGATGCCGTGGATGTTTAAGAGGGACCCCGACCACTTGCCCAGCAGCGCCAGGTTCACCGTAAACAGCACCGCGCAGCAGATCTGGGTCAAAAGGATCTTCTTCTGGGAATTGAACTGATAGCAGATGATGGTGAGGATCAGCGCGATGATGCCGAGGATCTGCGCGATGGCCTCGAGGGGGGAAGAAAAGAATGCGGTCATAACCATGTCCACTCCGGCTGCGGAAAGAATGCGGGGCGCGTCCGTGGAACAGCCGTCTCCCCGCCGTCCCATATTATACCCGCCCCCGCCGGAAAAAGCAAGAGGAAATCACTTTTTTGTCCGGCAGGGGGATTATACCACAGAATCTTGCATTTGTCAATAGGGTTTTCTAACTTTTGTAAATTTCTCCCTTTTGCACAAACCGCGCTCTCTCTTTCGGACTCATCTCCGGCACAGCTCGAGGATCGCCTCCGGGAGTTTTTTCACTGTGTCCCCCGCCGCCATGCTCACCGCGCCGAGCTCCGCCTCCGCCAGCTCGCCAGCCCGCCCCGCGACCCATGCCGCCGAAGCCGCCGCCGTCAGGGGATCCCCGCAGGAGCCGCAGAGGGCCGCCAGCACCCCGGAGAGCACGTCCCCGCTGCCGGCAGTCGCCATGCCGGGGCATCCCCTGTCCGAGAGCACCGTGCGCTCCCCGTCCGTGACAACGGTGGCCGGTCCCTTGAGCAGCACCACGGCCCCGGTCTCCCGCGCGTATTTTTCTGCCAGCGGGATTGGATTTTCCAGCACCTCCCGGACGCCCGTTTCCCGGGGCAGCCCCAGCAGGCGGCAGAACTCCATGGCGTGGGGCGTCAGAATCACGCGGGCGGGGGACTCCCTGAGCAGCGCTCTCCCGTCCTCCATCCGGCTCAGCGCGTTCAGCCCGTCCGCGTCGATTACCAGAGTGCCGCTGAAATGGGTCAGCAGCCACCGGACGATCTTCTCCGTCTCCGCCGACAGCCCCGCCCCCATGCCGAAGGCCGCCGCCCGGATCCCCCGGACCAGAGAGGCGAGCGCCTCCTCGTCAAAGCGCAATTCTCCGTCCGCCTCCGGCATGGGAAAGAGCGTCGCCTCCAGAATCTGCGGCGCGATCAGGGGACAGAGGGACGCGGGAGCCGCCGTCTTCACCACCCCCGCCCCGGCCCGCACCGCCGCGGACGCCATGGCCGCCAGCCGCACCGCCCCGCTGTATCGCAGGGATCCGCCGAGCAGCGCCACATAGCCGTAGTCGGACTTGTTCGAGAAGTTCAGCCGGGGAGGGAAGGCAAGAGCCGCGTCCTCCGCCTCAAACAGCCCGTAAGGTTTGTCAACCGGTTCGATCCCGATGTCCAGATCGATCTTTTCCTCCATCACGTCCTTCGCCATGGAGAGAAAATGCCCGGGCTTGAAGCCGCCCACGGAAACCGTCAGGGAGGATTTTACACAGAGCCGCTCCCCGTCCTCCCCGACAAAAGCCGCCATGCCGCTGTCCCCATTCAGGCCGGAGTTGATGTCCGCCGAGAGGATAAAAGCTCCCGCGTCATGACAGCGGTTGATCTCCCGGATCGCCCCCGCCGCCGGTTCCCGCAGCTCCCCGGAGAATCCGATGCCGAAAACGCAGTCCGCCAGCGCCCCGTACCCCGAAAGATCCGTTCCCGCCTCCCAGGGAAGGAAGGGAATCCCGGCCTCCCGGCATTTTTTCGCCCAGTATGCCCCCGCCGCCGTCTCCCGTTCCGACAGCGTGTATACCGTCACGGGAATCTCCCTCTCGCGCAGGAGCAGCGCCATCACATACCCGTCCCCGGCGTTGTTCCCGCTCCCGCAGATCACGGCGGCGGAGGTGGGGGAAGAGCACCGCGCGAGCAGGGCCCGGACCATCCCCTCCCCCGCCCGCCGCATCAGCTCCTCAGCGGACGTGACAAGTGTGGCTTTGGCATCGCTGCGCCGCATCAGATCGACGGATAAGACTGGAATCATGGAAAAACCTCCGGTATCGAAGATACTGCCCCATTATACCAGATTCCCCCCGCCCGCGCAACCCCTCTCCTCCGTCCCGCTCCCATTACCGGCCCTCCAGGACTTTTCCCCGAATGCCGGATAAAATTTCTCCTTCCCCCTTGACAAGCCGCCCGCGTTGTGCTATAATACACACCGTCGGCGGAACACCGGTCATCGGTGCGCTCGATATGCGGAAGTGGCGGAACTGGCAGACGCGCACGTTTGAGGGGCGTGTGGAGCATTCCATACGGGTTCAAGTCCCGTCTTCCGCATTTTTTCTTTTTTCAAAAAAGCACGGCCATGACCCGCTCATCCGTGCTTTTTTTCGCGCCTGCCAGATACATTGACAAACCGCCCCTTTTGATGTATAATCTATATTGAAAAGATATCGCCCGAAGGAACCTCTATGTCTGAACAGTATATCGAATCCGCCGTCACCGATCCCGAGACCGCCGAGCACCTGGCCCATATCGGCTCCGTCCGTTCCCGCCTGGAGAAGGAAGGCCGGGTGGGAGAACTGGCCCCGAAGTATTATATCCAGACCTTCGGCTGCCAGCAGAACGAGGCCGACAGCGAACGCCTGGCCGGTCTCTGCGCCGCCATGGGCTACGTGAAAACCGCCGATCCCGAGGAGGCCGAGCTGATCCTGGTCAATACCTGCGCCGTCCGGGAGCACGCCGAAAAGCGCGCCCTCTCCATCATCGGCAGCTATAAGCATATCAAGGATAAAAACCCCGCCGTCGTCATCGGTGTCGGAGGCTGCATGGTCACCCAGAAGGCCCGGGCCGACAAGCTGCGGGGGAGCTATCCCTATGTCTCCTTCACCTTCGATACCGGCGCCGTGGACCGGGTCCCCGCCCTTCTGGACAACGCCCTCCAAGGCGGGAAGCGAACCTTCGTCCTCTCCGACGAGTGGAAGATCGCCGAGGGCATTCCGATCCGCCGGGAGTCGAAGCATATGGCCTGGCTCTCCATCATGTACGGCTGCAACAACTTCTGCTCCTACTGCATCGTGCCCTATGTGCGGGGCCGGGAGAGAAGCCGCTCCGCCGAGGCCATCCTGGAGGAGGCGCGGGCCCTCATCGACGACGGCGCGAAGGATATCACCCTCCTCGGCCAGAACGTCAACTCCTACGACGGCGGCCCCTACGACGACCGCAGAGTGGACATCGCCGAGCTCATGCACCGCATCTGCGCCCTGGACGGGGACTTCCGCCTCCGCTTCATGACCTCCCACCCCAAGGACGCCTCCGACCGGCTCATCGAAGCCATGGCGGCGGAGGAAAAGGTGGTGAAGCACTTCCACCTCCCCGTCCAGTCCGGCTCCGACCGCATTCTGAAGGCCATGAACCGGAAGTATACCGCCGAGGCGTACCTTGAGAAGATCGCGAAGATCCGCGCCGCCGTGCCGGACGTGTCCCTGACCTCCGATATCATCGTGGGCTTCCCCGGAGAGACGGAGGAGGACTTCGAGGCTACCCTCGCGATCATGAAGGCCGCGCGGTACGACATGGTCTTCTCCTTCATCTATTCCCCCCGGGCCGGAACCCCCGCCGCCGCCATGGAGAACCAGATCCCCCGGGAGGTTTCCTCCGAGCGGATGGAACGCCTCCTGGCCCTGGGCGCGAAAATCGCCGACGAGCGGAACGAGCGCTTCGTGGGCCGTCGGATCCGGGTGCTGGCCGAGGACGTCAGCAAGACCGACGCCTCCATGCTGACCGGCCGGGGAGATCCCGTGCGCCCCGTCCATTTTGCCGCCGACCCCTCCCTCATCGGGCAGTTCGCCGACGTGGAAATCACCGCCGCCAGAACCTACTGCCTGGAAGGCAAGCTGGTCTGAATACCTTCATCCATAATTTGCCGCAGGCTATCCTGCATATACGAAAGGACTAACATCATGGCGGAACTTCTTACCGCGGATATGAAATCCCTTATCGCCGAGCTGGGCGAGCTGGTCAAGGCCGACCCCCGGAACGAATCCATCCGGCAGGCCATCGAGGATTACGAGCGCTCCGAGGACCTGAACGCCCTCATCGCCGAGTATAACGCCCAGCAGAGCGTGCTCACCGACGCCTATGCCGGGGAGAGCGCCCCCGACGAAGCCGTCACCGCCGCCCTCCAGCAGCGCATCGACGATCTCTACGAGTCTATCACGAACCATCCCGTCTATACCGCCTATCTCGACGCCAAAAAGGCCTTCGACAGCCTGACCAACGGCATCATCGCCGAGCTCCAGTACGTCATCACCGGCGAACGCTCCTGCGGCCATGACTGCTCCACCTGCGCCGGCTGCCACTGAAGGAAAGGCTCCGCCTTTGGGAACGAATTTATGTCCCTGTGCGGGACGGGCGGAGATGCCCTGCTCAGGGCGGGAGGCACGGGGGGACACCATCTCATGGCCGACTGATCTGCAAGCAAATCGGTTTCCCCCTGTGGGAGGGCCTTGGCTGGAGAGCATAACTTATCCTCTCATACCTATATCGAGAATCGATTGCGTATCCCACATTCTCGCCTGAAGAATGCTCTGCATTCTTCGGGAGTTGCTCCGCAACTCCGGCGGACTACGTTGCGTCAGCTGAAACATGCGTGAAATCCCATCTAAAGCTGGAATTTCACGTGTTTCCCGCGCCGACGCAGTCGCGCTGGGGACCTCGGAAACAGCGATCGAAGCGCGCATTGGGCAGGAGGGCTGAACTTCACGTTTCGCTGTCCTATTTACAGACTTGCTTAATTCTCGCGAGGCTGGACTTTCAGATTAGTCTTCTCTCCATCGCGACCGTGTAATGGAAGCGCGTTTTGATTTCTGGATTATCTGGCTTCAGAACCGGGCCCGCGCCATCGATGGTGTCATGTTTCGCCGCGAAGCGTGGGTTGCGTGATCGAGGTTGAATACAGGTCCATGCTGTTTGAGACACCATATAGCCAAGGGGACCCTCCGGGGAGGGGGCCTTCGGCTTGAGATGGTCCCCTCCCCGGCGCCCGCCCCGCGCAGGGGCATTATTCCGGAAACGCGACGCGTTTCCTACCTTTCCGAGGTTTGCCCATGACCCCCATGATGCAGCAGTATTTCGACGTAAAAAATCAGTACCCCGACTTCATCCTGTTCTACCGTCTGGGGGATTTTTACGAGATGTTTTTCGAGGACGCCCAGCTGGTATCCCAGGAGCTGGATCTCACCCTCACCGGGCGGGACTGCGGAGAGGAGCAGCGGGCTCCCATGTGCGGCGTCCCCTACCATTCCGCCGAAACCTATATCGGCCGCCTCATCGAAAAGGGCTATAAGGTGGCGATCTGCGAGCAGATGGAGGACCCGAAGCTGGCCAAGGATCTGGTGAAGCGGGAGGTCATCCGCATCATCACCCCCGGCACCCTCATCGAAACCGACCTGCTCAACGAAAAGTCCAATAACTATCTCTGCGCCGTGTACTGCGACGGAGGCGCGGCCGGGATCTGCTTCTGCGATATCTCCACCGCCTTTATCACAGCCACCGCCTTCCGGGATACCAGGGGCGGGGAGAGGATCATCTCCGAGCTCTCCACCTACGCCCCCCGGGAGGTCCTCATGAACCTCCCCTCGAAGGCCCTCCCCGCCGTGGCCGACCACGTGAAGAACCGCCTGAACGCCAGCCTCTCCGACGCCGCCGCGGATTTCTTCGATCCGGATGACGCCGCCGCCCGGGCCGAGGAGCAGTTCGGCGCGGACGCCGTGGCCGGAAAGCCCCGCGTGGCCCTGATTGCCGTGGGCGCCGCCCTGAAATACGTCCGCGACACCCAGATGAAGGACTGCGCCTTCCTCAAAAACCTCAATATCTACGAGTCCTCCCAGTACCTGGACATGGACACCGCCACCCGCCGGAACCTGGAGCTGACGGAAACCATGCTCACCAAGGAGAAGCGCGGCTCCCTCCTGTGGGTCCTGGATAAAACCAATACCTCCATGGGCGCCCGCCTCCTCCGCCAGTGGATCGAGCATCCCCTCACCAGCGTC
>CACWLT010000020.1:18146-29166 GCA_902761695.1 uncultured Ruminococcus sp.
TCACCAAGGTCAATTACGGCACCGCCGGCGGCCGGGATCTCCGCGCCATCGCCCAGACCATCGCCGTGATCCCGCCGCTGAAAAAAATGCTCTCCGCCCTGTCCTCCGGAGCTCTGGCCGAGATCGCCGGGGAGCTGGACGACCTCTCCGACGTGTACGAGGCCATCGACCGGGCCGTTGTGGAGAATCCCCCCTTCGTCATCCGGGACGGCGGCATCCTCAAGGACGGCTACAGCCCCGAGGTGGACGAGCTGCGGTACGTCATGCAGAACGGAAAGGACTGGATCCGGACGGCGGAGGCGGCCGAGCGGGAGAAGACCGGCATCTCCAAGCTGAAAATCGGCTATAACCGCGTCTTCGGCTACTACATCGAAACGCCCCGGTCCGCCGCCTCCCAGGTGCCCGAGAGCTACGTCCGCAAGCAGACTCTCTCCGACAAGGAGCGGTATATCACCGACGAGCTGAAAAACATGGAGGCCACCATCCTCGGCGCGGACGACCGGGTGAAATCCCTGGAATACGACCTTTTCGTGGAACTGCGGAACGCCGTGGATCAGGAGAGCGCGCGGATCCGGGCTTCGGCGCAGGCCCTTGCCAGACTGGACGTCTTTCTCTCCCTGGCGGACTGCGCGGCCCAGAACAGCTACGTCTGCCCCACCGTGGACGCCTCCGACGTGATCGATATCAAAAACGGCCGCCATCCCGTGGTGGAGCGCTTCGTGGAGGATTCTTACTTCGTCCCCAACGACGCCCTGCTGGATACGGCGGACAGAAGGCTCCTGCTCATCACCGGCCCCAATATGGCGGGCAAGTCCACCTATATGCGCCAGACCGCCCTCATCATCCTCATGGCCCAGATCGGCTCCTTCGTGCCCGCGGCGTCGGCCAGGATCGGCGTCTGCGACCGGCTCTTCACCCGGGTGGGCGCGTCGGACGATTTGGCGTCGGGGCAGTCCACCTTCATGCTGGAGATGAAGGAAGTGGCCTATATTCTCTCCAACGCCACAAAGCAGAGCTTCATCGTCTACGATGAGATCGGCCGCGGCACCTCCACCTACGACGGCATGAGCATCGCCCGGGCCGTTGCGGAATACACCGCCGGAAAGAAGCTGGGCGCCCGCACCATGTTCGCCACCCATTATCATGAGCTCACCGCCATGGAGGGGGAGATCAAGGGCGTCGTCAACTGCAACGTGGCCGCCAAGAAGCGGGGCGAGGATGTGACGTTCTTAAGGAAAATCGTGCCCGGCCCCGCGGACGACAGCTACGGCATCGAGGTGGCCCGTCTGGCCGGCGTCCCCGCGGAGATCACCAAACGCGCCCGGACGATCCTGGACGAGCTGGAGGGCAAGGACAAGGAAAAGCGCGGCATGACGCCCGGCAGGACAACGGAGAAAAAATCCCCCGCCTCCGCCGAGCCCGTCTCCCTCAGCTTTGCCGACGCCGCCGCGGACGAAATCAAGGAAGCCCTCCGCAAGACCGACATCAACACCCTCACCCCCATCGAAGCGCTGAATCTCATCTACGAGTGGAAAAAGATGCTTTAACGGAAAGCAAATGCCCCGCCTCACACTGCCATTACACGGACGCGATGAAGAGAAGGTTAATCTGGAAGTTCAGCTTCGCAGGGTTAAGGAAACGCTGATTAATTCAGCGGTTCCTTATAGTGAGTCTGTTAACAGGACAGCAAAACATAAAGCCCGGCCCCCAGCCCAATGCGCGTTTCGATCGCTGTTTCCGAGGCCCCCGAGGAAACCGTGAAATTCCATCTATGATGGGATTTCACGCATGTTTCGACTGACGCATCGTGGTTCGCGCGAGAATGTGGGAAATACATTCGATTTTCGATACAGGTACGAGCTGTCAGGTTATGCCATACGGCCAAGGGGGACCCTCGGGAGGGGCACCTTCGGCCTGAGATGGTGTCCCTCCCGACGCCCGCCCCGCGCAGGGGCATAAGATCCGCAAAGGCGAAGCCTTTGTTTCCTTTCTCGGCCGACCGCAGTCGGCATCCCCCTTTTCGTGAAGTTTAGGATAAACTTCAACCTTCTCCGCCGCGAGGGCAGGAATGCCCTCCCGAGCTGATTCCGTTCAGCGTATGATCGATCCGCAGAAGCACGGTTTTTGCTTTATGCTATACTGATTTATGGGAAAAATAAACCTCTTATCCTTCGAGGTCGCCAACCTCATCGCGGCGGGCGAGGTGGTGGACCGGCCGTCCTCCGCCGTCAAGGAGCTTCTGGAAAACGCCGTGGATTCCGGGGCCGATCAGATCACCCTGGAAATCCAGCGGGGCGGCGTCACCTTCATCCGTGTAGCCGACAACGGCTGCGGCATGGAGAAGGACGACCTGGTCCCCGCCATCACCCGCCATTCCACCTCCAAAATCCATACCGCCGCCGACCTGGATTCCATCCTCACCCTGGGGTTCCGCGGCGAAGCCCTGGCCGCCATCGCCTCCGTGTCCCGGCTCCGGATCTTCTCCAAGGTCCCGGGAACCCTCATGGGCGCGCTGCTGACGGCGGAGGGCGGCGAGGTGAAGTCCGTGGAGGATACGGGCTGCGCGGACGGGACCACCGTCATTGCCGAGGACCTCTTTTATAACGTCCCCGCCCGGCGGAAATTCCTCAAGAAGGACTCCACCGAAGCCGCCGCCATCGGAGCCGTGGTGGAGAAGATCGCCTTGTCCCACCCCGAGGTGTCCTTCCGCTTTATCTCCGACGGGGAGCTGAAATTCCTCACCTCCGGAAACGGGGACCTGCGGGAGACCATGTGGGCCCTCTTCGGCAAGGACGCCGCCCGCCGCTCCCTCCCCGTGGACAGGCGCGAGAACGGCATCCGGGTCCACGGCTACGTCTGCGAGTCCGATATGTTCCGCTCCAACCGGAATATGGAGAATTTCTTCATCAACGGCCGGTACATCAAGTCCCGCACCGCCTCCGCCGCCCTGGAGCAGGCCTACGCTTCCAAGATTCCGGCGGACAAGTTCCCCTTCTGCGTCCTGAACATCGAGCTGAACCCCGCCGCCGTGGATGTGAACGTCCATCCCGCCAAGCTGGAGGTGAAGTTCGCCAACGAGAAGCTGATCTTCGACGCGGTCTATTACGCCGTCCTGTCCGCTCTGGACCGGGAGGTCAACCGCCCCGCCTTCCCCCTGCCGAACGAAGCGGACGCCCCGGCTGACAGCAGCCCGGAGGAAAAGCCCTCCCCGGAGCCCACGCTGAATCCAGCCAGGCAGTCCCTCCGCCCCGATCCCCATAACGCTTTCGTCCCCATGGATGTCCGCCCCCCGAAGCCCGAGCAGGTGAAGCTGGCGGACGGCGGAAAGGAGAAATCCTCCCCCGGCAGGCCATCCTTCGCCGATAAGCTGCCCCCTGTTCCGGAGCCCTCACGCCCCGAAGCCACCCGGGAGGAGATCATCGAGGCCCACCGGAAGGCCGCCGAAAACATCCGGGGAGCCTCCGCGGCCTTTGCGTCCCGTCATCAGGACGGCAGCCGGTATGCGGAAGAAGGTGTGCTGCGCGGAGACGGCCCCACCCCCGCCGAAATCGCCTCCGCCCTGCTCCATCTCGACGGCGGACAGACGGCCCCGGACGCGGCAAAACCGGCTGTCGAAGAACGGAAAGCCCCGGAGACGGCTCAGATCCCGGCCCCCTCAACCGACTCCCCCGCCCCGTCTGAATCCACGCCCCCGGATAAGCCCCCGGAGACGGACGGACCCTCCCCCATTCCCGGAACGCCCGATGCGGCGAAGGACGGGGGAGACGATCCCTACGCCGTATACGACCGGGACATCACCCCCGGCGACATCCCGGAGTACTTCCTCATCGGCGAGGTCTTCAATACCTACCTCATCGTCCAGCTCTCCGACCGCATCCTTCTGGTGGACAAGCACGCCGCCCACGAGCGCATCATCTTCGACGAACTGTGCCGGAAGCTGCGCCGCCATTTCCGGGAGCGGACTCCTATGAGCGGGCAGCTTCTGATGGCCCCCCTGACCGCCGAGCTTTACGCCACGGAGAGCGAAGCCCTGGAGGCATACCGGGAGCAGGTCGAGGCTCTGGGATATGTCTTCACGGCGGAAAAGCGGGGCGTGTCCGGCGCGGCTGTGTCCATCACCCAGATCCCGTCCGAGCTGGAGCAGGCCGAGGCCCTGGAGCTCTTCCACGTGCTGGCCACCCGCCTGTCCGACGCCACCGGCACCGTGGAATCCGCCGCGAGAGGGTTCTTCGAGTCAAAGCTCTGGCAGGCGTCCTGCAAGGCGGCGGTGAAGGGCGGGCGCATCTACGATTCCGGCCATATGCGCTGGATCTGCGACCGCCTGCTGCAGAAGCCCGACGAAAAAGGCACGGTGGTGCGGACCTGTCCCCACGGACGCCCCGTGGCCTTCGAGATCCGCAAATCCGCCATGGACCGCCAGTTCGGAAGACTGGGGTAAGAGAAAAAGAGGTTCACGCCGTACCATCATCATTTTCAGGAGACAATCCACATGTTCATTCTCGATAAAACCGAAGGGTGCGCCCGCAGAGGCCGCCTGATCACCCCCCACGGCGTCATTGAGACCCCCGTGTTCATGAACGTCGCCACCTCCGCCGCCATCAAGGGAGGCGTTTCCGCCTTCGACCTGAAGGAGGTCGGGTGCCAGGTCATGCTGTCCAACACCTACCACCTCCATATCCGCCCCGGGGATACCCTCATCTACGGCCAGGGCGGACTGCAGCGGTTCACCGGCTGGGACGGCCCCATCCTCACGGACAGCGGCGGATTCCAGGTCTTCTCCCTGGCAGGCCTGCGCAAAATCAAGGAGGAGGGCGTGACCTTCGCCTCCCACATCGACGGCAAGCGGATCTTCATGGGCCCGGAGGAGAGCATGCGGATTCAGTCCCATCTCGGCTCCACCATCGCCATGGCCTTCGACGAGTGCATCGAAAACCCGGCGGAATATAACTACGTGAAGCGCTCCTGCGACCGGACGGCCCGCTGGCTCGCCCGCTGCAAAACCGAGCTGGAGCGGCTGAATCAGCTGGAGGATACCGTCAACCCCGGCCAGCTGCTCTTCGGCATCAACCAGGGCAGCACCTACGAAAAGCTCCGCATCGAGCATATGCAGACTATCCGTGAGCTGGACCTGCCCGGCTACGCCATCGGCGGACTGGCCGTGGGCGAGGAGACGGAGGAGATGTACCGCATCATCGAGGCCGTGGAGCCCTATATGCCGAAGGACAGACCCCGCTACCTCATGGGCGTGGGCACTCCCCTCAACATCATCGAGGGCGTGTACCGGGGCGTGGATTTCTTCGACTGCGTCATGCCCTCCCGCAACGCCCGCCACGGCAACCTCTTCACCTGGGGCGGCAAGATGAACCTCCTCAACGAAAAGTACGCCGAGGACAGCCGTCCCATCGACGAGAGGTGCGGATGTCCCGCCTGCCGTCACCATTCCCGCGCCTATATCCGCCACCTCATCAAGGCCAAGGAGATGCTGGGCATGCGCCTGGCCGTGCTCCACAACCTGTATTTCTACAACGAGCTGACCAAGAAGATCCGGGAGGCCCTGGACGCGGGAGAGTACGAGAGCTTCTACCGCAAATACCGGGATATCCTCGGCGCCCGCAACCCGGACTGAAACCTTCCCGGGCTCCTTCTCAGAGGGAGTTGCTGCCGGAGCGGCTGAGGGAGAGTCCTTGAACGGCATATCTTCTCTGAAAAAAGCGCATACGCAAAGCCGCGTTTTCCTCTGAGAGGGGGACATATTTCCCCCCGTGAACAGTACCGGAAGCCCGTCGACCGGATAAATCCGAACCATCATGAAACTCTATCTCAACGAATCCACCGATCCCTATTTCAACCTGGCCGCCGAGGAATATCTTCTGGATACGGAGCCCGGCGAGGTCTTCATGCTCTGGCGCAACGAGCGAGCCGTGATCCTGGGCCGCAACCAGAACGCCTACGCCGAGATCAACCGTCCCGTCGCCGAAGAACGGGGCATCGCGGTGGTCCGGAGGCTGACCGGCGGCGGGGCGGTGTTCCACGACCTGGGCAACCTGAATTTTACCTTCATCGTCCCCCGGGAGAGGTGCCCGGAGCTGGATTTCGCCCGCTTCACCGTGCCCGTGGCGGAGGCGCTCAAAAAGCTCGGCGTCCCTGCGGAGATCTCCGGCCGCAACGACCTCACCGCAGACGGGAAAAAGATCTCCGGCAACGCCCAGTGCGTCCGGGGGAACAAGGTCATGCACCACGGCACCCTGCTGTTCTCCGCCGACCTCACCGCCATGGCGGACGTACTCCGTGTGGATCCGGAAAAGATGCGGAGCAAGGGCATCGGGAGCGTCCGCTCCCGGGTGGGCAACCTGCGGGACTGGCTCCCCGATATGGACGTGACCGGCTTCAAGCGGTATCTGGAGGAGAGCTTCCTCAGCCGGAGCGGGGCGGATAGAGCCGTTCCCTTTTCCCCGGAGCAGACCGCCGGAATCGAGCGGCTGAAGCGGGAGAAATACGCCTCGTGGGCATGGAACTGGGGCTCGTCCCAGGCCTACGGGAGGACTGTGAGGAAGCGGTTCCCCTACGGCGGCGTGGAGCTGTCCTTCGATTCCGAGCACGGGGTTCTGACTGCGGTCCGCCTGCAGGGGGATTACTTCGGCAAGGCGTCCGTGGACGAGCTGGAGCGCGCCCTTCTCGGATGCCGCCTGCTCCGGGATGAGCTGCTCCCGCGCCTCTCCGCTGTGGACCGGTATATCCACGGCGCGTCCCCGGAGGATATCGCGGCCATGTTCGAGCTCTGATCCATAAACACCCGGCGCGTATCCCGTCCATCGGAAATCACGCCGGGTTTTTTATTTGTGCGAAAGCAAACCAAACGTCGGCTTTCAGACATGCAGCTTCCGGAGATCTTTTTAACCTGGCTATCAGGCATCTGTATCAGTTCCGGCAAGCTCTTGTCTTCCGGCGGAGCAAACTATACGGAGGCCCCTTCATGATCGTCATTCTCAACGGCCCGTCCAGCGCGGGGAAGACCACCCTGGCCCACGCCCTGCAGTCCGTCTGGCCGAAGCCGCTCTATTATTTCTCCTATGATGCCACGGACTGGTACTGCGCCCCCTTCGCCGTCACGGGACGGGATTTTCCCGATCCGGAGCGGCCGGGAGAAAAACTCGACCCGGTGCGGGATTTTCTGTCCGTCATGTATCTTTCCGCCGCGGCAGTCGACCGCTCGGGAAGGGACGCCGTCGTGGACAACTGCCTCTTCGATACCGACGACATCTGGCCCCTCTCCCGTCAGATCCTCCGGGACTGCCGCACCTTCTTCGTCCGCGTCGACGTGTCCCCCGCCGTGCTGGAGACGCGGGAAAAGGCACGCGGAGACCGCACCCCCGGCAAAGCTCTCTGGCAGCTGGCCCACCGCGTTCCGAGGGAAGACGACGCCTACGACCTCATCCTCGACGGCGAACAGCCCCCCGCCGCCTGTGCGGAAAAAATCCTCCGCGCCGCCTGCGGCATAACCGGAAGCGCCCCGCTAAAATGAATCGTTCTCCCCACATTTTTCCGAAAATGTTAACGCCCGTTGCGTTCCTGTCATCTTCGGTTGGTAGACACCCCGCCCCCTCTGTGCTATACTGTCCTCACACAGCATCCATTCCCCTGCTCCCCCGGCAATCCAGGCAGTCACTCCACCTTGCGCGGAGAAAGCATAAAACAATGCTCTCAATATCCCGTCCAAGCCGCGTGGAACAATCATATTTTTTCGATAAACACAGTCGCTCCCCATGTCATGCGCGCTTCGATCGCTGTTTTCGAGGCTCCCGAGAAAACCGTGAAATTCCATCTCCGATGGGATTTCACGCATGTTACAGCTGACGCAACATAGTCCGCGCGAGGACCCGGGATAAACAATCGATTTTCGATCCAGCTGCGAGCTGTCAGTTTATGCCATACGGCCAAGGGGGACCCGCACGAGGGGCACCTTCGGCCAGAGATGGTGTCCCTCGTGCCGCCTCCCGTGCGCAACGGGAATTAATGAGATCTGAAACGCACAGCGTTTCGTCCCTTACAGTGCGAATTCACTGTAAATTACCTTCCCGGAGGTGATCCCTTGAGCATCGAGTTTTCCCACCTGCGCCGGTTCCGGAAGGAGCGCGGCATGAGCCAGGAGGACGTGGCGGAGCGTCTCGGCGTCTCCCGTCAGGCCGTGGCCAAATGGGAGCGGGGCGAAAGCCTGCCCGATATCGAGTCCTGCGTCGCCCTGGCGGATCTGTACGGTACAACCCTCGATTCCCTGGTCCGGAATCTGGGCCGGGAGGAGGATACCGCGGACGGCAAGCATATCTTCGGCGTCTCACGCATGAACGATAAGGGCCAGATCACCCTGCCCGCTTCCTGCCGCCGCGTCTTTGGCCTGACCCCCGGGGACAGCATCCTGATTCTGGGGGATGAAGACCGGGGCATCGCCCTCATCCGCATCGATCCCCCCGCAGATCCCGCGACGGACTCCGCCGGGGAGGAAGGACAGCGGAATTCGCCGGACGGGAGGAACAAGACATGACCGCCGTGGAAACGAAGGGCCTGACCAAACGCTTCGGGCCGAAAACCGCCGTAGACGGGCTGAACCTCCGGATCGGGGAAGGGGAGTTCTACGCGCTGCTGGGCGTCAACGGCGCGGGGAAGACCACCACCCTCCGCATGCTAACCGCCCTGACCGCCCCCACCGCCGGGGAAGCGCGGATCCTCGGCCATGACTGCGCGGCGGAAGGAAAAGCCGTCCGGAGCCTCATCGGCATCTCCCCTCAGGAGACGGCGGCCGCGGAAAACCTCACCGTGGAGGAAAACCTCTCCTTCATGGCGGATATCCGGTCCCTCACGGGAGAGCGGCGGGCGTCGGTGCTGGACGGACTGCGGAAGAGCTTTTCCCTGGACGGCGTCTGGCGTTCCCGTGTCAAGACTCTTTCCGGCGGGTGGAAGCGGCGGCTGTCCGTGGCCATGGCGCTGGTCGGGGAGCCGAAGGTCCTCTTTCTGGACGAGCCCACCCTCGGCATGGACGTGCTGGCCAGACGGGAGCTTTGGCGCGTGCTGGAGAGTCTCCGCGGCCGCATGACCGTCGTGATGACCACCCACTATATGGAGGAGGCCGAGGCCCTGTCCGACCGCATCGGCATCATGGCGGCGGGACGGCTGGCGGCGGAGGGCACCCTCCCCGAGCTGGAAAAGCTGACCGGACAATCCGGCCTTGAAAACGTGTTCGTCTCCCTTGCCGGGAATTCGGCCGGGGACCTCAAATACACCGGAACAGGAGGCGGGGACAATGCGTAGAGCCATCGCGTTTGCGCGCCGGAACGAAAAGGAGATCCTCCGGGATCCCCTGAGCTATGTGTTCTGCCTGGGCTTTCCCATGGTCATGCTGCTGGCCATGACGCTGATCGACCGGAGCATCCCCGCCGAGGCCGGCATGACGCTCTTCCGCATTGACCGGCTGACCGGAGGCATAGCAGTCTTCGGGCAGACCTTCCTCATGCTCTTCCTCACCCTGACGGTGTCCAAGGACAGAGCCTCCTCCTTCCTGATCCGCCTCTACGCCACCCCCATGACCGCAGGGGACTTCACCGCCGGATACCTGATCCCGGTGCTGGTCATCGCCCTCTTGCAGGGAGCGGCGGTCTCCGTCGCCGGATTCGTCATCTCCGCCGTGGAGGGGAATCCCCTGTCCCCCGTCGGTCTCTGCGCCATGACGGTCTCCCTCCTGCCCTCCGCGCTGCTGTTCGCCGCCTTCGGACTGCTGTTCGGGACGCTGTTCAGCGAGAAGGCCGGACCGGGACTTTGCTCCGTGGTGATCTCCCTGGGGTCCTTCCTGGGCGGTATCTGGTTCGACGCGGATTCCGTGGGCGGCGTTCTGCTGAAGCTCTGCCGCAGCCTCCCCTTCTACTACTGCGTCCGCTGCGCCCGCTCCGCTCTGGTCCGGGATTTCACATGGGACGCCTGGGGCCTGCCTCTTCTCGTCACCGCCGCCTCCTCCGCCGTCGTCACCCTCCTCGCCTGCCTGTGCTTCTCCGTGAGGATGCGGAAGGGATAACCCGTCTGCACAAAGAAAGCCCGGCGAACTTCACAGTGAAGGGGCAATTCCCCTCCCGACGAAGTTCCGCCGGGTTTTTGATACTCATTCCCTTCCGAAGGGAATTAAGGAAAGAAAGACTTCGCCTTTGCGGAACCTTTCGCTGTATGGGATAAGCTCGGGAGGGCATTCCAGCCCTCCCGGCGGCGAAGGATGAAGTTCAGCCTGAACTTCAAGTTAAAGGGGAACGCAGTCTGCGGACTGCGGAGAGGAAACAAACGCTGCGCGTTTGGGAACGAATTATGCCCCTGCGCGGGGCGGGCGCCGGGGAGGGACCATCTCATGGCCGACTGATTTGCAAGCAAATCGGCCCCTCCCCGGGAGGTCCCTTGGCCCTATGGCATAACCTGACAGCTTGTCCTTGTATTCGACTCTGACCGGACAACCCACGCTTCGCGGCGAAACATGGAGCGGTCGAATGCGCGGACTCCATGCAGCAGCCTGATCATATAGACATCAAAACGCGCTTCCATTACACGGACGCGATAAAGAGAACGCGAAACTAAAACTACAGCCTCGCGGGAAAAAGGACAGTCTGTGAATAGGACAGCGAAACTCGAAGCTCAGCCCCCTGTGATGCGCGTTTCGATCGCTGTTTGCGTCGCCTTTTTGGCAGAGCAAACCGTGAAATTCCATCTCTGATGGGATTTCACGCATGTTTCAACTACACAAACATAGTCCGCGCGAGGACATGGGATGTACAATCAGGTTTGGATACAGGTGTGAGCAGCAAGGATTATGCTCTCCGGCCAAGGAAACCCCCGCACGGGGGGAAACCTTCGGCCTGAGATGGTGTCCCCCCGTGCCTCCCGCCCTGAGCAAGGGCATAATTCGTTCCCAAACGCGCAGCGTTTGTTTCCTTATGTAAAGGATAGTTTTCTTTCCTTATAGTGTGAACACACTATAGTTTTACCACTTCCG
>CACWLT010000021.1:0-19219 GCA_902761695.1 uncultured Ruminococcus sp.
CGAACATACTGGAAATATCCCTGTGTGCGCCGGTTCTATACGGATTGGTGCCTCCATAGCGAGCATTATGATGAGGCGATCGCAGTGCTGAAGGAATCCATAAAGATGGATGCGAAGGAGTATCCGGGTTTGGTATCCGACTACCACATCTGCCTGAAAGACCTGTATCACGATCTGAATCGTGAGGAGGAGTATCAGAACGAACTTTGGAGCATCGCATTATATGTCAAGCCCTGCGATCTTGAAATCTTCAGGGAGCTGAAAACGCTTTACACACCGGAAACATGGCCGTTTGCACGGGAGGAGCTCTTCGCCGTCGTGTCAAAAAACGCCTATTTCGACGACCTTCTGCGCGAAGAAGAGCTATACGATCAGCTCATTGACTGGCTGATGAATCCAAATATCAGCCTCAACCAGCTTCAGGAACACGAAGACGTTCTGAAAAGCCGCTATCCGGATCATGTGCTGGAGAAATACCGGGAAACGCTCGAAAGGGATGCACGGAATACCGCGACGAGGGACGAATATAAGCGCTGGGTAAAACGGCTGAAGCATATGCAGTCCATCCGCGGCGGGAACGAAATCGTACGTATCATTGTGGAGGATTGGCGAACCCGCTACAAGAACCGGCGCGCGATGATGGAGGAACTGAAAATAATCAATTTGTAACACTAAGGGCTCCTTCACATCCTTCATGAAGTCTGCCGCCCCCCGTCGTGAAATGGATGGCCCGGCAGAAAGATCGGGTTCAGTGGAAACGCCTCTTGCATTTCGGACAGATTTATGGTACAATATTTCCAGAAACGAACCGAGGAGGGTTTCATATGGATACGGTGAATATCACGATTCGTGTGCCAAGAGGGATGACCCCCCTATCTGGCGAACGATGAACTGGGCAATGATTTTGAGAGAAACGCTATGCTTCTGTACGGTTTGATTCAGACGGGCATTTTGTCGCACGGCCGCGCGGCAGAAATACTCGGCGTGAAAAAATGGGACCTGATCGAATTCTATAATTCAAAAGGGCTGTCCTACCTCAACCAGAGCAAAGACGAGCTTCTTTCGGAAATTGCGGCATACGACAGGGTGAAGGCGAAAAAATGATTGTTGTATCGGATTCCACACCTCTGATCACACTTAAATAGTTCCTTACCACTATGAACCCTTGGCTTCCGGGGGTTTTTCCTTGTGCGCAGAATTTGGGGCTAAGTGTAATGGTTTTGCCGATTTTCGGGTGTTTTCTGCACTCACTACACCGGAATCACTCCGCGGGATTTGGCAGAAGGTGGCAGAACCGTTGCGGGTGTTTGTCTCGCGGGGACTTGCGGAGGAAGGAGTTCGGGGGTGGCGAGCAGCTCTTTTCTGGCTGAGAATGGGAGAGCGGTGCTCCGGTTTGGGGAAAGTGGCAGTCGACCGCAAGACCGCGTGTTTCTGTGAAAGATCAGCGTCGAGCAATTAACATTGCGTTGATCCAACAACAACGGATTGATAATTGACTTTCCTTTTCGGCTGTGCTATCCTCTAAGCGTGAGCTCACAGAATAATATACCGAAAGGAAATATACCATGAACGTAAAAATCGGCACAAAAATCAAGGTGCTGCGCAAACGCGACGGTGTGACGCAGGAAAAACTTGCGGACGCGCTGGGAGTTACCCCGCAGGCTGTGAGTAAATGGGAGAGCGAAAACGGTTATCCGGACCTCGAGTACCTTACGCCGATTGCCAATTTCTTTAACATCACGCTCGATGAGCTGTTCGGTCACGATCTCGCGGAAAAACAGAAGAAGATCGACGAATACTGCAAGATGCGTCAGGCGCTGGCGGAATTTCCGGCGAACGAACAGCTGCTTTTCCGTCTGGCGAGCGCGCTGTGGTATCAGTGGAATCAGGACGTCGGGAAAAGCGGCGAGATCTGGACCGCGGTTGACGGCGTGACCAGACGCGATCCGGACAAGGTCAAAGCCGTGAAGGGCTGGGAGGAGCCGGTCAGGATTTTTACCGATCTGCTCGCTGCGTCCGTCAACGACGAAATACGCTATGAATGCACGGAGCTCCTGATTTTTCTGTACAGCAGTATTGGAGAAAAGGAGCGTGCCGTCGAGTTGGCGGATCATTACCCGGATTCAAAAAACGATCTGCTGTGTACGGCGTTTGAGCTGAACTACGAACAAGAGTCTGATATGTACAGCCAGCGTCTGCTGACGGACGGACTGAATATACTGAGCCATCAAATGCCGAAGCACGCGAAAGATTCCAAACTCAAAAAAGAAGTCTGTGAAAAGCTGCTTGATCTGTACGGGTTTATTTTCCGCGGCGATTACGGATTCTACCACGTTTTTGTCAGTTCACTGTACGATGAATACGCCCGCATCCTGCTCGATGAACGGACGGACGAGGCATTCGCCGCGCTCGAAAAAGCGTATGAGCACGGCAAGGCGTTAGATGCGTGTCTGGATGATATCCGCAGGCAGGGAGAGATCGGATATTCGTCCCCGTTCACCTGTCTCATAAAAGAAGACTCCGAAAAGGTCTATGCCTCGAAATACCTCCCGCAGTTTCTGAACTGTGTTCTGAAAGACGAACAGGATGACTTCTATAAAAAACTGCACGACGATCCGCGCTATACGGCTCTCGTTGAACGCGTCGAAAAAGAGGTTGCCGACGAGGGGGACTGAGCCATCCTCCCCCGGCAGTCGTAGCTGAGCACCCTCCTTTCAGGTGAATATATCCCGAAGCAGAGCAGAAAACCGCCCGCACGCTCCCCATCCCCGGGACCCGCATGCAGACGGTTTACTTTTGTCGTCATTCTATTCTCAGCGTAAAAAAACTCTGATAAAGGTGTGGGAAAAAGCAGAACCTGAAAAGATGTGCAGTACGTTACCCCGTGCTGCACTTTGAGAAGAAAGCTGCACCAGTGTATTTTTAAAGTTCTTGCCGAGCAGCTTGCTGCTCCGGGCTTCCCTTTCAAGAAGCCGCGTATCCCTTTAGAAAGGATTTAGTATTTCTTCCTCTCCCTCAACATTTCCCCGACTTTTTCCACATCTCCCGCGCCCATGACGAGGATCATGTCCCCGGGGCCGGAGAGGGCGTAGACCGTGTCCGCCGCGTCGGCGAAGGAGGGCAGGCGGGAGGCAGGTTTTCCGGCTTTCGCCACGGCTTCGGCCAGCTGCTCAGAGGACACGCCGTAGACGTTGGTCTCCCGGGCGGCGTAGATGTCGCAGAAGAACACCTCGTCCGCGCCGCTCTCCGCGAAGGCAGAGACAAATCCGTCGAAGAGCTCCGCCGTGCGGGAATAGGTGTGGGGCTGGAAGACAACCCGGAGCTTTCCGGAGCAGACGGCCCGGGCCCCCTTCAGCGTCGCCGCGATTTCGGTGGGGTGGTGGGCGTAATCCGAGTACACGTCCGCGCTCCGGTCGGTGACGCAGAGCTTCTCCATCCGGCGGGCGATGCCTTCGTAGGAGGACAGACCCTCGGCGGCCGTGACCGGATCGACGCCGTATTCCACTGCGGCGGCAAAGGCGGCCAGACCGTTCGCGATGTTGTGCTCCCCGGGGATTTTCAGATCCGCGTGGGCAACCCGGATCCCGTTTTTCAGAATATCGAAGGAGGGATAGCCGCCCCGCATCTCCTCGTTGGCCGAGGCGTAGTCCGCGTCTCCGAGCCGGGAGTATGTGACGGCCCGGCAGGGAAGGGAGGGCAGGATCAGGCGGCAGTTCTCGTCGTCCAGGTTCAGCACTGCCGCACCCTCCGGACCCGTGAGAGCGGCGAAGCGCAGGAAGGACTCCCGGATCTGCGCGATGGAGGCGAAGTAGTCCACGTGGTCCAGCTCGATGTTCAGAATCACCGCCAGCGTGGGCTGGAAATCCAGGAAGGAATCCATGTATTCGCAGGCCTCGAAGGCGAAGAAACCGGAGGAGCCGATCCTGTCCACGGTCCCGGTCTCCTTCATGGGCGCGCCGTTGAGCACCGTGGGGTCGACGCCCGCATGGGTGAGAATCCGGGCGATCATGCCGGTGGTGGTGCTCTTGCCGTGGGTGCCGGAGACGCCGATGCGCCGCTCGTAGCCCGTCATGAGCCAGCCCAGGAAATCCGCGCGGGAGATCAGGGGGATGCCGTGCTCCTTCGCCCAGGCGTATTCCGGGTTGCTCTCCGGCATGGCCACCGTGTAGACCAGGGCGTCAGCGTCCTTCACGTGCGCCGCGTCGGCCTCGTAGTACACCGGGATGCCGGCCTTCTCCAGGCGGGCGGTGAGGGCGGAGGGGGTCCGGTCATAGCCGAAGACGGTGAAGCCCCGCTTCTGCGCCAGGTAAGCCAGGGAGTTCATGCTGACCCCGCCGATGCCGGCAAAAAAGATCGTATGCTTATTTCTGAGAATACTTTCGATTTCTAAGGGACCGAAATGGGTGTTGGGCAGCGCCATGGTGCGTCCTTTCTGCTGCGGACGGGGAACGAAAAAAGCGTTATTTTTGCCCCTTCCGCAATTTATTGCGTTGATAAATGAAATACGTTTATAAACAGACGGCCGTAAGTTTTAATAAATATTTCACGTTTCGGATGAATAGCGTTCACACAGAAGATGTATAATCATACTGCCGGGAAAAAAGGAGGGAGAAGTTACCCCATGGTCATAACAGACATCAAAGTGCGGAAGCTGTTTGACGACGGGCCCATGAAAGCCATCGTGTCCGTCACCTTTGACGATCAGCTGGTTCTGCACGATATCAAGGTCATCAGCGTCAGAGAGAAGAATTTCATCGTCATGCCCAGCCGGAAGAAAGCCGACGGAACCTACCGCGACATCGTCCATCCGATCAACGCGGAGTTCAGAGGTCTTCTGGAAGAGGAGGTGCTCCGCGCCTACGAGGAGGAAGCGGCGAGATCCGCTGCGGAGGCGGAAATCGAAGCCATTGAATCCGGAGAGCTTTCCGGACAGTATTGATCCAGGCCGCGTCCTGCATCCCGGTTTGCAGCGATGAGCCGGAACGAAAAAGTGACAGTGCGATCAGACGTTTGAAGGGTTGACCTCATGGGAACTACACTCTGAAATCCATCTGCTTGATCCGGAGGATGACTCCGGCGCGATCCGGTGGATTTTTTTTCGTGTCCCGGGATAAGAAAAAACCTCTATCGGAGCGGAGAAATGCTCGTAGAGGTTTATTGCTCCAGCGGATGGGGGGAATCGAACCCCTAACTCAAGCTTGGGAAGCTGGCGTTTTACCACTAAACTACATCCGCGTGTGGTTATTATACCACCCCGGGGCCTCTCTGTCAAGATCGATCCGGAAGATTTTTTCAGCCCTTCCCGGATTTTTTGCCGACGGAATCCGACGGGGCAGGGGGGAGGACCTTCTTCGTCTCCAGCCCGATTTCCCAGTGGATCAGGAAGGTCAGGGCCGCTCGCAGCAGGATCACCGCGCCGAGGATCAGAAGCTCGTTCCATTCCCGAACACTCACCGTGCGGAGCAGCTCGCCGCCCATCTTGAACTCCAGGGACAAAGCGATCCCCTCCGCCAGCTCCAGCCGCACGTGCTCCTTTTTGGTCAGCAGCCCGACAACACCCCGGACCACGGAGATCATCAGCACGGAGACGCCGATGAACTCAATGAGGAGAATGGCATAGGAGATGAGCCATTCGAAGCCGTTTTCAAGTATACTGTAGAACGCTTCCACGGGGACCTCCCGGTTGAGAAGGATGGGGGTAAAACAAGAAATCCGAACCAACCGGTCCGGATCTCTATCTGCGGGCAAGAGGACTTGAACCTCCACGGAGTCGCCCCCACTAGAACCTGAATCTAGCGCGTCTGCCAATTCCGCCATGCCCGCGTTCGGGGTTGTTCTCTCGAACGGTGCTATTATACCGCAGACGAATCCGTTTGTCAAGGGGGTTAAGAAAAAAACTGAAAAAACTTGCGATTTTTTCGTCGCGGCGGCAGAACGGTTTTGGCAGATAAAAAAGGAAAGAGGCTGTTTTTGGGGCAGCCTCTTTCGCTGTGCGGGGACTTAAATCTCGTGGAACTCGATCTCGATTTCCTTGCCCAGAGCGGCGGACTTGTTGATGCCGTCGATGATGGCCTGGTTGTACAGGATCTGGGAGGTGGGAACCGGAGCCGGACCGTTGGTCTTGATGGCGTCCAGGAAGGAGCGGATCTTCTTGTCGAACAGGCCGCCCTTGCCGGTGTTCTGGAGAATCGGGATCACGGTGTCGACATGCGCGCCGGCCACGTCGTGGTACAGGGTCATGGGGCCGCCCACGGAGCCGTTCCAGCAGTCGGTGGAGGGAATGCGGAGAGCGCCTTCGGTACCGAAGATGATGGTGTCGCCGGGGGTGTTGACATGCATGGCCCACGCGATACGGAAGTCCAGGATGATGCCGCCCTCCAGACGGATGAAGGCCGCCGCGAAGTCGTCCACGGAGAACCGGGCCGCGTCAGCGCCGTTGTACTTCGGGTTCTTGCCGAAGAAGTCGGAGATGTAGCCGGAAACGGTCAGCGGCTTCGGATAGCCGATGGCGTTCAGCACCATGTCGAGGGAGTAGCAGCCGATGTCGCCCAGAGCGCCGATGCCGCCGGTGGACTTTTCGATGAACGTGGAGCCCGGGATGCCGCGACGACGGCCGCCGCCGGTCTGGATGTAGTAGATCTTGCCGAGAACGCCGGAGTCGACGATCTTCTTGATCATCTGCATGTTGGCGTCGAAACGGGGCTGGAAGCCGACGGAGACGAACTTGCCAGAAGCCTTTTCAGCCCTGCAGATGGCCTCGGCCTCTTCCAGGGTCACGGAGAAGGGCTTCTCCAGCAGGACCGGAATGCCGTGCTCCAGGGCGTAGATGGTGGGAGCGGCGTGCTGGGTGTTGTAGGTGCAGACGGAGACGCCGTCCAGATCGGGCTCGTTGTCGATCAGTTCCTTGTGGGAGGGATAGAAACGGACGCCTTCCACGCCGAAGCGCTTCATGAACTTTTCGGCCTTGCCGGGGATCAGGTCGGCAGCCGCGACAACTTCCACGTCCTCCATGAGCTTGTAGCTCTGGATGTGGCTCTCCGCGATCCAGCCGGTGCCGATGATGCCGATCTTCAGCTTGCGGCCGGTTTCCTTCTTCTCTTCGACGACTTCCTGCTTGAACTGGCTCAGAACTTTGTCAGACATGTGATTTGTCCGCCTTTCTTAGTATTCTTGGTTGAACCGCCGTATGACAGCGGGACGGTTGACTTCGGGATCCCCGGGATTTTATCCCCGGGAACTTACCACCCCTGGGAGGCGAGGTATTCGCGGCTGGCCTTGATGGAGTCCATGCGGGAGAGACCCATGGAGGGCTCGTCCTGCTCCACCACCACCCAGGACGCGCCGGCGTCCGTGCAGGCCTTTAAAATCTCAGGCATATTCTGCATGCCGTGACCCACGGGACGGAACTCAAAGGTGGAGGGCTCCTCTTCCTTTTCCTCCTCCTCGATGCCGATGAGGGCGTAGAGGTGCTTCGGGAGCTTGCCGCTCATGTGGAAGTCCTTCAGATGGACGACCGGCGCGCGGCCCGTGTACTTGCGCAGGAACGCGGAGGGCTCCTCGCCGCCTACGTTGACCCAGCACAGGTCCAGCTCGGTCTGGAGATAGTCGGGGGAGACTTCCTTATATAAAATGTCCAGCCCGTATTCGCCGTCCACCTTCGTGAACTCGAAATCGTGGTTGTGGTAGAGCAGGGTGATGCCGTACTTCTTCGCGCATTTGCCGAGCTCGGCGATCTGACGGATGGTCTCCTCGAACTTCTCCGCGCCGGGCCTGCGTTCCGGGGTCACATAGGGGACCGCAGCGAACTTGCAGCCGATCTTTGCGTAGTCGGAGAAGGTCTTGTCCGGATCCGCGAGCATCTCGTCCAGCGGAATGTGCGCCGAAACGGGAACAAGGCCGATGCCGTCGCAGAGCCCCTTCACATAGTCCGGGGAGAGACCGTACAGACCGGCGAATTCCACGCCCTGATAGCCCATTTCCTTGATCTTTTTCAGGGTGTCCGCCAGATTCGCCTCCGCGCTGTCGCGGACCGAGTAAACCTGAACCGCTACCGGTAATGCCATATTCCATCCTCCTTGTGAAACGATGTCGGATTTCATGATTCATAATAACATAATCCGCCCCTGAAATCAAGTGTTTTTTGTGTGTTTGACCAATTTTTTCCGCTCTTCCGGACTCTCCTCCCCGCCGCCCTCCCCCATCCCGTTTCCCCGGCAGTAAGCCCGCTCTAAAAATCCCTCATTTCCCCCGGAAAAACTTTGTGGCATCTCACAATTGACAGCAAATCCGCAAACAGGTATAATAACCTAAATAATCGCTCCCCGTATCCTGCAGCGGGAAAGGCATCCTTCGGCCAGAGATGGTGTCCCTCGTGCCGCCCGTCCCGCGCAGGGACATATAATCCGGAAACACGAAGTGTTTCCTTCCTTAATAATCGCACAGACGTGCGGTTAACAAGACATCTTTAAAAGAAAGGTTGGTACACACCCATGGCTAACAGCGTATTCGCGGATAAGATCGCATACGAAGGACTTACCTTTGACGACGTTCTGCTCATCCCCGCCAAGAGCGAAGTTCTCCCGAGCACGGTTTCCCTGAAAACCAGACTGACCAACAAAATCACCCTCAATATCCCGCTGATGAGCGCCGCCATGGATACCGTCACCGAGTACGAAATGGCCATCGCCATGGCAAGAGAGGGCGGCATCGGCATCATCCACAAGAATATGCCCGTGGAAAATCAGTGCGACCAGGTCCTCCGCGTCAAGCGCAGCGAAAACGGCGTGATTACCGACCCCTTCTTCCTCTATCCGGAAAACTACGTCTACGAGGCCGACCAGCTTATGGCCAAGTATAAGATCTCCGGCGTCCCGATCTGCAACCACGACGGCACCCTGGTGGGCATCATCACCAACCGCGATCTCCGCTTCATGACCGACTTCAACGTCCAGATCGACGGCGTCATGACCAAGGAGAACCTCGTGACCGTTCCCGTGGGCACCACCCTCGAGCAGGCCAGGGAGATCCTCCGGCACAACAAGATCGAGAAGCTCCCCATCGTGGACGACGACTTCAAGCTCCGGGGCCTCATCACCATCAAGGATATCGAGAAGGCCGACCAGTATCCCAACGCCGCCAAGGACGACCAGGGAAGATTGCTCTGCGGCGCGGCCATCGGCGTCACCAAGGACGTGACCGAACGGGCGGGCGCGCTCATCGAGGCCGGCGCGGACGTGCTGGTGCTGGATTCCGCCCACGGCCATTCCCAGAATATCCTCAACTGCATCGAAAAGGTCAAGACCGCCTTCCCGGACTGCCAGCTCATCGCGGGCAACATCGCCACTCCCGAAGCGGCGCGTGACCTCATCGCGGCGGGCGCGGACGCCATCAAGGTCGGCATCGGCCCCGGCTCCATCTGCACCACCCGCGTGGTGGCCGGCATCGGCGTTCCCCAGATCACCGCGGTCATGAACGCTTATTCCGTGGCCATGGAGGCGGATATCCCCGTCATCGCGGACGGCGGCATCAAGTACTCCGGCGACCTTCCGAAGGCCATCGCGGCGGGCGCCAACGTCATCATGGTGGGCTCCCTGCTGGCGGGCTGCGAGGAGGCCCCCGGCGAGAGCGAGATCTATCAGGGCAGAAAGTTCAAGGTCTACCGCGGCATGGGTTCCCTCGCGGCCATGGAAAAGGGCTCCAAGGACCGCTACTTCCAGGAAGGCGCACGGAAGCTGGTTCCCGAAGGCGTTGAGGGCCGCGTTCCCTTCAAGGGCGCGCTGGCGGACACCGTCTTCCAGCTCATGGGCGGCCTGCGCTCCGGCATGGGCTACTGCGGCGCCGCCACCATCGAGGATCTCAAGCGGACCGGCCGCTTTGTGAAGATGTCCGGCAACGGCCTCAGAGAGTCCCATCCGCACGATATTTCCATCACCAAGGAAGCGCCGAACTATTCCGTGCAGATTCAGTGAACGTCTCTGTTCTTTCATGTCCCGCGTCCCGCCTCTCCCGAAACGAGGAAGGGGACGCGGGGTTTTCCTTCTCGTCTTGTTGAAATCCAACGAGGGAGGCGGGGCGGGGAAGCGGTTTTTCGTGAAAACAACCCTTGACAGGGGAAGCGGAACATGGTATAATCATCCCTTGAACGGGATTTTTTTGTTTGTCCCGTCTCTCTGCCGCCGAAAAATCTGACGTCGGCGGTCTGAAGTCCATAGGGAGGTTGCCAAATGGAAAACAACAACAATTCTTACGAGACCCTCTTCGTCATCGATCCCGATCTGACGGAAGACGCCTACCGGGCCATGGTGGACAAGTTCACCAAGCTCATCGCCGACAACGGTGAAATCGAGTCCGTGGACGAGTGGGGCAAGCGCAGACTGACCTACCCCATCAACGACAAGCCGGAAGGCTGCTACGTCCTTGTCAACTTCAAGAGCGAGCCCGCTCTGCCCAGCGAGCTGGAGAGAATCTTCGGCATCACCGAGGGCATCATGCGCTCCATCGTGATCCGTCACGAGGAGAAGAAGCCGAGAGCCGCGAAGAAGAAGCCCGAGGCTGAAAAGACCGAGGCGTAAGCGTCCGGACGGGAAAAGATCATGGCAAATTTCAATTTCAACAAAGTCATCCTCGGCGGAAGGCTCACAGCGGATCCCGAGCTGAAGACCACGCCCTCCGGCATCTCCGT
Source organism: uncultured Ruminococcus sp. (assembly GCA_902761695.1). GTDB lineage: Bacteria > Bacillota > Clostridia > Oscillospirales > CAG-272 > UMGS1696. Next base: position 10,682 of record CACWLT010000021.1, read on the forward strand.
CACCTCCTTCACGGTGGCGGTGAACCGCAATTTCCGCAGCAAGTCCGGTGAGGAGCCCCAGGCGGACTTCCTCAACGTGACCGCGTGGAGACAGACGGCCGAGTTCATCACCCGCTATTTCCGCAAGGCCAGCTCCATCTGCGTGGTCGGCTCCATCCAGACCAGATCCTGGACCGATCAGAACGGACAGAAGCGCTTTGCCACGGAAATCGTAGCGGACGAGGCGTTCTTCGTGGACGCGAAGAGCGAGAGCCCTCTGGCGGTTCAGCAGGCCGCGGCCGGTTATCAGGCTGCCGCTCAGGCTCCTTCCTATGTTCCGGACGGCTACTCCGGCATGGGCAATTCCGCCGGCGCCGGTTCGTATCAGAACACGAGCGCACCCAAGTTTGAAGATCTGTCGGACGACGAAGAACTGCCGTTCTGACGCCCAGTATTGAAATTACGATAACAGGAGGCTTCTTGTAAGATGGATACCGAAAAGACCGAAGTGGTCGTTGAAGAGACCGCTGCCCCGGCTGCACCCGCCGCTCCCGCCGCCAATACCGAAAGAACCGAGTCCGCTCCCCGCGAGAGAATGGCTCAGAGACCCAACCGCACCAGACGGAAGAAGGTCTGCTCCTTCTGCGCGGACGGCATCGACGAGATCGACTACAAGGACACCAAGAGACTGCTGCACTACACCTCTGAGAGAGCGAAGATCCTGCCGAGAAGAATTTCCGGCACCTGCGCCAGACATCAGAGACAGCTGACCGTCGCCATCAAGCGCGCCCGTCACATGGCTCTTCTGCCCTATATCTCCGACTGACATACGGCTCCAATCCTCCGGATCAACGTCCGGAGGAGTTTTTTGTAAAGGAGAAAACTCACATGGACGAGATCGTCTTTCTTCCGGAATCCCGGTGGAAGGGGTGGCCCATCCCCATGCGCTACACGACCGAAACCTACTACGACATCGTATCCCAACGGGCGGAGGACGGCTGGACCGTGCGGCTTGAAAAAAAGCGCTTCGATTCCCCCGTGACCCATTACCCCGAGGAATACGACTTCCCGGACCGGCTCTACCAGGACCACTGGGTCGGCGCGAAGGCCTGGGGGATTCTTTCCGGGGAGGGGGAGCCGCTGGCCTGCATCGAGACCTGCCCCGAGGAATGGAGCAACAGGCTCGTCGTCGCGGAGCTGTGGGTAACGGAAGAACTTCGGCGGCAGGGGATCGGGCACCGGCTGATGGCGATAGCAAAAAAACAGGCGGCGGAGGAGGGACGGCGCGCCGTCATCCTCGAGACCCAGTCCTGCAACACCGGGGCCATAGCCTTCTATGAGAGCGAGGGCTTCCGCCTCATCGGGGTTGACCTCTGCTGCTATTCCAACCGGGATATCGACCGCCGTGAGGTAAGACTGAACATGGGACTGCTCCTGTGAGCCGGCTTTTTTGGCAAAACTGTAAAATCTCCTGAAAATTCCGAAAAAGCCTTGTATATTCCCGGAAAATGCGGTAAAATAATGCTGTGAAGGTACGCCCTTCCTGAAAGATGCGGACCTTCGGAATCCGTTCCCAAAGAAATCATTTTATATATTTGGAGGACTGCACCAATGTCTGTAAGAGTTGCCATCAACGGTTTCGGTCGTATCGGCCGCCTCGCGTTCCGTCAGATGTTCAAGGCTCCCGGCTATGAAGTCGTCGCCATCAACGACCTCACCAGCCCCGATATGCTGGCCCATCTGCTGAAGTACGACACCGCCCAGAAGGGTTACTGCGGCGTCATCGGCGAGAACAAGCACACCGTTGAAGCTACCGAGAATTCCATCATCGTGGACGGCACCGAGATCCGCATCTACGCGGAAAAGGACGCCAACAACTGCCCCTGGAAGGAACTGAACGTGGACGTCGTCCTCGAGTGCACCGGTTTCTACACCTCCAAGGAAAAGTCCCAGGCCCACATCAACGCCGGCGCCAAGAAGGTCGTCATCTCCGCTCCTGCGGGCAATGATCTTCCCACCATCGTCTACAACGTCAACCACAAGACCCTGAAGCCCGAGGATACCATCATCTCCGCCGCTTCCTGCACCACCAACTGCCTGGCTCCCATGACCAAGGCTCTGAACGACGCTTATCCGATCGTCTCCGGCATCATGACCACCGTGCATGCCTACACCGGCGACCAGATGATCCTCGACGGTCCTCACAGAAAGGGTGACCTGCAGAGAGCCCGCGCCGGCGCTGCCAACATCGTTCCCAACTCCACCGGCGCCGCCAAGGCCATCGGTCTCGTGATTCCCGAGCTGAACGGCAAGCTCATCGGCTCCGCGCAGAGAGTTCCCGTTCCGACCGGCTCCACCACCATCCTCGTGGCCGTCGTGAAGGGCAAGGACATCACCAAGGATTCCATCAACGCCGCCATGAAGGCTCAGGCTTCCGAATCCTTCGGCTACACCACCGAGAAGCTGGTCTCCTCCGATATCATCGGCATGACCTACGGCTCCCTGTTCGATTCCAACCAGACCATGGTCCAGAAGATCGACGACGACACCTATCAGGTGCAGGTCGTGGCCTGGTACGACAACGAGAACTCCTACACCAGCCAGATGGTCCGCACCATCAAGTACTTCGCCGAGCTCAACTGAGCAGCCCTGTATCCGCACCGGGATTCTTCGGGATCCCGGTTTTTTGTCCATGTTTTTTGGCGGAAAACAACAAATCCGCCTTGACACGGGAACTATTTTATGGTATGATTAAGGTATCGATACCGGGCGTTCTCTGTAATCACCGGAATTTATATCACGGAGACTTGTTATGGAAACAAAACGGAACCTCAAGTACTTCACCGCGCCGCCCTTTAACGTCGGGACCATCATCGGTCTGGTCGTGGCGGTGCTCGGACTGCTCTACTGGATCATCTTCGGCGGGCGCAGAGGCGGCACCAATACCCTGATCGGCGTCCTCGGCACCATCGTTGGCTTTGCCGTCATGGTGTTCTCCTCCGGCGGAAAGTCCACGGATTCCGATATCGACTTCCAGATCGCCGAGCGCGTCAAGAACCTGCAGGAGCAGAACGAAAAGAGACACGAAGTCTATGAAAGATCCTTCCTGAAGCAGCGCAAGCCCATCAACCTGAAGGGCTACGACTTCGAGCCGAAGGAATCCGAGTTCTACTACAAGAAGGGCGCCGACGGCGTGGGCCGCACCAACATCTACCAGGCCGTCAACATCATCTTCACCAGTGAAAAGATCTACCTCCTGGGCAGACGCTTCTCCATCCTGGACGAAAGCATCGACGAGGAGATCGAGGGTCAGTACTTCTACACCGAGCTCTCCAAGGCCACGGTGGAAGAGAAGGAATACCACTACAAGAAGGGCGACCACGACATGAAGGCGAAGTACAGCGTCTTCCAGATTCTGAAGGACAACGGCGAGCCGATCCTGAAGATGTGCGTGGATACCGGCGCCGACATCGATACTTACACCGATCAGGTCACCCGCGTGATCGCCACCCGTCAGAAGGATCTGGCCAAGAGAGCCGAAGAGACCGCCAACAGACGCGCCGAGTTCCGCGCCAAGGTCGCCGCTGAAAAGGCTGCCGAAGCCGAAGCTGTCGCCGCCGGCAAGTCTCCCGAGGAAGTGGAGGAGGCTATCAAGGCCGCCGCGCAGGCTCTCGAGGATGCCAAGAAGCAGGCGAGAATGGCCGAGATCGAAGCGGAAAGAGAATCCAGAAGAAAGCACTGATTGCCTGTGGAACATGCAGAGGATCCGCGTCACGGGTCCTCTGTTTTTTTGAAACGGAACGGAGCGAACAATGCAGCATCATTTCAAAAACGGGGAGATCGAGCTTCTCTTTCCGTCCCCGGAGGGGGAGCCGGTTTCCGATATCGTGGAGTATATCACCTTCGGCGAGGGAGAGCGGGATCTGTGCGTGATTCCAGGCATCAGCGACGGACTGCGCACCGTGGAGGGCCTCGCGCTGCCCTTTTCCCTGGCCTATCACCGGTATGTGCGGGACTTCCGGGTCTTCGTCGTCAGCAGGCGGCGGCACATCCCCGCGGGATATACCATCCGGGATATGGCCCGGGACGTGCTGGCGGTTATGGACGCGCTGGGGATCGGGGCAAACGGTCCGACCAACGTGCTGGGCATCTCCCAGGGCGGCATGATAGCCCAGGAGCTGGCGCTGTCCGCACCGGAGCGCGTCCGACGTCTTGTGCTGGCCGTCACCATGCCCCGGCCCAACGATACGGTGCGGGACGTGCTGACCCGCTGGATCCGGATGGCGGAGGACGGGGACACCGTATCCCTCATGACGGACACGGCGGAGCGCACCTTCACCGGCAAGCACGTGAACGCCTACCGGACCGCCTACGCCATCTACGGACGTCTGAACGAAAAAATCCCCGGCGGCGTGCAGGGGACGGAGAGGTTCATCCGGGAAGCGGAGGCCTGCCTCGGTCACGACGCCTGGGACAGACTGCCTTCCATGGCCGTGCCGACGCTGGTCCTGGGCGGAAGCGAGGACGCCATCGTCAGCGGGGAAGCCTCCCGCGAGCTGGCCTCCCGAATCCCCGGCGCGCTGCTCCACATGTTCGAGGGCTACAGCCATGGGGCCTTCGAACAGGCGGCGGATTTCCACGAGTGGATCCTGGACTTCTTCACCGCGCCGGAGGAGGGCGTGCGGAACACCTTCGCCTTCCGTGGAGACGCGGACGGGGAAGAAAAGGACTGATACTATTCCCAACTGAAAGAGGAAATCTATAAAGGCGAGAGAAAAAGCAGAACCTGAAAAGATGCGCTGTACGTTACCCCGTGCTGCACGTTGAGAAGGAAGCTGCATCAGTGAAATCATTAAAGTTCTTGCCGAGCAGCTTGCTGCTCCGGGCTTCCCTTTCAAGAAGCCGCGTTTCCCTTTTAGATTGAGTTTAGTATAAACGTAACTCAAACAGACAAGTCAAAACCGGGATGTGCCCCTGTCGGACACGTCCCGGTTTGTTCGTTTCAACTTTCAGATTACAGCTCCCACCCCAGACGGAGAGCTTTTTTGTTTTTCTCGATCAGCGCCGCTCTGGACGGGGGGATGCTGCCCACCAGGAATTCCTCGAACTCCTCGATGCCGAAGATCCCGGTGTTTTTCAGGATCGCGCCCAGCATGATGACGTTGGCGAATCCCATGAGGTCGTGCTCGTTGGCCAGACCCGTCGCGGGGACGTAAACCGCCTTGATGTCCTCCCGCGCGCTCTTCTTGTCCACCAGCGTGGAGTCGCAGAAGAGGGTGCCGCCTTTCGCGATCTTCGGCTCAAACTTGTCGAAGGAGGGGAGGTTCATGGCCACCAGCACGTCCGGGGAGGAGACGCTGGGAGAGCCGATCTCGCCGTCGGAGACCACCACCGTGCAGTTGGAGGTACCGCCGCGCATCTCGGGACCGTAGGAGGGAAGGAAGGTCACGTTCTTGCCCAGGTGCATGCCCGTCTTGGCCATCTGCTTGCCGGAGAACTGAATGCCCTGACCGCCGCTGCCGGCGAAAATGAATGTCGTCGTCATGTTCTGTTCTCCTTTCTCACTGCCCGTTTTCCGCGGGATCGTCGCGCAGGGCCTCGCCGTCCTTGTAAACGCCCAGCGGATAATAGGGGATCATGTTGTCCCGCAGCCACTGGAGCGCATCCTTCGGGGAGAGACCCCAGTTGGTGGGACAGGTGGAGAGGACCTCGATGATGGAGAAGCCCTTCTTGTCCAGCTGATTCTGGAAGGCCTTCTTGATCATCTTCTTGGCCTGGATGATGTTCTTCGGGCAGTCCACCGTCACTCTGGCCGCCAGCGCGACGCCGTCCAGGGTGGAGAGCATTTCGCAGACGCGGATGGGGCTTCCCTGCACATTGCGCTTCCGTCCGTAGGGGGAGGTGGTGGTCACCTGACCCGGGATGGTGGTGGGAGCCATCTGGCCGCCCGTCATGCCGTAGATGCAGTTGTTGATGAAGATCACCGTGATGTTCTCGCCGCGGGTGGCCGCGTGGACGGTTTCCGCCGTGCCGATGGCCGCCAGGTCGCCGTCGCCCTGATAGGTGAAGACCACCGTGTCGGGATGGGTACGCTTGACGCCGGTGGCAACGGCCGGGGCGCGTCCGTGGGCGGCCTCGATCATGTCGCATTCAAAATAATTATAGGCAAAGACGGAGCATCCCACGGGAGCGATGCCCACCGTGTTGTCCAGAATGCCCAGCTCGTCGATGGTTTCCGCCACCAGACGGTGCACGATGCCGTGGGTGCAGCCGGGGCAGTAGTGCAGCGGCACGTCCGACAGCGCCGCGGGTCTGTCAAATACTGTTTTCATCTATATGTCACCTCGTTCCCGGATTCAGAGGGATTCGCCGATCTTCATGATTTCCGCCGTGACCTCTTCCACGGAGGGGATCATGCCGCCCGTCCGTCCGAAGAAGGACACGGGACGCTTGCCGTTCACCGCCAGACGCACGTCGTCCACCATCTGGCCCATGGACATCTCCACGGACAGGAAGGCCTTCGCCGTGTCCGCCAGCTCGTTCAGCCGCTTCTTCGGGAAGGGCCACAGGGTGATGGGACGGAGCAGACCAGCCTTCACGCCGGCCTTTCTGGCCTCGGCGATGGCGCTCTTGGCGATGCGGGCCGTGATGCCGAAGGCTACCAGAACGATATCCGCGTCCTCGGTCATGACTTCTTCAAAGCGGACCTCCTCGGCCTCCACCTTGGCGTAGCGCTCATACCGGGCCAGGATGGACTGCTCCAGCTTGTCCGGCTCGATGAAGAGGGAGTTGACGATGTTCTTCTTCCGCTTGCCCTTCGTGCCGTTCGTGGCCCAGGTCTTTTCGGGCAGCTCACGCTTCGGGAAGACGGAGAAGTCCACGGGCTCCATCATCTGACCCAGCGCGCCGTCCGCCAGCAGCATGGCCGGCATGCGGTAGGTGTCCGCCAGATCAAAGGCCTCGGCCGTCAGGGAAGCCATTTCCTGCACGGAGGAGGGAGCCAGCACGATGAGCCGCAGGTCGCCGTGACCCACGCCCCGGGTGGCCTGGTAGTAGTCCTGCTGGGAGGGCTGAATGCCGCCCAGTCCGGGACCGCCGCGCTGCACGTTGACGATGAGGCAGGGCAGGTCGCAGCCGGCGATGTAGGAGATGCCCTCGGACTTCAGGGAAATTCCCGGGGAGGAGGAGGAGGTCATGGCTCTGGTCCCGGCGGAGGACGCGCCCATGAGCATGTTGATGGCGGCTACCTCGCTCTCCGCCTGCAGGCAGAGGCCGCCCACCTTCGGCAGTCTCCGCGCCATGTATTCCGCCACCTCGGTCTGGGGCGTGATGGGATATCCGAAGAAATAGAGACATCCCGCGGAAATCGCCGCCTCCGCAATGGCTTCGTTGCCCTTCATCAATACCTTTTCAGACATACCGCACCTCCTCAGACGTCTTTCTCGACCTTGATCACGCAGTCGGGACACATGGTGGCGCACATGGCGCAGGCGATGCACTTCTCCTGATCCGTGATGACCGCCGGGTGGTAGCCCTTGGCGTTCAGCGCGGAGGTGTCCAGCTCGATGATCTTTTTCGGACATACGTCGGCGCAGAGCCCGCAGCCCTTGCACCGATCCGTCCGGAATGTAACTTTATTCATTTTGATCCTCCCGATTGATTTCTTCAGAAGCTTCCCGCAGGCAGGTCAGAACAGCTGTCTCGTGGCCTGCTCCATGGGGAAGAGCTCCCCTTCGTCCAGCCCCGCCTCCCGGAAGACCCGGGGCAGATCCGGCAGAACGGCGGGCATGTAGCAGTGGCAGAGCAGGGGCAGGCCGCAGAGGGCAGAACACTCCCGGGCGTATTCCAGGGACGAGAGCACGTCCTCAGCTCCGGTTTCCGCGCCCAGATTGGAGTTGTTCACCAGGGCCGTGGGCTTCAGCCCCGACGCCTCGGCGATCTCCTCCATGCAGTCCCGGGCTCCCTCCGGCGTCGCGATGAGGGGCCGGAAGCGGTTGACCACAAAGAGCACCGCCGCCCCTGCCGCAGTCAGCTCGGAGCGGAACATGCCGAGGGCCACGGCTCCGTCGTCCCCGCCCACGTCCACGGCGGTGAAGCCCGGCGCGCGGATGGCGGCTCTCAGAGCGGAGGGCACCATGGGGATGTCCACGTTGGAATTGGCGAACTCCGGCAGAAGGGGTTCCACGCCCCCGGCCCGGAGAAGCTCCGCCGCGTCCGCCGTCCGGAAATAGGGGTTCACCGTGTCCAGATCCGCGATGCGGGCCGGGGCCTCCGGGTGCCGCCGCTTCACGGACAGGGCCAGGTTGACGGCGAAATTGGTCTTGCCGCTGCCGTAGTGCCCCACCACCACCGTGCAGGGCCGGATGAGTCCTTCGTTCATGTCTCTTCCTTTCTGAAGGGTTTCCGTCATTATACCACGTTCCCCGGCAAAAAGAAAGAGGGAATTGTGAACAGAACTGCATAAATATACCGACGATATTCACCCTTCTTTTGTGGGACTTTTCCTCTCGCCGGGTGAGGGGAAGAGGCCCCGGAAAAAACAGACCGCGCGCGGAGAAA
>CACWLT010000021.1:19224-37755 GCA_902761695.1 uncultured Ruminococcus sp.
ATGAAAAAGGTTTGAAAAAGACGGCGCGATATGGTATAATACTTTAATCGTATGATTGGGGAGGTGTTTTCTTGCGGATCGTGCTGATTACGCTTCCGGAGGGGCTGACGTCGCTGCTGGAAACCGTGCGCGGGATTCTGCCCCGCGACTTTATTGATATTCTCTGCGTATCCATTCTGTTTTTTTATCTTTTCAAGTTCATCCGGGACAGGCGGGCCGGGAAGCTGGCCATGGGCGTTCTTCTCCTGATCGCCGTCAGCGTGGTTTCCAACTGGCTGGAGCTGTATACCCTCCAGTTCATCACCTCCAGCGTCATTCAGTTCGGTTTCATCGCCCTGGTCATTCTGTTTCAGCCGGAGATCCGGTCCGTGCTGGAGAAGGTGGGCACGACCCCCATCAAGGGCTTCCGCTCCCTGGGCGAGTCCCGGGACCTGGACGCGATCCACACCATGATCGAGCAGGTGGCGCAGGCCGCGGGGGATCTCTCCGAATCGAAGACCGGCGCCCTCATCGTCTTTGAACGCACCACGCGCCTGGGGGACCTGATCCTGACGGGGACCGTCATCGACGCCTATCCCGCCGCGTTTCTCATCAAGAACATCTTTTTCAACAAAGCGCCCATGCACGACGGAGCCATGATCATCCGGAACGGACGAATCCATGCCGCAGGCTGCCTGCTCCCTCTGTCCTCCAACCCCGATATCAGCAAAGATCTGGGCACCAGACACCGGGCGGGCCTGGGCATGAGCGAAAACAGCGACGCCGTGGTGGTGATCGTGTCCGAGGAGACCGGCACCATTTCCACCGCCGTGGAGGGCAAACTGGTCCGGGACTACACCCCCGATGCCCTCCGCGACTTCCTGATCGAGCAGCTTCTAGGCGCTCCGGAGAAAAAATGGTTCGGCCTTCACAATCTGGTGCGGGCCGGTCAGGACGGCAAAAAACGCGGCGGCGCGGATTCCTGAGGAAGGGAGGCTCGAGCAGCAATGAATCAGAACAATTCCGGCGAAACCGCGAAGACCCGTTCACGCTTCCGCCTGGCGGATCTCTGGATGTGGCTCGCCTGCCTGCTGGCCGCCTTCGTCCTCTGGGCCTACGTGATGTCCTCCGACCCGCCCACCGTCAGTCAGGACTATCCCCGTCTGACCGTGACGCTGGTGGGGATCGAGGAGGTGGAGAAGCGGAACCTCGCCATCTACAGCGGCATGGGGAACACGGTGGACGTGACCGTTTCCGGCAAAAGGAGCGTGATCTCCCGGCTGAAGGAGGAGGATATCCTCGTAACGGCGGATATCTCCAATATTACGGACGGCAGCTCCTATACGGTTCCAGTCGATGTCCGGGCGCCGGAGGGATGCAAGGTGACCGCGGTTTCCCGCAATTCCATCAGCGTTACGGTGGACGAGCGGATCACCGTGTATATGGATCTGACCCTGCAGCGGGACAATCAGAAGAACCTGCCCGACGGCTGCTATTACGGCGCCGTGGATCTTCCCACCGACAAAATCATGGTGACCGGTCCCCGTTCCTTCGTCAATTCCGTCAAGACCGCCCAGGTGAATCTGGACCTGGCGGATGTGAAGCGCACGTCCTCCATCACGGCGGATGTGAAGCTGCTCTCCGTTCGGGACGAGGAAATCACGTCTCCCTATCTGGTCTGGCTGCCCTCCTCCGTCACGGTGGAGGTGCCGGTGTACAAGAAGGTGACGGTGCCCCTGAGCGTGGATTTTGTCTGGGACTATCTGGAGGACGGCAGAAACTGTACCGTCACCCTGGATCCCGAGACCGTTACCCTGGACGGTGACCCCGACGCTGTGGACGCGGCCGGTCAGCTGGACCCCATCCGGGTGGACGAGCGGATGGAGATCTACGGAGGCAAGGCGCAGAAAATCGAGACGCTGTCAGCGCCCGAGGGGGTCACCCTGTCCGAAAATCAGGTGTCGGTAGACGTGACGGTGAGCTCAGAAATCAGGGCGATCAAAATAACGGTCCCCGGGGAGAATATCAAGGACACGAAGGCAAGGGCGGGCGTATCCTACGAAATAGACAAGAGGATGCCGGTTGAAGTCACCTTCATGGGCCCCGTGGAGGCGCTGAACAGCCTGATGCCGGAGGATGTGGAGCTCCTGCTCGATATGAGTCCCTTCACCGAGAACAATTTCGGCACGTCCCAGGTCAGGGCGGAGGTCGTGGTGGATTCCCCCTATAAGGACGAGGTCTTCGCGCTGGGCGTATACGACATCGCCGTGACGTTCACACAGGACGAAGGGGAGAACGCGGGCTGACAAATGAACATGAAACGCTTTAAGCTGGAAATCGGCTCCATCCGCATCCCCTATACCCCCGGTCTGACCGGAGAGGACGCGGACGGATACGCCGTCGGAAAGGCCGCTGACCGGATCCGGCGGATCACCGGGGCGGACCCGGAAAACCTCCGGATCGCAAAAAAATCCATCGACGCCCGGCGTGGGGACATCGCCTTCGTCTACACCGTGTACGGAGAGACCGTGTGCGGCGGTCGGGGCGCGGCGAAGATCCGTGCGGCGGCGGAGGGCGGGGAACTGCGGCTTCATTCCGATCCCGCCGTGATTCCGGTGAAGGGGGAGCGTCCCCTCACGCACTCACCCGTCGTCGTGGGCTTCGGACCCGCCGGGATGTTTGCCGGACTGCTGCTGGCCGCCGAGGGATACCGTCCCCTGATTCTGGAGCGGGGCGGGTCCGTGGAGGAGCGGTGCGCGGCGGTGGATCGCTTCGTCCGGGACGGCATCCTGGATCCCGAATGCAATATTCAGTTCGGCGCGGGGGGCGCGGGCACCTTCTCCGACGGCAAGCTCACCACCCGCATCAACGATCCCCTGACCGCCTGGGTCATGGAGACGCTGCACACCCTGGGCGCGCCGGAGGATATCCTTTATAAAGCGAAGCCCCACATCGGGACGGACGTGCTCCGCCGGGTGGTGCAGAACGCCGATGAGAAAATCCGCTCCCTGGGCGGGGAGATCCGCTATCGCACCGCGGCCCGCCGGATCGGGGAGAACCGCCTGACAACGACCGACGGGGAGATCCCCTTTGAAGCCCTGATCCTGGCCACGGGCCACAGCGCGCGGGACACCGTTGGCGAGCTGATCGACGCCGGATTCGCCGTGGAGGCCAAGCCCTTTTCCGTGGGCGTCCGGGCCGAGCACCTTCAGCGGGACATCGACGAAGCCCTCTTCCATGAACATGCCGGGGATCCCACCCTGGGCCGGGGCGAATATCAGCTGTCCTATCGGCGCGGCGACCGGGGCTGCTACACCTTCTGCATGTGCCCGGGCGGGGTCGTGGTGCCGTCGGCCAGCGAGGAGGGCGGCGTGGTCACGAACGGCATGAGCGAGCGGGCAAGGGACGGCGTCAACGCCAACGCGGCGGTGTGCGTGTCCGTCCATCCCTCCGATTTCGGCGGCTCTCCCCTGGAGGCCATCGCGTTCCAGCGGAATCTGGAGCGGCGGGCCTTCGAGGCAGGCGGGCGGAATTATGCCGCGCCGTACCAGACCGTGGGCGATCTCATGGCAGGAAAACGGGGGACGGCCTTCTCGAGGATCGTTCCCACCTACCGGGGAGGGTGTGTGACCCCGGCGGATTTTGAAAAGCTGATGCCTCCCTTCGTCACGGAGATGCTCCGGGAAGGGCTGGCGGATTTCGGCCGGAAGCTGAAGGGCTATGACGATCCCGCCGTGCCCCTCACCGGCATCGAGACCCGGACCTCCTCCCCCGTGCGGATTCTGCGCGGCGAGGACGGATGCGCGCCGGGAAAAGCGGGGATCTACCCCTGCGGAGAGGGAGCGGGATACGCGGGCGGCATCGTTTCGGCTGCGGTGGACGGCGTCCGCTGCGCCCTGAAGCTCATGGCTGCGCACGGTCCGTCCCCGGAATCATAACCAACACACGCACGGAGCGGAGGTTCTATGAGACAGAGAGCCAGAGTGAAGGAAACAGACGGCGAATTTGCCACCGTGGAGGTGACCCGCTCCACCATGTGCGACGGATGCGAAAAAAGCGGGGGCTGCGGGGGGCACTGCACCATCACCGGCCTCGTGGGGGACAGCCGCCCCATGACCGCCCGGGCCCTCAATCCCATCGGCGCGAAGGCCGGGGATCTGGTGGAGGTGGAGTCCGACGAGGGAGTCGTGCTGGGCTCCGCAGCCCTTGTGTTTCTCGTGCCGCTGGCGGTGACCGCGCTTTTCTTCTTTCTCGGCTTCCGGATGTCCGGCAGCGAGGGAACCGGGATCATCGCGGCGGCGGCGGGGTTTGTTCTGGCCTTCGTCGGCATCGGGCTCTGGGACCGGCATCTCCGGGGACGCGCTCCCCGGATCCGGATCGTCTGCCGGGCCGGCGGAGAACCGGAGGAGGATACGGAAGAGTTATCCTGATTGCGGATCTTTATAATTATACTACAGATAAAGAGAGTGAACGGCATAATGCAGTACAGGAATCAGTGGAACATCATGACAACGGCCGAAGCCATGGCGCGGGATCCCGAGGTGAACGCCATCGCGAAGGCCCTCGGCGTCCGGCTTCCCACGGCGCAGCTGCTGAAGAACCGCGGCTGTTCGTCGCCTGAGGAGGCCGCGCGTTTTCTCAGGAAGGAAGAGGAGCAGCTGCACGATCCCTTCCTGATGAAGGATATGGACAAAGCGGCCGCCCGGATCCGCGACGCCGTGGAGGGGGGGGAGCGCATCGTCATCTACGGGGACTACGATGTGGACGACGTGGGCTATTACATCCCGTGCCGCTCCGGAGAGGGCTACGGCGTTTCGGAGTCCGCGGTGAGGAGGCTGGCGGAGGAGGGATGCCGCCTCATGATCACGGTGGATACCGGCATCACGGCCTCCGCCGAAACGGAAATCGCGTCGTCTCTCGGCGTGGACGTCATCGTCACCGACCACCACGAATGTCACGGGGATCTGCCGGTCTGCGAGGCCGTGGTCAATCCCCGCCGTCCGGACTGCCCCTATCCCTTCAAGGAGCTGGCGGGCGTGGGCGTGGTGTTCAAGGTGCTCTCGGCGCTGGAAGCCCTGTTCTCCCCCGGGGACGACATGCTGACCTGCGTGCGGCGGGTGTCCCGGGATTACGGGGACCTGGTGGCCATCGGGACCGTGGCGGACGTCATGCCTGTGCGGGATGAAAACCGCCTCATCGTCAGCTACGGCCTGTCCTTGATCGAGCATACGGAACGTCCGGGCCTTGCCGAGCTGATGGAAGCCACCCGGGAGGAGTCCCGCTCCACGAACCGGAAGAAGATCACGGCCTCCTACATCGGCTACACCATCGCCCCCCGCATCAACGCCGCCGGACGGATCCGGGACGCCTCCATGGCCGTGGAGCTCCTTCTGGCGAAGACGAGGGACGAGGCGGCTCCCCTGGCCCGTCAGCTCTGCGAGATCAACCGGGAGCGGCAGGCGGAGGAGAACAAGATCATGGAGGACGCCTATGCCATGATCGCCGTGCGCCACGACTTCGCGAAGGATCCGGTCATCGTGCTGGACGCGGAGGACTGGCATCATGGCATCATCGGCATTGTGGCCTCCCGCATCACGGAAAAATACGGATGTCCCTCCATCCTGATCTCCTTCGAGGGGGCGGGTGAGGAAAAGAGCGGGGACGATCCCGGCAAGGGCTCCGGCCGCTCCGTCAAGGGCATGAACCTGGTGGAGGCCCTGAGCGCCTGCTCCGATCTTCTGGAGAAATTCGGCGGACACGAGCTGGCGGCGGGCCTCACCGTCAAGCGCTCCAATCTGGAGGCCTTCCGCGAGAGGCTCAACGCCTACGCCAGAGAAGCCTTCACCGACCGGGATCTGACGCCCCAGCTGGACGCGGAATGCGAGCTGACCCCCGCCGATCTCACCATGGAGCAGGCGGCGGAGCTGTACCGTCTCGAACCCTTCGGCGTCTCCAATCCGGTGCCGGTTTTCGTGCTGCGGCAGGTGAAGGTCGCGGACGTGGCGGCGGTGGGCGGCGGCAAGCACACGCGTATGCTTCTGAAGACAGGGGGCGTCACCGTCACCGCCATGTGCTTCCGGAAGACCATCCAGGAGCTGGACCTCTATCCCGGCGACACGGCGGACGTCATGTTCACCATGGATATCAACGAATTCGGCCATCAGCGGAACCTACAGCTCATCGTCCGGGACGTGCGGCTGGCCGGGGAGCAGATGGAGCGGGAGCAGAGGGACAGGGACTGGTATGCCCGGATCCGGTCCGGCAAGACCCTGCGCGGCATTGCCCCCGCCTCCGCCGTCCTGCCCGACCGGGAGGACTTCGCCGCCGTGTACAACGTGATCCGGCGGGAGCTGAAGGTGGACCGGGACGCCTTTACCATCCGGGGCCTTTCCTATCTGGTGGCCACCGGCGGACGGCGTGTGGGCTACACCAAGCTGAAGGTGATCCTTTTGACCTTCCGGGAGCTGGGGCTCTTCGGCGTGACGCGGCTGACGGAGGACAGCGAGCTCTTTGCCTTCCGCTCCGTCACCCGGTCCGGCAAGGTCGATCTCATGAGCGCGGCGATAATGAAGAAACTGAACGAGGATTTGGAAGGCTGATATGACGAACGACAACACTCTGACCGATCAGGGCGGGAAGACCCCCGGGATCGCGGAACCGGCCTTTGAAGGGATCGCCCCGCTGCTTTCCATGATCCGCGCCTCCGAGCGGCATTACGACATCGAAAAGCTGGAGCGGGCGTACCTCTACGCCAAGAACCTCCACGAGGGGCAGTTCAGGGTCAGCGGCGAGCCCTATATCTCCCATCCCGTGGCGGTGGCGGAGATCGTCGCCTCCCTGGGGCTGGACACGGACTCCATCTGCGCGGCCTTTCTCCACGACACGGTGGAGGACTGCCCGGACAAAACCTCCATCGACATCATCCGCAACCGCTTCGGCGACGACGTGGCCATGCTGGTGGACGGCCTGACCAAGATGAAGGCCATCAACGTGGAGGACAAGGAAGAGGCCAACATCGAGAACATCCGGAAGATGCTCCTGGCCATGTCGAAGGATATCCGGGTCATCTTCATCAAGCTCTGCGACCGGCTCCACAACATGCGCACCCTGGGGGTCAAGCCTGAGGCCAAGAGGCGCGCCACGGCCCTGGAGACCATGCACGTCTACGCCCCCCTAGCCCACCGCCTCGGCATGCAGCGCATCAAGCAGGAGCTGGAAAACCTGGCCCTGTCCTATCTGGATCCCATCGGATACGCCGAGGTGTCGAACGACATCGAGCGCAAGTACGGCCAGAACCAGAACTTCATCGAGAACACCCGGGCCTACGTGGCGGAGAAGCTGGAGGAATACGGTATCCACTTCACCCTGGAGGGGCGCGTCAAGACGGTTTACTCCATCTACCGGAAGATGTTCAACCAGAACAAGAGCTTCGACGAGATCTACGACTTCTACGCCATCCGGATCATCGTGGGGACGGAGCTGGAGTGCTATACGGCCCTCGGCATCATCCACGAGCTGTTCAAGTCCATTCCGGGCCGCTTCAAGGACTATATCTCCACGCCGAAGCCCAATATGTACCAGTCCCTCCACACCACGGTCATCGGCCGGGACGGCATCCCCTTCGAGGTGCAGATCCGGACCCGGGAGATGCATCAGGTGGCGGAGTTCGGTATCGCGGCCCACTGGAAATACAAGTCCGGCGCCAAGAGCAAGGAGGAGATCGACAAGAAGCTGGCCTGGATCTCCAAGCTCATCGACGCGGAGAACAGCGCCACCGACACCGAGGACTTCATGCAGGCCCTGAAGATCGACATCTTCTCGGACGAGACCTTCGTCTTCACCCCCAAGGGAGACGTCATCGCCCTGCCCCAGAACTCCACCCTCATCGACTTCGCCTACGCCATCCACTCCCAGATCGGCAACCGCATGGTAGGCGCGAAGATCAACGGCATGATCGCGCCCATCGACAAGGTGCCCCAGACCGGCGATATCGTGGAGATCCTGACCTCCTCCGCTTCAAGGGGACCCAGCCGGGACTGGCTGAAGATCGTCAAGACCAGCGAGGCCAGAGCCAAGATCCGCCAGTGGTTCAAGAAGGAAAAGCGGCCTGAGAACATCAAGATCGGCCAGGCGGAGATCGAGCGGCTCCTCGGCAAATTCCGGGTGAAGCCCACGGACGTCCAGACCGCGGAGATCGCCGCCGCCGTCGCGCATAAGCTGGGCATGGCGGACGTGGAGGACCTCTATAACGCGGTGGGCTACGGCGGCGTGGCCATGACCAAGGTCTCCACCAAGCTCCGGCAGGAATACGAGCGGGTGGTGAAGCCCGACGAGGAGGCCGCCGTCACCGGAACGGAGCAGGTCCAGACCGGACAGCTCAGGAAGCGGGGCACCGGGGGCATCATCGTGGACGGGGAATACGGCTGCGAGGTCAAGTTCGCCCGTTGCTGCAATCCGCTGCCGGGGGACGAGGTCATCGGCTTCGTCACCAAGGGCTACGGCATCTCCATCCACAAGCGGGACTGCCCCAACGCCGTGGCAGGCATGACCAACCCGGAGCAGGCGGACCGATGGCTCTCGGCGGAATGGGACGTGGAGGAATTCGCCGGCTCCTCGAAGCCCGTCTACGAGGTGAGCCTTTCCATCTACGCGGAGAACGACATCCGCCTGGTCTCCAACATCACCACAGCCCTGGCGGACATGAAGGTGACCCTTCTGGCCATCAACACGAAGAAGCGGACCGACGACGACATCATCATCCAGCTCACCGTGGGCTGCAAGAACGTCGATCACTACAATTCCATCCTCTCCCGGCTGAAGCAGGTGCCCCGCGTCCGGACCATCGAGCGCGGCGGAGCCTGACGGCGGGCTTTGACGGATTGGTCATACAGAGGTAAAGCCATGCTTGCATTGATTCAGCGGATCGCCCGGGGAAGGGTGACGGTGGGAGACGAGGTTCTGGCGGATTGCCCGGGGAAGGGACTTCTGATCCTGCTCGGCGTGACCACCGAGGACACGGAGGAGGACGGGCGGCTCCTGGCGGACAAAATCGCGAAGCTGCGGATCTTCTCCGATGAGGAGGGGAAGATGAACCTCTCCGTCACGGATGTGGGCGGGGGCGTCATCGTGGTGTCCCAGTTCACCCTCTGCGCCGCCTACCGGAAGGGGAACCGTCCCGACTATCTGGCGGCGGCCCGTCCTGAGCAGGCCATTCCCCTTTACGAGGATTTCGTCAGCCGGATGCGGACCTGTGTGCCCGAGGTTTCCACCGGCCGGTTCGGCGCCGACATGCAGGTGGAGCTGGTCAACGACGGCCCCGTCACCATGCAGCTGGATTCCCAGGTGCTGAAGCAGCCGAAGCGGGGTTGAGCCATGATCCTGCATATCGAGGGGCAGATCAAGCCCTATTACGTCCAGACTCTCTGCATGATCTTCTTCCCCGGGGTGAAATTTCCGGAGGGGGAGGAGCCGGGCGAAGAGGTCCCCGAGGCCTGGATCACGCTTGACGAGGAGGGGTCCGGCGTCCGCGCGCGGGTGGTCCTGTCCGTTCCGGATGAAGAGGGGAAGAGAACCACGGAGGGGGTCGCCCTTGTCCCGTGGAACGCCGGAAACGGGGAAGCGGACCGGGTGCGGAAGCTGGCGGCGGGGGAGGCCTTTCTCGAAGCCGGACGTGAGATGACCGGGATCCGTCCTCCCTGGGGCATCATGACCGGCGTGCGTCCCGCCAAGGTGGCCACGGAGCTGTTCCGGGCGGGATACACCGTGGAGGAAGCCGCCGCCGCCATCTCCCGGGATTATCTGACAGAGCCCGGAAAGGGAAGGCTGGCCGCGGACGTGTCCATGGCGGAATCCCGGCTCATCACCCCGGAATCCCGGAAGCAGTGCAGCGTCTATATCGGGATCCCCTTCTGCCCCACCCGCTGCGCCTACTGCTCCTTCGTGTCCTACACCTCCCCGGGGCTTCTGAAGCTGATCCCGGAGTATCTGGAGGCCCTCGGCAACGACGTGGACGGGATCTTTTCCGTGATCCGGGAGCGGGGACTGGAGATCGCCTCGGTCTATATCGGCGGGGGAACCCCCACGGTGCTGAACGCGGAGCAGCTGTCCTTCCTTCTCGCCCGCGTGAGAAAGAATCTCGACGCCACGGGAGCCCGCCCGCCGGAATATACTCTTGAGGCCGGACGTCCCGACACCATTACCCCGGAAAAAATGGCGGCGGCCGTGGAGGGCGGCGTCACGCGGGTCAGCGTCAATCCCCAGTCCCTCAATCCGGAGGTTCTGGCCGCCATCGGACGGGCGCACACCCCGGAGCTGTTCTTCGAGGCCTACCGGATCGCCCGGGACAGCGGCGTGCGGGACATCAACGTGGACCTCATCGCCGGACTGCCCGCGGACACCCCGGAATCCTTCCGTTATACGCTGGACGGCGTGGCGGCGCTGGATCCGGAGAACATCACGGTACACACCTTCTCCGTGAAGAAGTCCTCGGATTTCCGCACCGAAGGCCGGTTCGACCCATCCTCCCTGACGGCGGCCCGGTCCGTGGACTACGCGGAGAGCGCGCTGCGGGGAGACGGGTACATTCCCTACTACATGTACCGGCAGAAGAACACCGTGGGCAATCTGGAAAACGTGGGCTGGGCCAAGCCCGGGCACGAGGGACTCTACAACATCTATATGATGGAGGAGATCCATTCCATCTTCGGCGCGGGAGCCCACGCGGTCACCAAGCTGGTCTCGGAGCCCGCCCCGGACGGCAGCGTGCGCATCGAGCGTCTCTTCCAGCCGAAATACCCCTACGAATACCTCCGGGAATACCGGGAAGGGAACAGCGCCCGCCTCACCGCCCTCCGCACCGCCGCACGTGAATTCTTTACCGCACCGGGTGAGCCGGAGGAGTAAAGGAGAACTTTTAATCAGCAAAAGACAAGGGCAGAACGCCGATTTATACTATCGCACATGCCGACGGACACTCCTTCCATCGCAAGCGGTCCCCCTCCCTCTGAGAGGGAAGCAGAGAAATGCCCAGCTTTGAGGCTCCCTCCCAGAGGGAACTGTCAGCTGTGCTGACTGAAGGAGTGTCTGAAAGTCCCCATAAATGGAGTAACTCAATTGAAAACTATCCAGTGTACCATCCGCACCACGGAGGAGGCGCAGGCTTACGTCGACCTCTGCGAGACACGCTATACGGAGCGCATCGAGGAAGCCCTGACGTCGATCTTAACCGGCGAGCACGCCAAAATCGTCGCGCTGGCGGGACCCACCTGCTCCGGAAAAACCACCACCGCTGCCAAGCTGACCCGCCGCATCAAGGAGGCCGGGCGACGGGCTGTGGTCATGTCCATCGACGACTTTTTCAAGGACCGCGCCGACCGGAACGTGGTGGACGGGGAGAGCCCGGACTACGACTCCGCCGCCGCCATCGACCTCGACTATTTCGAGGCGTTCATGAAGCGCCTCAACGCGGGCCTTCCCGTGCTGGTGCCTCATTACGACTTCACCGCCACCGGCCGCACGGAGTACAACGAATATTATCCCGATCCCGACGATATATATGTCTTCGAAGGGATCCAGGCGGTCTATCCGGAGGTGACGCGTCTGTTCGGGGCGCGCTATTTCACCATTTTCATGAACGTGAAGGAGGACGTCTCCTGCACCGGCTCCGTGCTCAACCGGGATGAACTCCGCCTTCTGCGCAGAATCGTGCGGGACTACCGGTTCCGCGGGGCGACGCCGGAGTTCACGCTCCATCTGTGGGAGGGTGTCCGCGCCAACGAGCAGAACAACATTTTCCCGAACGCGAAAAAGCGCGACCTGACCCTCGATTCGTTCCTGGACTACGAGCCGTTCTTTCTGGCGAGATACGCCGTGCCGCTTCTGCAGACGGTGCCCGCCGACAGCCGCTACCGGGACGAGGCGGAGGATCTGGCCGCGCGTCTGGCCGCGTTCGACTGCCCCCTCTTGGAGGAGCGCATGATCCCGCAAAATTCCGTGTTCCGCGAGTTCATCGGGTAAAGCCCCGGCGCGCTTCAGCGGAGGACGGATCACCGGGAGGCGCGCTTGCGGAAATCGGAATCGGGAAGGGAGGTCCGGGGGACGAGGGGCGTTTTTGTCCTGACCGTGTCGGGCCTTCTGGTCAAGGCGGCCGGACTGCTGTTCAAGATCCCCATGAATTACGCCGTGGGCGACGCGGGCATGGGGTATTACAACGCCGCCTACTCCGTCTTCGCCCTGCTCTACACCCTGTTCACCGCCGGTCTGCCCGTGGCCCTGTCCGTCATGATCGCGGAGCGGAGGACCCGGGGAGACGAGAACGGAGCGGAGGCCACCTACCGCCGGACGCTCGGGCTGATGACCCTCTTCGGATGCGCCGGATGCCTGCTCATGCTGGCGGGAGCGGAGCCCCTTGCCGGTCTGATCCGTTCCCCGGGATCGGAGGCGGCTGTCCGCAGCGTCGCGCCGGCGCTTCTGTTCATCTGTGCAGCCAGTGCCGTCCGGGGATGGTTCCAGGGCTGCGGGGACGTGACCCCCACGGCGGTGTCCCAGCTGGCCGAGGCGGCGGGAAAGCTGATCTGCGGTCTGGCCGGAGCGGTTTTCGCCGTCAGCCGGGGATATGCCGCCCCCATCGCCGCCGCTTATGCCGCTGCGGGTCTTTCCGCCGGATCCTTTGTCAGCATGGTCTATCTGCTGGCGGTCCGGGGAAAGGGAAAAAAACGGCGACGGTGCAGGGAGGAGGCCGAACCCCTTATAAAAACACTCCGCGCCCTCTGTCGCATCGCCGTGCCCGTGACCCTGTCCGCCTCCGTCATGAGCCTGTCCTCCGCCATGGACACCGTGTCCGTCCAGCGGATCCTGCGGGAGCTGGGGGCCACGGCGGAGGAGGCGGCAGCGCGGTTCGGCAACTACACGTCGCTGGCGGTCCCCCTGTTCAACCTGCCCCCCGTCCTCGTCTATCCCGCGGCCTATGCCCTTGTGCCCTCCGCAGCGTCCGCGCTGGCGGCGGGAGACCGGAGGGAGGCGGCGGAGCGGATCATGGGCGCCATGCGGATCGCGGTGCTCATCGGCGTACCCTGCGCCTGCGGACTGGCGGCTCTGGCGGATCCCATCCTCTGCCTGCTGTTCCGGGATGCCTCGGCCCACGCCGCGTCTCCTCTTCTGACGATCCTGGCTCCGGCGTCCTTCCTGCTCTGTCTGACGGCGGTGACCAACGCTGGCTTGCAGGCGTCGGGGGGACAGCGGCTGACGGTGCTCTCCATGGCGGCGGGCGCGGCGCTGAAATGGGGAGCCGGGGAGCTTCTGCTCAGACGCTTCGGCATCGTCGGCGCACCCCTGTCCACCCTGCTCAGCTATGCGGCGGTGGCCGGCCTCAATCTGGCGTTTCTGCACCGGCGGGTCGGCGCGGCGTTTCCCCTCGGAACCGCGTGGTCGTCCCTCACGGCGGGGGCGGGATGCGCGCTGTCGGCCCGGTGGGTGTACGGCGCACTCCTTCCGTCCGCGGGATCGGGATGCGCGGTGTCCTTCGCTATTCTCGCCGCCGTGCCGGTATACGTTCTGCTTCTGATCCTGACGGGCGGCGTCGGGGCGGAGGAGCGGGCGATGCTTAAAAGATGGCTTCCCGGGCGCGCTGTTCCGTCCGGGGGAAGGAAAATAAAGAAAGGAATCCGGTCATGACCATACGCGAACTGAAGGAAAAGCTGATGAGGGAGCACGTCCACGACGTGACCTCGGCGGCGGAGCTGGTGCGGGTGCTCCGGTCGGAGGAGGGCTGCCCCTGGGACCGGGAGCAGGACCACCACTCCATCCGCACGGACTTCATCGAGGAGGTCTACGAGGCGGTGGAGGCCATCGACCGGGAGGATTCCCCGCTTCTCCGGGAGGAGCTGGGGGACGTTCTGTTCCAGGTGCTCCTGCATACGGAGATGGAGCGGGAGACCGGGCGCTTCACCCTGGAGGACGTAACCACGGAGCTGGTGAACAAGATGATCTACCGCCATCCCCATGTGTTCGGTGACGTGCGGGTCAGCGGCTCCGGCGAGGTGCTGGACAACTGGGACCGGCTGAAAACCGCCGAGAAATCCCGGGACACCCTTTACGAGGTGCTGAACGCCGTGCCGAAGCAGTATCCCGCCCTGCTCCGGGCCAAAAAGATCGCGAAGAAGGCGAGAAAGGGCGGCGCGGATTTCGGAACGGAAGCGGAGCAGGCCGCGTCCCTCATGTCCCTGGCGCGGGATGTGGCCGACTCGTCCGGGGAGGAGAGGGACCGGCGCATCGCCGCGCTGATCTGGCAGGCCGTGCGGATGGCCTCGCCCGACGCGGCCGTGGAGAAGGACGTGGGGGATATCCTTGACGGATACGTGGCATCGTTCCGCGAGTCCCCCGAGACGAATGAGGAAAAGAAAGGAGCGGACGCATGAGACTGGATAAATTTCTGAAGGTGTCCCGCATCATCAAGCGGAGAACCGTGGCCAACGAGGCCTGCGACAGCGAGCACGTGGAGGTCAACGGCAAACGGGCCAAAGCCTCCTACGACGTGAAGGAGGGGGACGTCATCGCCGTGACCTACGGGGACAGAACCCTGAAATTCCGGGTGCTGGACGTGAAGGAGCACGCCGCAAAGGCCGACGCCTCCTCACTGTACGAGGTCATCGAAAACTGAGCCCCGGAAATCCCGCAGTCATACCGGCATACGGACCGGACCCGGCGCATATACTCTGTCAAATCAACGACGGAGGGGCGCGCATGGATCAGGACGTATGCCTTTTTTCACGGAAGCGGATGGAGCTTGGCGGCATCGAGGAGGTGGAGAGCTTTTCGGATACGGAGATCGTGCTGGCGTCCTCCCTGGGCCGGATCGCGGTGAGCGGCAGCGGTCTGAAGATCGGCCGGTTCTCCGCAGAAAAGGGGGAGCTGGAGCTGACGGGGACCGTGGACGCCTTCGCCTATCTGGAGGAGGACGGCGGGGAGAGGGAGCGCCGGGGCTTTTTCGGGAGGCTGTTCCGCTGAAATGGCGTATCTTGAGATTCTGACCCGTAATCAGCTGGAACTTGTCGCAACTTCTTTCATTTTAGGCTTGATTTTTGGCGTATCCTGCGATATAATAAGAATTACATATATCCTCTGCGGACTTATGTCGTACATAAAGGGGAAGCTCGTTGAACGGGAGGGGATCCTGCCGTTCTGTTGTCGACTCATGACGGATCTCTGCGCGGCGCTTTTCCTGGGCGCGGCGGCCTCCGTCTGGGTCTACTGGGCGAACGACGGACAGTTCCGCTGGTTCATGGGGGCGTTTGCCGCGGCAGGTTTCGGCCTGTGGCGGATCAGCCTGTCCCGCCCGCTGCTGTTCCTGGCCCAAAAGCTGGCCGGACTGCTGCGGGGAGCCCTGCGGATCCTTGTGGTCACACCGGTCCGGCGGGCGGCGGCGTTGATCCGGGCGGCCCTCGTCCTGCTTTTCGGCGCGCTGCGGTTCCTGGCCGCTCATACGGTCGGGCGGGCGGCGGCGCGGATCGGACGGATGCGGGGCGTCAGACGCACGGAGGCGGCCATGGCGCACCTCAGAGAGGATGTATCCTTTGACGGAGAGGAGGGGACGCGGCTTTGAAGCGCAATTTGTTTCACAATATGCTGGTGCGGGTGAGCATTCTTGTTTTCGCCGTTTTCTGCATCGTCAGCTTCGTCGTCATCCGGCTCCGGCAGAACGATTACATGGCGCAGGCAGAGGCTCTCCGTCAGGAAATCGATCAGATCAGCGAGCACATCAACGAGCTTCAGGCGGAGCTGGACCGTCCCTTCGACAGCGAGTACGTGGCCGAGGTGGCCCACGAGAAGCTGGGACTCCGCTTCCCGCAGGAGATCGTTTTCTACAGCGGCGACGACAATTGACCCATCGACAATCCTGCGCCATGACGCGGGATTTTTGTCTGAACGGAGGCCGCTTTATCGTTTACAGATCACGGAGGATAGAGAATGAACCGGACGAAGGAACGGGTGCTGAACGCCGTTCTGATTGTTCTGGCGGCGGGGCTCCTGATTTCCACGGTGTCCCTGGCCGTCCTGTACAGAACCGCTTCGGGCAGGCTGACGGCCGTCACCGAGGACCGGGAGTCCATGAAGGCCCGGCTGGCGGATCTGAACGCGGAGCTGAGCGGCCTTAACGCCGAGCTGGATCAGCTGGAGAGCGAGAAGAAGGCGGCGGAGGCGGAGGCGAGGGAAAAGACCCTCAAGATCGACGGTCTGGAGTCCATGATCGAGCTTCTGGAGGACGCGCAGGAGGGCATGTCGGAGACCAACACCCAGCTCTCCGCCCGTCTGACGGAGGCCAACCGCATGGCGGACAGTCTTCGCGGCGACGTGGATACCCTGAACCGGAAAATCGAGCTCCAGACCGAAAAGGTCAACGCCCTGCGGGAGAGAAGCAGCGCGCTGAAGGAGACCGTCTCCGGCCTGGAGGAAGAACTGAAGGACGCGAGGGAAGAAATCCGCGCCTGGGAAGAGGCCGCCGCGCCCCTGTCCAGTCCCATGGGCCAGGAGGTGGCCGAGCTGATGACCCTGTCCGCTGAAGAGGAGGAGCCTCCCGCCGAGAGAAACAGCGCCGATCCGGCCCCGGCGGATGAAACGGGCATTCCGGAGGAGGGCGTGCCGGACGATAACCCGGAAGCGCCGGAGACGCAGGCCCCGGACACGGAGATCCCGGACAACAATGTCCCGAACGAAGAACCCTCCGCCCCGGAGGATACAGAACCTCCGGAGACGGTGCAGCCCGATCCGGAGCCGCCCGTGGAGCCGGAACCCGTGCAGCCCGATCCGGTGCAGCCGGAGCCTGTGCCCGTCACCCCCGTCAAGCCCGCTGTCAGGGAATCCTCCCTCCCGGAGACGGAGCCGGTGAACGTCCTCATGAAGTATATGGAGGGCGGCGCTCCCCTGCGGTGGGACTGGGTATCGGGAACCAACCAGCTGACGGAGATCTATCCGACCCTGGCCTATTATTACGAGGATCTGGCTACCGGGGATGTGGTGTCCTACAATCCGGACGTCATCACCTACGCCGCCAGCCTCATCAAGGTGCCCTACATCTATTCTGTCCTTCTGGAGCTCGAGCAGTTCGAGGCCTCCCATCCCCGGGGCGCTGACGGGAAGATCGTCTACGGCCCCGGCGAGGAGAAGTATAATCTGGACGAGATCTGGGTGTACGACCCCGCCACCATGTACGAGGAGGGCTCCGGCGAGATCATGGAGATGGAGGCCGGAGTCAGCATGCCCGTGCGCCAGCTCTTCGAATACGCCATCCTGTACAGCGACAACATCGCCTGGATGCAGATCTACTACCGCTTCGGCTACGATTCCTTCTATAATCTCATGAGCAGGCTGGGCGTGCAGGGGACAAACACGGACTTCATGGATCTGACGGCCCGGGACTGCGGCAAGATCCTGAAGGACGTCTACCGGTATTTCTCCACCGGATCGGCATACGCCCTGTGGCTGCAGAATCTCATGTCCCGCTCGAAGTACGGCCACCTCATCGCCGAGCACTATCCGGGCGTTCTGGTCTGCCACAAGTACGGCTGGGACGTGGAATCCTATCACGACATGGCGATCGTGTACGACGAGCATCCCTACATCCTGGTCATCATGACGGACTACGAGGACGGCGGCGCCACGGCAGCCCAGTACTTCGCGGACGTCGTGAGCATGACCAAGGTCATCCACGCCACGAACCGATAGAAAAGTGTCCTCACGGTATCGCTTCCATCAGTAATATGAACGCATTTCCCACCCGGACCGGTTTGTCGATCTGACGCCGGTCCGTTTTTTGTTTTTCCGGAAATAAACAGTACAGAAAGCGCATGGAAAGCCCGCTCCGGAAACTGTGGAAACAGAGGAAAACTTGTGCAAAATGATGTAATACTGATGCAATAATGTTTCGGTTTTGTTGCATATGCATAAAAATCATTGACTTTGTCCGCGGGCCGTGGTATCATGTCGGCGTCGGCGAGAGAGACCGACACGAACCATGATCCCAAGGAGGACGAAAGATGAACAGACGATTCCTCTCCGCGGCGCTGGCGGCCCTGATGCTGGCGGGCTCCGCCGTGACTGCGGGTGCGAAGACCTATGACGACGTTCGGGACGACAGCCGGGGAGCCGCGGAGATTTCCATGCTCTCGGATATCGGCGTCATCAAGGGAACGTCGGAGGACGAATTTTCCCCGGACGAGCAGGTCAGCCGCGAGCAGATGGCCTCCCTGCTGTTCCGCCTGATGCTGGGCCGGGACGACGCGGGACGGGAGAACACCACCCGCTTCGAAGACCTTTACGAACCTTATTACAACGGCGCCATCTCCTGGGCGGCTGCCTCCGGATTTATCAGAGGCACCTCGGAGAAGACCTTCGACCCCCGGGGCGGCATCACCAAGCAGGACGCCATGACCATGCTGGTGCGGGCGCTGGGGCAGGAGAACGCCTCCATGAACGCCGGATACCCCTGGTCCTACATCAATCAGGCCGTGCGCCTGGGGCTTGACCGCAATCTGGAGGACGTGCGCTACACCGACACCC
>CACWLT010000022.1 GCA_902761695.1 uncultured Ruminococcus sp.
GCCGGCATGAGCGACGAGGAGCGTCACGCCGCCCAGGAGGACTTCATCTATGACCGCTGCCTCGTCATGGCTGCCACCAACGCCTTCGGCATGGGCATCGACAAATCCAACGTGTCCTTCGTCATTCACTACAATATGCCGAAGGATGTGGAAAGCTACTATCAGGAGGCCGGGCGTGCCGGACGGGACGGGGAACCGGCGGACTGCGTGCTGCTGGCCTCCAAGTCCGATATCGTACTGAACCACTTCCTTATTGAGAACGGCGAGCCCAATCCCGACCTGACAGCGGAGGAACAGGAGCGGCAGAAGCGGCTGGAATACGACCGATTGGACCGGATGGCGGACTACTGTGTGACACCCCTGTGCCTCCGCTCCTACCTCCTGCGTTATTTCGGCGAGGAAACCTCCGGCTCCTGCGGAAACTGCTCCAATTGTCAGGGGGATTTCGTCGTGAAGGACGTGACCGAGGACGCGCAGAAGGTCCTGTCCTGCATGGCCCGCACCGGAAACCGCTGGGGAGCCGGTACCATCTCTGCCATCCTCCGGGCCACCTCCAACGAAACCGTGGACAAGTACGGCCTGGATTCCCTGTCCACCTACGGCATCATGAAGGGCGAGTCGGAGCAGTATATCCGGGAGATCATCGCGGTGCTGCGGGCGCAGGGAGCCGTCGCCTACGACGCGGATTCCGTCTACCGGATCCCCCACGCCACATCCGCCTCCCGGGATATCCTCCTCGGCCGGAAAAAGGTCTACATGAAGGCCGCCCCCGAGAACGGGAAGAAGAAAAAGAAGGCCCAACGCCATACCGCCGACGCCGCGGACAGTACCCTCCTCGGCCACCTGAAGGCGGAGCGCTCCCGGCTGGCGAAGGAGCTGCACGTGCCGCCCTACGTGGTCTTCCCGGATTCCGCCCTGACGGATATGTGCCTCCGCATGCCCCGGGATCTGGATGAATTCCTCGAGGTGAGCGGCGTCGGAAAGACCAAGGCCGCCAAATACGGGGAACAGTTCCTCGCCGTCATCGACAAGCACAGGAAGGACTGAACGACAATTCCAACACACCGGGAGGATCCTATGGATATCATCACCTATGAACAGTTCGGCGCGGCCGGGGACGGCAGAACCGACGATATGCCCGCCGTCGTGAAGGCCCATGAAGAGGCAAACCGCCTGGGACTTCCCGTCCGCGCAAGGGAGGGAGCCTGCTACTACATCGCGCCCATCGCCCGCTGCGCCGTGATCCGCACCGACACAGACTGGACCGGCGCGTCCTTCCGCATCGACGACCGGGATCTGGACAATTATCGCCTGCCCCTGTTCGATCTGCCGCCGGAGGGGGAGGAGAGGCCGTTCCCGCTGACCTCCCTCCGCGCCGGAGAAGACTTCATCCCGAATCCCGCCGGAGAGGAGCTGTTCGTCCGTGTCTATAACGACAATCACCGGGACTATATCCGCCTGGGCGCCAACCAGGACAACGGACACAGCCGCACGGACGCGTTCCTCGTGGAGGCCGACGGGACCCTGCCGTCCCCCGTCTCCTTCGATTTCGAACAGGTCACCCGTTCCTCGGCGTTCCCCATCCCCGCGAAGCGGCTGACGCTCCGGGGCGGGATCTTCACCACCATCGCCAACCGCTGGGAATCGCGGTACGACTATCATGGCCGGAACATCCGCATCCGCCGCTCCAACACCGCCGTCGAGGGGATCACCCACTACGTGGAGGGAGAAGAGGACCACGGCGCGCCCTATTCCGGCTTCATCAGCATTTCCGACTGTGCGAAGGTGGAGGTGCGGGACTGCCTTTTCACCGCACACCGGATCTACTGGACCATCGGTTCCGCCGGCGTCCCGGTTCCCATGGGCTCCTACGATATCAACTGCGGGGCCGCCGTGTCCGTTTCCTTCCGCCATTGCCGCCAGACCACCGACATCATGGACCGGAACTACTGGGGCCTCATCGGAACCAATTTCTGCCGGGACCTCACCTTCGACGACTGCGTTTTCTCCCGCTTCGACGCCCATATGGGGGTCACAAACTGCACCATCCGGAACACAAAGCTCGGCTGGCAGTGCCTCAATGCCATCGGCTTCGGAACTTTCCGCATCGAGAACACCGAGGCTTACGGCTATGCCTTCGTCAATCTCCGGGGCGATTACGGCTGTACCTTCAAGGGCCGCTTCGAGATCAAAAACTGCGTCTGGCACCCGGCGGGGAAGGGCCGCACCGTTTTCAACGCGGGCAACGACGGCACCCACGACTTCGGCTATCCCTGCTGGCTGCCGCAGGAGATCGACATCGACGGGTTCACCGTGGCTCCTCCCGAGGGAGAAAACGCCGGGGAGGAGATCGGGGACATCTGGCTCTTCAATGACTGGACGGGCAAACCGCAGGGCGAGGTGAAGTACCCCATGATTCCGCCGCGCCGGGCTTCCGTGAAGAACGTCTGCGGGGTGCGGAGCGTCGGCCTCTGCCAGAATCCGGAGCTCTTGAAGGAGACCGCCTTCTCCTGTGACCGCTGAACGAAAATCATTCCAGAACATAAAGGAGACAATTATGAAAACACCGTTTCTCGGCTGCGCGTACTACCCCGAGGACTGGGACGACAGCCAACTCGACTACGACATCAAAATGATGAAGGAAGCCGGCATCACCTGCGCCCGCATCGGAGAATTCGCCTGGCGTAAGATGGAGCCCGCCCGCGGTCAATATGAATTCGGCTGGCTGCACCGGGTGGTGGACGCCCTGGGGGAAGCGGAGATCGCCGTGGTTCTCGGCACCCCCACCGCGACGCCGCCCATCTGGTTGGGGGACGCTTTCCCGGACGTGTTCGTGCGCCATAAGGAGGGGACCAGAGCCCAGCACGGCGGACGGCGGCACTGCTGCTCCAACAACCCTCATTACCTGGAGGCCGCCGATCAGATCGTCCACGCCATGGGCCGGGAGTTCGGCAAGGATCCCAACGTCATCGGCTGGCAGCTGGACAACGAGATCCTCACCTGGGGCACGGGCTGCACCTGCGAGCACTGCATGAAGGCCTACCACGACCGCCTGAAGAAGGAATACGGCACGGTGGAGAACCTCAACGCCCGCTGGAACCTGAACCTGTTCAGTCAGGCCTACGACCGCTTCGACGAGATCCCGGGAGACTGGGACGCCTGGCACAACCCCCATCTGAAATACGAATGGGCCGCCGCGCATTACAACGCCGACATCGCCTTCATGCACCGGCAGGCGGAGATCCTGCGGCTATACACCGACGCCCCCATCGGCACGGACATGATGCCTACCAACGCCATGGGCTATGAGGACATGTGCGGCCCGCTGGATGTGGTCATGTTCAACCACTACAACACCCCCGCCAACCTCTCCGACGCCGTGTTCTGGTTCGACTATCTGCGCACCCTCAAGGACCGTCCCTTCTGGAACACGGAGACCGCCACCACCTGGAACGGCTCCACCGCCATCAGCCAGGTCCTGAAGCCGGAGGGATACTGCCGGGTCAACTCCTGGCTGCCTGTAGCCTTGGGCGGCGAATCCAACATGTACTGGCTCTGGCGGCAGCATTGGGCAGGACATGAGCTGGTGCACGGCTCCGTCCTCTCCCCCGAGGGCAGGCCCACCCATACCTTCGGCGAGGTGCGGCGGACGGCGGCCGATTTCGAGAAGGCATCTGATTTCATCAACGGCACGAAGGTGAAGACCCCCGTGGCCCTGCATTTCACCAATAAAGCCTGGCAGCTCTTCGATCAGCAGAAGGTCTTCGACGGCAACTGGTACGCCGGCGACGTGCAGCAGGTTCACCGCGCTCTGGTGGGCTGCGGCGCGAGACCCGACGTCTTTGGGGCGACCCATTCTCTGGACGGCTATAAGGTTCTTGTCTCTCCCTGCGTCATGACCCTGGAGGACGGCGATCTGGCGGAGAAGATCCGGACATTCGTGGAGAACGGCGGCGTCTGGGTGGCGGGACCTCTGACCGACGTCCGCAACGACATCGGCGCGCACTACACCGACCGGGCCATGGGCATGATCGAGGACTGGCTGGGCGTGCGGCTGGACTACAGCGTTCCCACCGACGGCTCCGTGCTGAAGACCGCCTGGGAGGACGGGGAAGACCTCGCCGTGCGCAAATGGGCGGAGCTTTACACCCCCGGAGACGGCGAGCGGCTGGCCTCCGTCACGGGCGGACACACCGCGCTGAACGGCAAATCCGTCATTTCCCGCCATAAGGTCGGCCGGGGTGAGGTGATCCTCTGCGGTGCGCTGCTGGAGGACGCGGACCTTGGCAAGCTGATGCGCATCGCCCTGGAAGACGCGGGCGTGGAGACCTATCGTGTGCTCGGCACTCTGAACGTGTCCCCCAGGTCCGGCGAGGCAGGCGAAGGTCTTGTCCTCTGCGAGACCGGATGCCGGGATGCCATTCTGCAGATCACGCGTCCCATGACCGATCTGCTGACCGGGGAGACCTTCCGGGACAACGTGCCCGTGGAGCCCTACGGCGTGAGGGTGCTTGTGAACGAATAATCCGGGTGCGGGGAGAGCGGTCCCACGATCCTCTCCCCATCCCGGAAACGGAGGCAGATTATGAAAGAAATCAAAATGTGGGACGAGATCCCCGGCCCGACAAACGGTTCCCAGCCCGCCCTGGAATACTATGAACCCGTCTCCCCCGCGAGGGACGCGGCGGTGGTGATTTTCCCGGGCGGCGGATATACCCACCTCGCACCCCACGAGGGCAAGGGATACGCCGAGTTTCTGGCGGCGGCCGGCTATCACGCCTTTGTCTGTGAATACCGGATCGACATGAAGAAGCTGTTCCCCTGGCCCCTGACGGACGCGAGACGGGCGGTGCGGCTGGTGCGGCACAACGCGGCGGCATACGGCATCGATCCGCATAAAATCGCCGTCATGGGATCCTCGGCGGGCGGTCATCTGGCGGCCATGACCTCCACGTTCTTCGGCAAGGTGGACGGGGAAGGCGCGGACGGGATCGATCTGGAGTGCTGCCGTCCGGACGCCACGATCTGCTGCTACGGCGTCGTGGCGGAGCCCTTCGAGGAGTGGATGACAAACTGGCTCTCGACCTCCCTCCTCGGCGGCAGTGAGGAGCACTGGAAGGACGCCTCCCCGGATCTCAACGTGACGGATACCACACCGCCGGCCTTCCTCTGGCATACTTCGGAGGACCCTGTGGTGAACGTGATCCACAGCTACCGGTACGCCGAGGCACTCCGGAAGCACGGCATTCCTCATGAGCTCCACGTGTTCCCGCACGGATCCCACGGCCTGGGACTGGCGACGGGGAATCCCTCCGTGGGACAGTGGGGCGGCCTGCTCCTGAACTGGCTGGCGGATGAGCTCGGATGGTAAACGAAAGAAAGGACTTAGACAATGCAGACCTTCAATCTTTGGGACAAAACGCCGGGGCTGTGCGAAGAGACTCCGGTTCTTGAATACTTCCCGGCGGAAAACCGGGTGACGGACGCGACGGTTGTGATCTACCCCGGCGGCGGCTACGCCATGCGGGCTCCCCACGAGGGCAAGGGCTACGCGGAGTACTTCAACTCCATCGGCATGGACGCCTTTGTCTGCGAATACCGCGTCGCACCTCATCATTTCCCCCTGCCTCTGCTGGACGCCAGACGGGCCGTGCGGTGGGTGCGCCATAACGCGGCGGAATACGGCCTCGATCCCCATAAGGTGGCGGTCATGGGCTCCTCCGCCGGCGGTCATCTGGCCGGGCTGGTTTCCACCTATACGGCCCCCATCGACTTTGAGGATCAGGACGACATTGACCGGGAGAACCCCATTCCCGACGCCACCATCCTCTGCTACGCCGTCTGTCATATGCCCGACGAGACGAACGTGGCCCACGTGGGCTCCTTCCAGAACCTCTGTGGCGAGCGGACGGACTACGAGATCTTCTCCAACGATCTCAACGTGACGGATTTCACGCCCCCGGCCTTCCTCTGGCACACCTCCGATGACGACTGTGTCAACGTCATCAACTCCTATCTCTATGCCACAGCCCTCAGACAGCACGGGATCCCCCATGAGCTCCATGTGTTCCCGAGAGGTCCCCACGGTCTCGGACTGGCACAGGGCCTCCCCCATGTTGCCCAGTGGGCGGGTTTGATGAAGAACTGGCTCATCGAGATGGGCTGGCTGAAATAATCTTTCTGCCGCGTTCTCCGTGTCTCCGGGGAGCGCGGCTTTTTCCGCGACAGCGAGGTATACACCCCGTACCCGGAGAGCGGTGCGGATTTTCGGTCGGATTCGCCATTGCTTTTTCCCCGCCGGGGTGCTATAATCATTTCGTATGCATTTTTTCCCCCGGGAGAGTACCCTATGAATCGGAAACCCGAGAACCTTGTGGACGCGCCCGGTTCTCTTACCGTAAAAATCATCAGATTCGTCATACCCCTGATGCTGACGGGCATTCTGCAGCTGCTCTACAACGCCGCGGACAGCGTGGTGGTGGGACGCTTCGAGAGCTCCGACGCGTTGGCCGCTGTCACCTCCGTGGGCTCCCTCATCAACCTGTTGGTCAACCTCTTCATGGGGCTGTCCGTGGGCACCTCCGTGGCCGTGGCCCATGACTGGGGCGCGAAGGATTACGAGGGCGTCAGCCGCACCATCCACACCTCCTACCTCATCAGCTTCATCGGGGGCATTCTGGTGTCCGCCGTCGGCATCGCTTTCTCCGGACAGTTCCTCGTCTGGATGAAGTCCGATCCGGCGGTGCTTCCCCTGTCCATCCGGTATCTGCGCATTTACTTTGTCGGCACCACGGCGAACATGGCCTATAACTTCGGCGCGTCCGTGCTCCGTTCCGTGGGCGATACGCGCCGCCCGCTGTACTTCCTGGCGGTCTCCGGCCTGGTGAACGTGATATTGAACCTGATCTTCGTCATCGTGTTCCGCATGGGCGTGGACGGCGTGGCGTGGGCCACCGTGGCCTCCCAGGTGCTCTCCGCCGCCTTCGTCATCATCTATATGATGAGGGTGCAGACCCCCATCCATTTCGACTGGCGCAAGCTGAAGCTCCATCCCGACAAGCTGAAGAAGATCGTGCTGGTGGGCCTCCCCGCAGGACTCCAGGGGACGGTGTTCTCCATCTCCAACGTGATCATCCAGTCCTCCGTCAATTCCTTCGGCAACGTGGTCATGGCTGGAAACGGGGCCGCCGCCAGCATCGAGGGCTTCACCTACATCGCCATGAACTCCTTCTATCATGCCTCTCTGACCTTCGTGGGCCAGTTTGTTGGGGCGAGAACGCTGGAGCGCATCAACGGCGTGCTTTTCCGCTGCCTGGGGCTGGTGACCGCCGTGGGCCTGTTCTTCGGCGTCCTGAGCTATGTGTTCGCCCATCCGCTTTTGTCCATCTACCTGCCGAACGACCCCGGAGCGGTGGAGTACGGCCGGACGCGCCTGCTCTATTTAGCGGTGCCCTACTTTCTCTGCGGCATGATGGAAGTCATGGTGGGCGGCCAGCGGGGCATGGGACTGTCCCTGCTCCCCATGATCAACGCCCTCCTTGGCTCCTGCGTCCTCCGCATTGTGTGGATCGTGACGATATTCGCCGCCCATCACACCCTGTTCATGCTGTATATTTCCTATCCCGTGTCCTGGCTCGTCACCACCCTGGCCCATTCCGTCGTCTACGCGGTCCGGCTCCGAAAGCTGCGGCGGGAAGCGGAAGGGGAAGAACCCGGAACCGCGGACTGACAAAAAGCCGAATCGCCTGAAAGGAGTGAGCCCATGAGCCTGTACGAACTTCATCCGAGAGAAACCTTCGCCTTTTCCGCAGAGAATCCCGCCGGAGCGCGGAACGGAGGCACCCGGGGCGGGGACTGCGAAAAGCTGCGTCCCTGCGTCAGCATCGCTCCCCATGAGACCCTGACCGTCGCCGACGCGGAGGGCACCGGCATGATTACCCATATGTGGTTTACCGGTTATGTGGGCCATTCCTTCATCCTGCGTATCTATTGGGACAACCGGGAGGAGCCATCCGTGGAAGCGCCCCTGTCCGCCTTCTTCGGCTGCGCCTACGACGAGAACTTCGCCACGACGGAGGGGGACTACACCGTTCTGAACTCCGCCCTGATGCTGGTGGCGCCCGGCCGCGGGTACAACAGCTATTTCGAGATGCCCTTCCGCAAGCGGTGCCGCATCACGGTGGAAAACCGTTCCGACCGCCCGGAAACCCTCTTCTATATGATCACCGGCTGGCGGGGCGGGATCCCGGAGAACGCCGGTTACTTCCACGCCGTCTGCCGTCAGGAGCATCCGGTGGAGCGGGGAAGAGCCTATACGGTGCTGGACGGCGTCCGGGGCAGGGGCTGCTTCGTCGGCGTGACCCTGGCTGCGGGCATGAATGGGCACAACACCTGCTGGGTGGAGGGCGAGGCGAAGATGTACCTCGACGGCGACGTCTATCCCACCCTCAACTATACCGGCACCGAGGACTATTTCTGCGGCTCCTACGCCTTCGGCAACGACATCATCCTGAACCGCTACCAGACCTTCTCCGGCCTTTACGCGGGCCTTTACGCCATCTACGGCAACGACCGGACGGCCCAGTATAACGGCCAGCAGCGCTTCCTCCTCTACCGCTGGCATGTCAAGGATCCCGTATACTTTGATCAGAGTTTCCGCATGACCCTGGACAACCTGGGCTGGACGGGTCCCCGGTACGACGACTATACCACCGTCGCCTACTGGTATCAGGACGCCCCGGCCCCGCTCCCCTTCGTCCTTCCATCGGACCGGGAACTGATCATGAAATAAACGCCATAAACAAAAACGGCCTCCCGAAACGGATCGCATGTCCGCAGGAGACCGGTTTTTTATTCTCGATATTGTGCTTACAGAATATGCATCGCCCGGAGCCGGTCCCTGAGGATCAGCGTCAGAACGTAGGCCAGCGCGATTTTTAAGAGGTCCGGAATGATGTAGGGCACCACGCACAGGGAGAGCGCCGCCGTGAAGCTGTATTTGGAGGTCACGATCACGAACCAGACAGTTCCGAAAACGTAGCACACCGAGTTGCCGAGGATCATGCCCGCAATGGAGGGAACGGGACCGTCGCCGAAGAGCCTTGTGACGCCCCAGTAAACCAGCGCGGCGAAGATGAAGCCCACCAGATAACCGCCCGTGGGACCGGCCAGCTTGCCGATGCCTCCGGAGAAACCTGAGAAGACCGGAGCGCCGAACGCTCCCAGAAGCAGATAGACGATGACGGACAGCGTCCCCAGCTTGCCGCCTAAGAGCCCCACCGCCAGGAAGACGCCGAAGGTCTGCATGGTGAAGGGGATCTGGCCGAAGGGGATCTGCAGCCAGGCGCAGGCGGCGATGACCACTGCCATCAGAGCCACATAGGCCAGGTCGCGTGCTGCGAAGCGCTTTGCGGATTCATTAGATCTCATATAGTCCTCCGGGGATTGGAATCATATTATTCTACCATACTTCCCGGAAAATGTCAAGACGGAAAACAGCGCTTTAATAGATACGGCAGTATTACAAATCATAAAAAATTATGAATCCGAATTATCCTGGGTTTGAGACGGCCGCGGTCAGCTTACTCCCGTGACGGACCCGTCCTCCATGTGTACGATC
The DNA here is from genome assembly GCA_902761695.1 of uncultured Ruminococcus sp. Lineage (GTDB taxonomy): Bacteria > Bacillota > Clostridia > Oscillospirales > CAG-272 > UMGS1696. The sequence continues at coordinate 9,620 of CACWLT010000022.1, forward strand.
CGGTCGCATTTCTCCGCCGCTGAAGGATCATGCGTCACCATCACCACGGTCATATTCTGCTCCGCCGAAAGCTCCCGCAAAAGGCCGATCAGCTCCGCGCCGTTCTTCGTGTCCAGATTGCCCGTGGGCTCGTCGGCGAAGAGAATCCGGGGATGGGAGATCATGGCCCGGATCACTGCCACCCGCTGCTGCTCGCCCCCGGACAGCTCCGACGGCAGATGGTCGACCCGGTCCGCGATCCCCAGCCGCTCGAAGAGCTCCCGCGCGTAGTCCTCCCGGAAGGGAATGTCGTTGTAGACGGAGGGGATCGTCACGTTCTCCCAGGCCGTCAGCACCGGCAGCAGCGCGTAGTTCTGGAAGACGAACCCGAAGGTTTTCCCCCGGAACTTCGCCAGCTTCGACGGGGAGACGGCGTAGAGATCGAAGGGCTTTCCCTCGGATTCCGCCGGCGGATAGTACCAGACCGAACCGCCCGAGGGAATGTCGATCCCGCCCAGCAGGTGGAGCAGGGTGCTTTTCCCGGATCCGGACGGTCCCACGACAGCGGCGAACTCCCGCTCGTATACGGGCAGGTCCACCCGGTGAACCGCGTTGACGAAGGTTCCCCCTGTGCCGTAGGTCTTCATGAGATTCTCCGCCCGCAGAATGACGTTTTTCTTTTCCATCTTTTCCATCTTTTCCATGGCATCTCCTTTTCAGTCCGTGTCCCGTCTGAGGCCCTCCGTGACGGGCTCCTTCAGCAGGCGGCGGGTGGGCGGGATCGTGCCGAAAACAGCGGCCAGCGCGGTGACGGCCTGCATGGGGAGGGATGCCGTCAGAAGCAGCAGGATGACCGGCGCTATGTAGAAGATCTCCGCCCGGCATTCTGTGTAGAATTCCGGCGTGTAGGTCAGGGGATACATGTCCGCCTGAATGTTCAGCGCCGCCATGGCGGTCAGGATGTAGACGGCGCAGGCCCCCAGCAGAACGGCGGCGATCAGGCAGAAGGTGATGACGGCGGAGGGATACGTGCTCACCCGCATGTGCCGGTAGATGTCCCTGTCCGACGCACCCATCTGCCGCTTCACGGCGAAATCCTTTTTCGAGCGGGCCGTCTTCATGGAGGCGTTCATGGAGGTCATGACCCAGAAGGACAGAAAGAGCATCCCCAGAAACAGGGTATTCATCGTGCTCTCCGCCCGCACCATGCCCCGCTCGGATTCCGTCATGTACCGGGCGTTTTTCACGTCGTACCGCAGCAGGGCGGGCGTGCGGCTCAGCCTCTCCGTCAGCGCGGCTCCCTCCTCCTCCGTCAGCCCCTCGTCGTACCGGATATACAACTCCCGGCAGATATCACTTCCGATCAGCCCCGCTGCTTCCGCCCCGGCGGGATTTACCAGAAGAGCGGACACGGAGGTTGTGTACGACCGGTTGACCACCGCCGCGATGTGAAACCGGGGAACGTCTTCCGGTATCTGTGGCTCATAAATCCGGTATCCGTTTTCATCCTTCACGCCGCTCCTTTTATAGAGCAGGGAGGACAGCAGGCCGAATTCATCCCCCACTTCGACGGACTCGAGATACGGACTGCCCGGTCCCGCCACCAGAACCGCCGCGAAGGGATCGGCAAACAGCCCGTCCGGATCCCCCTCCCGCACCTCGGTGAAAAAGAAGGGCAGGGAATCCGGATCCGCCACGGTGACCGACATCCCCTGCCAGTTTCCCGAAAGATCCGTCATGGGATGCGTTTCCAGGTAGGTGTCGTTGTTCAGAATGTCCCGTCCCCACGGCTCCAGGGTGGAAACCGTGCCGCATACCGCGACGCCATCCATGGACCTCAACTTGTCCGCCAGGGAAACCGGAATGGAGACGGATCCGACGCTTCTTCCCACAAGGTCGGTTTTCTCGGAGATCACCGTGTCCGCAGTAAAGGAGGTCTTTATGTTCCCGATTCTCGCTGCCGCGTCCTGTATGCTCGAAACCTGATTAATCAGATACACCGCCAGAGAGAGACAGAGCAGCGCGCCGATGACGGCATGGACCACCTCCCCACGGATCTGCCGCAGCGTCTCCAGAAGGGCCAGCCGCGCCACCTTGTCCTTCACCCGCTCCAGAGCCCGGCTGGACCGGCGTACAAAGGGGGACTTCCCGCGCCAGGATCCGGAGATCAGCACAAAGGGCGCCTCCCGCGTCATGGCGGCGATGCCGATGTAGGTGAACAGCACGGACAGGGTGGTGAACCACAGGGAAGCCTTGAGCAGATTGATCCACGGTATCGTGAACACATACCCGATCCCGATGACCGCCCGGTTGAAGGCCGTGACGTAGATCAGGGATATGAGAGCCGAGAGCAGGATCACGGGCGGCGCGGCGATGAGGCTGATGAGCAAAATCTGCCCGGCGGAGATGGCGCAGAGCTCCCGGCGGTTCGCCCCGATAGCCCCGAGGATCCCCAGCTCCGGCGCGTTGGCCGCGGTCCAGTTGGTCATGAAAACCGCTAAAATCAGCGCGGCGGCGGCGATGACCGGCAAGGTCTGGATCACCGCGGGCGTCGCGGCGTAGTCTGTCTGGCTGGAGAGCATATCGGTATTCAGGTACTGCCGGTACTTCTGCACCAGCCGGAAAATACTTGTCGGTGAATATTCGGACAGGCCCTGATAATCCGATTCGGTCAGTTTCATGCCGCGCCAGAGCCGGTTGAAGATCTTTGCGGCGAACCGGTCGGAGTTGTAGACGCAGTTGAAGTAGTGGTCGTACTTCATCACCGCTCCGGTCTCCCGGTCGATCTCCCGTGCCGTCTCCGCGCTGACAAAGACGTAATCCGCGTTCTCGTCGTTGTCGGTGAAGATCCCGCAGACAGTCAGGGGAAACCAGGTCATGCGGGAGGCGGTAAACCACAGATCGTTGACCTCCCCCGCCTCCAGCCAGTTCACCGAGGAATAGAGCCTGTCGGATACGGCGATCTCCCCGTCCCCCGGCGCGTGCCCCCAGATGTAGGTGACGTTCAGCGCATGGTCGGTGACCTCGTTTTCCACGCTTACCCGGGCAGGTGCGGTCGCGTTTTCGGAGGACGCCAGTCGGGAGGACCAGGGGATCACCCACGCCTCTTTCACGCCCTTATCTTCTCTGATCTCGGCGCTGCGGTCGGACAGGAGCCCGATGATTTTCGCGTGATACCGGCCCAGAGCCTGGATCTCCCCGTTCCGAAGCCAGGTGGCCTCCGCCCTTTCCAGCGCGGTCATGGACACCGTCATGAGGGCTATGGTGGTGAAGAAAACCGACAGATAGATCCGCCGCCTCCGGAACAGCTGGCGGGACGAATAGTAGAACAGCCGCCGGAACCATTTCCGAATCCGCTCGCCCATGACGCCCTCCGTTGATCTGCATTTGTAATAGCACGATCATTGTAGCATATCACCGGCGCACTGTCAAGACAATAATCCAAAAAAGTCGAATATAAAATGATTATCGCCTGTACCCCGTCTTCTTCGCCCTCCGCTGCCCGACGATGGAGCCCAGTACCGCCGCGGGGATCACCGTGACCAGCAGGATCCAGTACACAGAGGCGGGAAGACCGGACTCCGGCAGGGGCAGCAGGGACAGAAGGAAGACCGCCGCCCCATACAGCGCTCCCGAGGTCAGCCCGGATATCACCGGCATGGACGTGCAGCGGACCGCTCCGATCCCGGCGGCCAGCGCGCCGAGGTACAGGGAGCACAGAGAGAAGGGGGTGTAAAGGATCCCCGGATTCTCCCCTCCCGCAGCGGCGCAGGTGAAGAGGGCCAGCAGGACGAACAGTGTGACGATGCCGACGGCGCAGCCCCGGAGCGATCCGGACGGAAGGGAATCCCGCTTTCTGTCCCCTTTTTTTCGGGTCATTTTCGCGATCTGCGCATTCTTTTCGGATCCGGTCCTCGTTTTCACAGCGAACATAAAAAACCTCCCCGGCAGAATCTGTTCGATCCTATGCGGGGAGGGTACGGTTTATGAAGGGGAGATCAGTCCGCGTCCTCGGCGTGAACGTCCACGTGGCGGACGGCGGTGCGGAGAATGCGGATCTTGGTGCAGTCCCGGGAGGTCTCGATGAGGACGGTCTCGTCCTTGATGGAGATGATCTTTCCGATGATGCCGCCGATGGTGGTGATCTCGTCGCCGACCTGCAGATTGTCCAGCATGGCCTTCGTCTCCTTCTCCTGCTTCTTCTGCGGCCTGTACATCAGGAAATAGAAGATGGCCACCATCGCCACCAGAAGGACCAGAGTAGAGATCATGCTGGGCACGGTGCTCTGCGCGGCTGCAGTACCGGCTTCGAGGAAGTAATACATGAAAGGACGCTCCTTGTAAGGATGTTTTTCACATTATATCCTATCCTCCCTCCGCTTGCAAGACGTTGGGACGGAAGTTTATATAAAGTTTAAGATTTGGATAAAAGTCCAGCCGTGTCACGCTCCGCCTTTTCCCGGATCCGCGCGTAGGCTCCCAGCATGGCGATGAGCCCGAGATAGTCCTCGTCTGCCACGATACCCCCGGACCCGACGGCCCACTGCCCCCGGAAGGCCCCATCGAGCGCTTCCACCCGGGCATACAAGGGCGCGGGCAGGGAAAGGCGATCCATCCCCAGGCCTCCGAGGATCCGGATCCTTCCCCCCGCCTCCTCCAGCGCCTCCTCCGCTCCGGACCGCGCAAACCACCCGGCATCTCCCCGGCCGATGGCTTCCCGTATCCCGCCGTCCATCCGGATCACGGGCAGCTTCTCCGAGATCACGTCCCCCCACAGAGCCAGCGCATCCCCGGCTTCTTCCGCCAAAAGCACGTCCTGTGGAGAATCCGCCATGAATCCGAAGCCGAGGAAGGGATAATCCCCCCTCCATACCGGGACCTCACCCGTCAGGGCCTGCTTTTCGTCCCGCGTCCTGTTTCTGAGATCGATCCACACAAAGTCGGATCCCGTCCGCTCCGTCGCGGCAATGAGGGTGGCGATTTCGTGCTCCGGCGTATCCCAGAGCCGGGGACCGCGCCGCCAGATCAAAGTCTCCGTGTGCCTGCGGGATAAAAAGGGCTCGAAGAGAACGGGCCCGGCTTCCCGCCCCGTCAGAAATCCGAGAAAACGCTCCTTTTCGCGCGTGATCATTCCATGCCTCCGCCGTGAATGTATTTTTCCCTCATTATACAGGATAACGGAGAAAAAAACAAGCCCCGGCACATATGAAGAAAGCCGCCCGCAGTCCCGGATGAAGGGGAGGCGAACGGCCTTCTGAGAGAACGCGGGTCAGCTTCTTCCGTAGACTTCCTCTCTGTCGCGGAAAAGCAGGGAGACGCACCAGATGCCGGCCAGAGCCACGACCGTGTAGATGATGCGGGCGAGAACGGATCCCTGACCGCCGCAGATCCACGATACGATGTCAAAGCGGAAGAGTCCGACGGAACCCCAGTTGAGCGCGCCGACGATGACGAGAAGCAGAGCAATTCGATCGAGCATGGAACAAAACTCCTTTCGTTTGGTTCGGGAGTATTGTGCCCACCTTCGGCGAAAAATACGCATGGAATCATTTCCCAATAAAACGCATAGGCTGACCCGAAAAAAACGAATATGCTGCTCCGGAGGCCATCATGTTTATTTCCGCTCTTCTTTCGCTTCTCGCCGGACTGCGCGGGGGAAACCCCCTGCCGTTCCTCGTCCTCTCCTCCAACGGAAACAGCTTCCCACCGCCGCTCAACCGTGCCGAGGAAACGGAATATTTCCGCCGGGCCCGCAGGGAGGGAGACGAGACCGCGAGGGAGAAGCTGATCGAAACATAGATTCCAAATATGATACAAACTAATAATTTGCGCCAGATCGTGAAAACGAATGTACTAAGGGCGTTTCAGAGGTTTCTGCTCCATCGTGGGGCTCAGTGGTACCAAGCGTTCTCGTAGTACATGCGGGCCGGCATGGAAGGGTTATGTCAGGCTGGGTGCATACAAACAAACGATTTCCTTTCATTTCAGAAATCGTATGTTTGTAAACAGGGGAATTGGGCGACGGTAGGACGCTATCCCTACCGTCGCTCTTCCAGGAGTGAGATTAGTTCAGCTAATTATACCTCGTGTTCTGCTCGGTATTCTTCACCGATTTCGATCGCACGGTTCAGGATCTGATAAACCCGCGGAACCGAGATGTTGAAGCGAGCTGCGATTTCCTTCACTGAATATCCCTTTGTCCGAAGAATTACAATCTGGGCGATTCGCGGGTCTTCAGCCTTCATCCGTCGGATGATTGCCTCGCGGTCCATTTTGTCGCTTACGGTGTCCGCCATGTTTCCGTCGTATCCCGGTTCATGGCCATCGTCCACCATGGCTTCCAGACTGATGACGGGGGAACGTTTGTGGTCCTTGTTCGGACAATTCGCGCACGACCTGGTGTCGGGGCATCTGATGTATTCTTTTCTTTGCCCAGGGATCAAGCAGCGGACGCTTGCGTAACCGCGGGAGTGTTGCGTATCGATGCTGGCCCATAAGAATTCCGCGAGCGCACGGTTTGGAGTCTTATATATGTAGATCAGCATCCGCTGACTGCCATTGAAGGACAGGGAAGTGCAATCCTCCCATTCGATCCCATAGTTGTCGAGATCGGCTCGTTCCTTAATCTCAATGGGCGCGTCGTACAGGATTTCGCCGTCTGCGCCGATAGAGGTGTGATGCTTGAATTCTTTTTCAAGCGCGGTTCGGGTATCGTTCCGAGAAAGATTCTTTTTTGCCATTAGATTGGCCTCCGTTTCTTTTGTTGAAACGGGGCGAATCCGTAT
>CACWLT010000023.1 GCA_902761695.1 uncultured Ruminococcus sp.
GATAACGCAATCCTTGCCGTTAGCGTCGATGGAATCAAAGATTCTCTCGCCATTGCGCTTGAACCAGAAGTTTTCCTTCTCGCAGTAGCCGGTACGGCCAAAGTGGAAGTCCTTCACGTCAACTTCTTTATGGCTGAGAACTTCGATCGGAACAACCTTGATAACCTTGGTCTTAGCTTCTTCTTCAGCAGCAGCATTGCCTTCAACGGTGGTGCCATCAGCAGGTGCATCAGAAGTTTCAGCAGCCTTGACGTCGACCAGGGAGGTCCATCTCAGCTTCAGGGTGGTGAGCTTCTTCAGCACGTTGGTCGTGCCGTCGAACTTACCGGAAACAGTACCGGAGATCAGAGCCTCGTCGGTGTCAGCGGTAGTGTTCTTGCTCTCGCCGAACCAGTACTCGTCGGTATCGTAAGCGCCGGAGCTCTTAACGTCAACCAGACCAGTGCCAACTTCAGCTTCGTAGTCGAGAACAGGAGCAACCGGCTTAGCGGAGTTGTAATCGATGTAGACAACAACGTTGCCGTTCTTGTCCATGATCCACCAGAAGTACAGGTCGTCGAGCTTGATGCCGTTGTCTCTTGCCCAAGCGGACATACGGGCAGCGTCAACTCTCTCAACTTCCTTAACGGTCTCTCTGGTAGCATCGGCGGTCACGAAGAACACCTTGATGCTGCTGACGAGATCCTTAACATTGATGGACAGGCCCTTCGCGGGAGAAACAACGAGCTTGGAGAAGTTCTCCTTGTCGAAGTACTTGTTGAAGGCAGCCTTGTAGGTGTCTTCGTCCTTGCTGTCGATGCCAACGAAGCCGGCATAGTCGGCGATGTCGGTGGAGCAACCGAACAGGTAGTGAGGAGTATTCTTGGTGTTGATCTCCCACTGCCACTGGTAAGCGCCGGGAATCTCCTTATCCAGCTCACGAGCAGCGTAACGAGCGTCATTGACGATCACGCCGTTGATGGAAGGATAGCTGTAACCCATCTTGAGGTCTTTGTTGACCGCAGTCTTGGTTTCGATTTCGCCGTTGTACCAGTTGAAGACGGTAGCTTCGAAGTTGGACGCGCCAAGCAGGTACCAACCGTCAGCATCCGCGCTGTCATAAGCAGCCTTGGTGTAATCGTAGTGCAGGAAGAGGACGTAGCTGATGTCGTACTGATCAGCGTCGAAGCCAACGATCTTGTTGAAGTCAACGCCAACGAGGACGAAGGAGTTGTCACCGGTGCCGCTGATTCTGAAGCCTTCAACGTACCAGTTCTTGGAAGTGACTCTGCCGGTGTAAACAATGATCGGAGCGTAGTCGCCGCCGGCCTTGTTCACATCGTGGTTGTTCTGCGTCGGATAGTCGTCGATCGGGTTGCAGACGAGCACGTAGGTATCCTTGGCGTTGGTCTTTTCGTAGGCCTTGCCGTTGATGGATCTGTAGCCGTCAGCAAACTCCATGGTCTGCCATTCGCCCTTCAGGCCGTCCGCAAAGTCATAGGACATGTAGACGTACTTGCCGCCTTCATCCTTGACAGCGGGAACGATGGTTTCCTTGCCATCCTTGTCGATGTAATGGACATGAACAATGTAGCCATTTTTATCGGTTTCGTAGGTAGGAGCGGTTTCCACAGAAACGAACTTCTTGGCAACAGTGAATACGTAGTAAACGTTGTTCTTGTCGTCATAGGAAGTGATTCTGTAGAGAGAACCTCTTCTGAAGGAATCTTCGACCTTTTCGTCGGTCAGGTAGTAGTAGTAGTCGCCCTTGACCCAGCTGTTGTAGGAACCGATTCTGAACTGAGTGTACTTCAGATCGTCGGTCTTGTAGCCGTTGACAACGATGTAGCCGTCAGAAGACAGGCCGGCATAGGAGTCAACAACGATGAGCTGGTTGGAAGCGTTGGCCTTTTCAACCCAGACAAGCTTGCCGTCAACAACGACGTACTTGACATACTGGTTGAACAGGGTCTTGAAGTAACGGGAGAACGCAGCTCTGTACAGAGGACCCCAGGTCTTGTCAGTGCTGACAGCGTACTTGAAGGGGTTGCCAAGGAGATCGTTGTACTCGTAGGAGTACTTGGTCTCGTTGATGGTGACGGTGGTCACGCCTTCAGTGGTGTTGTACGCGCGAACGATGCCGGTAGCAACGAAGTTGTCCTTGTCGGCCTTTTCGTTGGAAGCATCGTAGATGATCTTGACGACCTTCATCTCGCCAGTGCCGAGATCAGCGCTGTAGATGACGTAATCGCCAACTTCGGGAACCAGACCATCTTCGGAGAACCAGCCGATGGACTTCGCGATGTTGACGGTACCGGAAGCGAAGTCGTCCTTACCGGTGACTTCCTTGTACATGGGAGCAGCAACAGCGTCCTTGCTCTCGATGACATAGCAGTCGGTCTTGTCGCCGCCAACGGTAGGAACCTTATCGCCCTTAATGCCGGTGTACTGACCGAAACGATACTCTTCATAGAGACCGTAGTTCGGAGTGGTGTAGCCGGGGATATTGAACTGAATGAGGGAAGCGTAAGCAGTGTTGTGGATGCCAGTATCGGACAGACCGGTCCAAGAAGCCTTGTCAGCGGTCAGTCTGCTGTTGTCAATGATGTTCTGCAGATCAGCGGGATCCAGAACGTCGATGCCGACGAACTCAATTTCGCTGCCCTTCTGAACAGTCTTGAAGCGGAAATACTGGTTCAGGAGCTCGTTGTAGTACCAAGCAACATCATAAGTGATATCCTTGTACTCAACGCCGTTATCCTTGTAGGTCAGGCCAGAGGTCTTGATGACACCCTTGCCGTCAGTGTTGACCTGGAGGATATTGCCGGTGGTCCAGTCGATCGCGTACTTGCGGCCCGCGTCAACAGTGACAGTGGAACCTTCAAGAGCGTTCTTCAGGATGTACTCCTTGATACCATACTCACCGTTGAGGGTGTTCAGGTAGGTGTTCTTGGAGAACTTGGAAACGAGGGTAACGCCTTCCAGAGCCTTGGTGATCGGGTACTTGCCGTCAGCGTCCTTGGTGGGCAGGCCCTTGTTCCAGATGATGTTGCCTTCCTGGAGGGACTTCGCGGAGATGAGAGTCACATAGTTGGAGTTCTCATCCTTGGTGAAGAGAGCCTTGTAGGCATAGCCGAGGAATCTTTCCTTGTGGTCTTCGAAGTGGAAGGAAACTTCGTCGTCATTCTTCACATAGTAGGTGGTGGCGTCCAGAGTGCCGTCTTCCTTGACGACATTGAAGCCGATGTCGTTCTTCGCGTCAGAAGCAAGATCCTTGCCGATCTTGGAGCTGTCCGCAATGTAACGGCCGCGGCCGGCAACGGTGACGATGATGGTTTCCCAGCCGAGTTCGCCGTTGAAGTTACGAGCGGCAAGAGTGTCGCCTTCCTTCGTGGGGATGAACAGGGCGTTGTAGATGAGCTGAGCGACTTCGCCGCGGTTCAGCTCGTCGGTGTACTTCACGGAGGAGGGGATGCCCACGGTCAGGCCGAGGGTAACAGCCTTCTCAATGTAGCCCCAGGGCCAGGCCAGATTGGTGTAGCCGAGGGTACGGACGATCATGGTCAGCGCGTTCTGATAGGTGATGCCATCAGTCGGGCCGAACTTCTTGTTGCCATAACCTTCGATGATGCCCTTCTGAGAAGCATAGGACAGAGCGCCGAGGTAGTTGGTGGCGGGAGTGCCTTCGAGATCATCGAAACCGGAGGTGTCGTGATCTCTGTCATACCACTGGTCGGCGACAGCCCACTTGGCGTCGTCCACCCAGCCGGTGGAGATACGAGCCACAAACAGAGCCATCTGATACCGTTCGATCGGATCAGCAGCGGCCAGGTCCGTGGCGGACTTGCCCTTGTAGATGCCATACTCGTGCAGGAACCGGATCGCTTCGTCATACTGAGTGGTCTCAGTGGTGGCAGCAGCGGTGGTTTCTACAGCGGCGTCTTCAGCGATGGCGGCATCCTCTGCAGCACCGATCATGGAGGCAGCGGAAGCGCTCATCAGGAGGGCAAGAACGAGAGAAAGAATTTTCTTCATCCTTCTTACTCCTTATAATGAAGATGGTTGTTGAGGACAGAGAAGCGCCAGTTCGCCCCTCTGACCCGTGGCTAAATAATACCACAACAAAAAAATTTTTGCAATAGGCATGGAAGAGGTGTAATATAAGTGAAATATTAAACTGCCTTTATTATTTCGTACTCCTCCTCGCTCCCGCAGTCTCCGCCGGGAACACTTCCAATTATATATGAAGCTCCCCTCCCCGAACGGCGGCCGGGAACCCGATCCCGCAAAAAACTGACGCGCCGAGGGGCCTTTTTCCCGCGAAACGCCTTGCTTTTTCGGGAAAAGCGGGGTATAATAATTGTAATTTGTGTTGATTCAGAGGAAAAACCCATGCAGAAGCCCATCCGGATACTGTCCCTGCTCTTTCTGACCATCGTCCTGTTCGCGGCGGCGGCCCTGCCCGTCTGCGCGGATCTGGCGAAGGACGGAAAGATCGTCGTCGTGCTGGACCCCGGTCACGGCGGCATCGACGGGGGAACAGCCGCAGGAAAGAGAACCGAAAAGGAAAACAATCTGCTCATCGCCCAGGCCATGGCGGAGATTCTGGGGAAGAACGAGAACTTCGAGGTCATCCTCACCCGGGATACGGACGTCTACCTGACCTTCATCGAGCGGACGCTGGTGGCCAAGGAGAACAACGCGGACCTCTTCGTCTCCCTCCACTGCAATTCCTCCACGGAGTCCTATCCCAACGGCAGCACCGCCTACATCTCCGTGGTGGACCGCTTCGCAGCCTGGGATCTGGCCGGAGCCATGCTGGACAACATCTCCGCCTCCGTTCCCATCCGCCGGGGCAAGATCGAGCAGCGGGAGGACACGGGCGGCAGCATCGGTATCTACTACTGGAACGATGAACGCCAGTGGGACATGCCCGGCGACGCCTCCCTGGGCATCAAAAGCGACTATTACTCGGTCATCACCTTCTGCTCTAAGTTCGGCATTCCCTCCATGATCATGGAACACGGCTACTGCTCCAATCCCGGCGACGACGCGGTGCTCTCCGACGACGCCAGCGTATGGGCCATCGCCGACGCCGAATGCCGCGCCATCATCGATTATTACACCGGCCACGAGCACGTCTTCGGCCCCGTGGAAACCGACTACCCCTCCAACTGCATGTGGCACGGCACCGCCTCCTCCCACTGCACCGTCTGCGGAGCCAAGAGCGGCACCGTCGATCTTCCCGAAGCGCCGGAAAACCACTACTGGCGCATCCTGGAATCCATCCCCCCCACCTGCACGGAGGAGGGCTGGGTCAGAAAAATCTGTCAGATTGAGAACAATCTGATGCAGCAGCACTACGACAACACCGTGGAGCCCGTGGAGGAGATTCTGCCCCCCGCCGGCCACACCTTTGAGATCTTCGACGAGACGCCCGCGGGCCACGGACAGGACGGCCATTATCACAAGCGCTGCACCGTCTGCGGATACGAGGAGGAGGAAAGCATCCCCGGCGAGCCCCACACCTACGAGGTCACCGAGGAGATCGCCCCCACCTGTACCGCCCCCGGACGCCGCGTCAGCCGATGCACCGTCTGCGGGGATATCATCAATGAAACGGTCCCCTCCCCCGGCCATCAGTACGAGCTGACCAAAACGGTGGACGCCACTCCCACCGAAGAGGGATACGAGATCTGGACCTGCTCCGTCTGCGGGAACGAGCGCACGGAGGTCATCTCCGTCTGTCCCCATGAATACGACATCGTGGAAACCGCCCCCACCTGCACCGAGCCGGGCCGCCTCACCTACACCTGCCGCCTCTGCGGATACGTGCGGATGGAGGAGCTCCCCGCCGCCGGACACAGCTACGAGGCCCAGATGTCCGTGGATCCCACCTGCACGGAGGAGGGCTTCTTCCGGGGACAGTGCACCGTCTGCGGGGACGTGATCTCCGAGCGGATCCCGGCGGCCGGGCATCACTTTGTCACCGCGGAGGACGGACGCCGGTTCTGCACCATCTGCGGCACCGAGGACGGGGAAGCCGCGAACCGGTCCATCGGGCAGACGCTGAAAAGCCCGGCGGTCATCATCATCGTCGCGGTGGTTCTGATCCAGTTTGTCACCGTCGCCGTGCTGCTGATCCGCCACAGCCGGGACGCAAAGCAACGCCGCCCGGGATTCCGGTTCTGACGGCCTCCCGCCTCCGGGTTCATTCAGACAGAAATAATGGTAAACATACAATATGCTGAGCTTTGATGTCGTCATCGCCGGGGCCGGTCACGCCGGATGCGAAGCCGCACTGGCCTGCGCCCGCACCGGACTCACCGCCGCCCTCTTCACCCTCTCCCTGGACGCCGTGGCCAACATGCCCTGCAACCCCTCCGTGGGCGGCACCGGAAAAGGCCATCTGGTTTTCGAGATCGACGCCATGGGCGGGGAGATGGGCTATATCGCGGACCGGGCCACCCTCCAGTCCCGCACCCTCAACGAAAGCAAAGGCGCCGCCGTCCGGTCCAAGCGGATCCAGGCCGACCGCCGGAAATACGCCGCCCTCATGAAGCACGCGCTGGAGGAGACGCCCAATCTCCGCCTGATCCAGGGCGAGGTCACGGCTGTTCTGACGGAGCCGGACGAGAACGGTACCCCCCGGATCGCGGGCGTGATGACCTCCCCCTTCGGCGAGGTGAAATGCCGGGCCGTGATCCTGTCCACCGGCACCTATCTCGGCGGCGTGACCCATGTGGGAGACGTGAGCCGCCGCTCCGGACCGGACAACTCCCTCCCCTCCGAGGGTCTGACCGACTCCCTGACCGGATACGGGATCCGCATGGCCCGCTTCAAGACCGGCACCCCGCCCCGCATCCACCGCCGCTCCATCGACTTTTCCCGTCTGGACGTCCAGGAGGGAGAGGAATGGATCACCCCCTTCTCCAGCCGCACGGATCCCGAGGAGCTGAACCGCATCCGGCAGATTCAGTGCCACGTGGTCTACACCAACGCCGAAACCCACCGGGTCATCCGGGACAATCTCTCCCGTTCCCCCCTCTATTCCGGGAAGATCCACGGCGTAGGCCCCCGCTACTGCCCCTCCATCGAGGACAAGGTGGTGCGCTTTGCCGACAAGGAGCGCCATCAGCTCTTCGTGGAGCCCATGGGGGAGAACAACGAGGAGATCTACCTCCAGGGCTTCTCCTCCTCCCTGCCCGCCGACGTGCAGCTTGACATGCTCCACACCCTCCCCGGCTTCGAGCGGGCGGAGGTCATGCGTCCGGCTTACGCCATCGAATACGACTGCGTGGATCCCCTGGAGCTTCTGCCCACCCTGGAATTCAAGAAGATCCGGGGCCTCTTCGGGGCGGGCCAGTTCAACGGCACCTCCGGCTACGAGGAAGCGGCGGCCCAGGGATTGCTGGCCGGCATGAACGCCTCCCTCACCCTGCGGGACATGGCGCCCGTGATCCTGCCCCGGCCCTCCTCCTATCTTGGCACCCTGGTGGACGATCTGGTCACCAAGGGGACCAACGAGCCCTACCGCGTCATGACCGGCCGCAGCGAATACCGCCTGCTGATCCGGCAGGACAACGCCGAGGAGCGTCTGGCGGGATACGGCCATTACGCCGGTCTTCTCTCCGACGAACGGTACGAGGAAACCCTGGAGCGCACGAGACGGGTCCGGGAGGAGATCGAGCGGCTGAAGCACGTCAACATCGGTCCGTCCTCCGGGATCAACGTCCTGCTGGAGGAGCGCGGCACGGCCCCCGTCCAGAGCGGCGTCACCATGGCGGAGCTGATCCGGCGTCCCCAGCTGGACTACGACGCCACGGCCCCCTATGATCCCGCGCGTCCCTCCCTTCCCCGGAACCTCCGGGAGCGGGTCCGGACGGAGATCAAATACGAGGGCTACATCCGCCGGGAGGAGGAGGAAGCCGCCCGCCAGCAGAAGGCCGAAAACCTCCGCCTGCCCCCCGACACGGATTACGCCGCCATCCGGGGACTGCGCGCCGAGGCCGCCCAGAAGCTGAATCAGGTGAAGCCCCTCACTGTCGGCCAGGCTTCCCGGATCTCCGGCGTCAACCCCGCCGACGTGACGGTGCTGCTGATCTGGCTGAAAACGAAATAAAGAAACAGGGATTTATCCGTCTCCGCACCGGGCGGGGGAATGTGATAATCCCTGTTTTCTCTATTGTTTCGGTGGTTTTGAGGAGTGAGGTTCAGCCGTTTCTGTCCGCCGAAATTCTGTCGGCTGCGGCCATCACGGCTAAGCGGGAGCTCTCGTAGGTCAGCCCTCCCTGCATGAAGGCGGTGTACGGGGGACGCATGGGTCCGTCGGCGGACAGCTCGATGGAGGCCCCGCCCGTGAACGCGCCCGCCGCCATGATGACGGGATCCGCGTAACCGGGCATGTCCCAGGCCTCCGGGGTCACATGGGCGTCGATGGGGCTGGCGGACTGGATCCCCCGGCAGAAGGCGGAGAGTCCTTCCGGCGACGCGCATTCCACGCACTGGACGATATCCGCCCGCGCCTCTTCCCAGCCGGGAGACACACGGTAGCCCAGCCGGTCCAGCATATACGCCGCCAGATGCGCGGTCTTCAGGGCTTCAGCCACCGTGTGCGGCGCGTAGAACAGCCCCTTGATGAGGTTCCGGTTCTGTCCCAGGGACGCGCCCACTTCCAGTCCCACGCCGGGGGAGGTCAATCGGTTCCCGCAGAGGCGCACGTATTCCTCGCCGCCAACGATGTAGCCGCCCACGTCCGCCATGCCGCCGCCGGGATTTTTGATCAGGGATCCCGCCATGAGATCCG
Source organism: uncultured Ruminococcus sp. (assembly GCA_902761695.1). Classification (GTDB taxonomy): domain Bacteria; phylum Bacillota; class Clostridia; order Oscillospirales; family CAG-272; genus UMGS1696. The sequence continues at coordinate 8,786 of CACWLT010000023.1, forward strand.
CCGCCGCTTCATCCTCTCTGTCCGCCGGCACAAAGCAGGGCTCGTCTTCCTCGGTGAATTCCCCGTAGCAGTTGTCCACGGCGAAAACCGGCTTCGGGATGCCGAGCTCCTTTGCGCAGTCCGCCACGAAACGGGCCGCCCGCCGGATCTCGGAGGCATGCAGGGACGGCCGGTCGGCGTATCCCCGGGACCGCTGGACATACACCATCTTCAGACGCTTCCCCGCCTTTTCCATGGCTTCCCGGACGGCGGGATAATCGATGGGGCCGCCGTTTTCCTCCCCGGTCAGAGGAGTGAACCGGAACTCCACTCCCCAGTCCCGGAGGGATCCCTCGGAAATGCCGTTCTCTGCGGGACCGTATAGCGGTCTGCCCTCTCCGTCGATGCCGATGACGGGGAGAATGGTGTCGTAGGGCACGCCGGTCACGGACAGCAGGATATCTCCCGGACGGAGGACGCCGAAGAGCATCACCGTCAGGGTGTGGGTGCCGGACAGCAGGGCGGGGCGCATGAATCCCGCCGGAGCCCGGAACACCGCCGCCGCCAGCCCGTCGATGCGGTCCCGACCCACGTCGCCGTAGCCGTATCCCGTGGACGGGGCGAACAGGGATTCCGAAACCTGCGCCTCCCGGAAGCAGTCCAGCACATGCTCCGTGTTGGCTCTGGCGATCCGGTCGATCCGCCGGAACACGCCGCTCATGTCCTCCTCCGCCTGATCCGCCATCCGACGGATTCTGTCCGATATCTGCATTGTCCTCACGCTTTCCGCGGCCTCAGTCCCGGCCGCCGCTTTTTTCCTTTATTATACCATATGGCTCCGCCGATTGCAACGCCGTATCCGCCCGATCTCCCTCAGCGCAGCTTCTTCATCCAGGCCCGGAAGGCGGAGGGCACGGCCAGCTGTCCGCGTATCGTCTCCGGATCCGCCCAGACCGCCCCTTCCTCACATAAATCTTCCGGCATCCCGGCCAGACCGATCTCCCAGCCGGTCATCCGCCATTCCACATGGGTGAAGAGATGCTTCGCCTCCCCGAGATACGCCGCGCCGGTCACCGTCTGAGCCGTCCCGGGCAGGATCCGCCGCAGAACGCCCTCCGGGGAAACGGATTCTTTTTCCCCATCCGAATCCATGCCCGGAAGAGGAACCTGCGCCGTCTGAGCGGAAAGCACAAGCCGCCCCGGCAGGCCCGGAAACTCCCACAGCCCCGCAAGCAGTCCGTCCCCTGGCCTTTTCCGCAGATAATACCGCCCGTCGGGAGAACGCAGCAGGAACACCGTCCGCTCCTCGATCCGCCGCTCCTTTTTCGGAGAGCGCACCGGATAGCGGGAGACGTCCCCCTCCGCTCTCGCCCGGCACATGGACCGGAGAGGACAGAGGGCACAGTACGGGCCGCTCTTTCCTTCCCCGCGCGCAGGAAGGCAGATCACCTCGCCCAGCTCCATGAGCCCTTCCGTAAACAGGGCGGCGTCCCGTCCCATGGGATAGACGGCCCGGAGCGCTTCGGTCACGGCTTTTTTCACGGCGGGCAGCAGTACGTCGTCCTCCATGGCGCAGACCCGGGAGACGACCCGCAGCACGTTCCCGTCCACTGCGGGCTCCGGCAGTCCGAACGCAACGGAAGCGATGGCCCCCGCCGTGTATTCCCCGATTCCGGGCAGGGACCGCAAAAGCTCCGCGTCGGGAGGGAGCGCGCCGCCGTAATCCCGGACGATGACCTCCGCCGCCTTTTTCAGATTCCTGGCCCGGGAATAATAACCGAGCCCTTCCCAGAGCTTCATCAGGGTCCCGTCGTCGGCCAGAGCCAGGGACGCGGGATCCGGGAAGGCCTCCAGAAACCGCCGGTAATAGGGGATCACCGCCTCGATCCGGGTCTGCTGGAGCATGATCTCCGACAGCCAGATCCGATAGGGATCCGCCGTCTCCCGCCAGGGCAGGGAGCGTCCGTTTTCCGCAAACCACCGGCAAACCGCTTCCACCGCCGCCGGGGAAATCGTCAGTTCATGGGGCATGAATCCTCCTTATCGGGCGCAGACTCTCCGTATATCATCCTTTTCTTCATCAGAACAGCCCCCGGAGAATGATCCGGAGGCCGTCCGCTTTATTTTTGAAGCACAGGGATTAAACCGAACTCAGTTCCAGTGGGCTCTGAAACCGCAGTTCCATTCTCTGCCGCCCCACGCGTCCTTGACGGTGACGAACAGATAGTTTTCGCCGTCCTTCAGGGCGGAGAGCACCAGATCCTTGTCGAGGACCGCATTGATGCCGTACTGCCAGTCCTGGGTGACCGCTTCGCCGTCGTCGGTGTAGATCTCGACGCCGTTGAGGAACACGTGAACCGCGTTGTCGTAGTCGCCGAAGAGGTTGAACTCGTCGCAGCCCTTGATCTCGTCGAGGTTATCGACAGTGAAGGTCTTGTAGAGGAACAGGCCGTGGTTGGCGCCTTCCCATCCCTGCGCGCCGGAGCTCATGGGAGCCTTGCCGGTGGGCCAGGAGGAGGCGGTGGCCGTATCGCTCATGTAGTCCGGATGGGCGGCAATGTAGTCGGCCATTTCGTCGGGCTCAAAGTGTCCGCCGGCCGCGCTGCCCTCCGCCTCGCCGTTGCCGTCGATATAGGGGGCGTTGAAGACGGTGTACTGATACTCGGCGCCCTGGGGGATCAGCTCCAGATCGCGCTTGGTGGAGCCCAGCTCGTAGGCGATGTAGTTCTCGCCTTCGTGCAGGAACTCTCTCAGGGTCTTGTCGCCCTGGTTGCACTTGATGAGGTCGTAGCCGCCGTTCCAGTCCTGGGTCACGCAGTTGCCGTCCAGGATGAAGTAGGGCTCGCCGTTGATGTAGCAGTACACGGTGTTGTCGTAGAACATGTACAGCTCATAGAGGGAGCTCTCGGAGATGTCCGTCACGTTGAAGGTTTTATAGAACATCATGCCGTGGTTGTTGTCCTTGTCGGTGGTCCACGGGGTTTCCGCGGCGATGGAGGCGTTGATGGCGTCGCCGAAAGGAGCGTCCGCCTCTTCCCACGCGCTCATCATGGCCGTATCCTTGTACCATTCGGGATTCTGGGCGATGAACTCGGCCATCTCATCGTTCTCGTAGTGACCGCCGGCGGCCCATCCGGAGAACTCCCCGTTGCCGTCGATGTACTGGCATTCAAAGGAGCGCCAGTGCCAGGTGTCCATCTGCTCGAAGAGGTTGCCCTCCTCGGGCTCGGTGACGACCAGCTCGGCGGCGGCTTCCTGCACGTCCTCAACGGCCTGCTCAACCGCGTCTCCCGCGTTCTCCACAGCGTCGCCCACGGCCTCGGTCACGTTTTCGGCAACCTCGCCGGCAGCCTCGCCCGCGTTCTCCACGGCGTCTCCCACCGCCTCGGCCGCGTCGGAAACGGCGTCGTTCACGTTGTCAACGGCATTGTTTACCGCGTTTCCCGCATCCTCGGCGGAGCAGGAGGCGAAGGCGCCCGCTGCCAGCAGAAGAGCCAGGATCGCGCTGATTCTCTTTTTCATCATCTTTGTATAGCTTCCTTTCTATGATGATAGCAGGACAAGTATAGCGCGATTCGGGGTGTTCGTCAAGGGGGATGAAAAAGAATTTACATTTTATTTAACTCCTTCCCCGATTTCCCGCGCAGAATGGTCCCCGCAGAGGGTGCGCCGTCTTTTTGCGGTTCTCCAAAAATATTTTGTGATTATTTTTATATAAATCTCTTGACAAATTATATTTCCGTGGTATAATAGTCATGCAGCAGAGAGGCGGATCGGACACGCAAGCGATCCCCTCCCCGGAAAAAATCTTCCGCCGGACAAGGAGGCGAATCCCATGGCGAAATCCCTGTACAGTCTGATCCTCTCGGACGAGGTCGTCTCCCGGATCGACCGGCTGGCCACGCGGCAGGGCATGAACCGGTCCCAGCTGGTGAACCGGATCCTGGCGGAATACTGTTCCCTGGTGACCCCGGAGAAGCGGATCGAATCGGTGCTGGACACCGTGACCCGCCTGATGGACGGAGACGGCGAGCTGGCCCCCTTCTTCACGCCGAACCAGTCGGCCATGTTCTTCAAAACCTCGCTGGAATACCGCTACCGGCCCACCGTGCGCTACGATCTGCGCCTCCGTCCCCAGCCGGAAAACGGCATCATCGGGGAGCTGAGCGTGACCTTCCGCACCACAAGCGGGGATCTGCTCTCCCTGGCGGACCGCTATTTCCGCCTCCGAATCGAAGCGGAAACCCGGGCCGCCCCGGATAATCCCCCTGCCTTCACCCTCTCCCCCGGCAAGCTGACGCGCTCCATCGCCGCCCCGCCGGAGGGAACCGACCCCGAGGAATTCGCCGCCCGCATTTCCGAATACGTCCGGCTCTTCGACCGGGACATGAAGACCTTTATCAAGAACGAGTCCGCCGCCCTGCAGAATTAGCGCAGAGGCCCTTCATCCCATACGATCATGATAATAAGGAGTGACCATATATGCTGAACGCCGAAAAACTGACCCGCAAGTCCCTGGACGCCGTCAAGACCGCCCAGAGTCTGGCTCTGGAGCGAAACGCCATGCAGATCGCGCCGGAGCACCTGACCTACGCCCTTGTTTCCCAGGAGGGGGGCCTCATCGGTTCCATCTTCCAGAAAATGGGATGCGATACCGACGCCTTCCTCACGGAGCTTGAAAAAATCCTCTCCCGCATCCCCGGCGTCACCGGAAGCGGACGGGAGCCCGACAAGATCTACGTCTCCCCGGAATGCGACCGCTGCCTGGATCTGGCAGAGAAAATCGCCGCGCAGATGAAGGACGATTATATCTCCGTGGAGCACCTGATGCTGGCCGTCTTTGAGAAGCCCACGGACCGGCTCAAGGAGCTGTTCCGCATGTTCGGCCTGACGAAGGACGCCTTCATGCAGGCTCTGGCAGGCGTGCGCAATACCCGGGTGACCTCCGACAATCCCGAGGAAACCTACGAAGCCCTGAAGAAATACGGCACGGATCTGGTGGAACGGGCCCGCAGCCAAAAGATGGACCCCGTCATCGGACGCGACAGCGAAATCCGTTCCGTGATCCGCATTCTTTCCAGAAAGACGAAAAACAATCCCGTCCTGATCGGTGAGCCCGGCGTGGGCAAGACCGCCATTGCCGAGGGACTGGCCCAGCGGATCATGCGGGGCGACGTGCCGGAGGGGCTGAAGGATAAATCCGTCTTCGCCCTGGACATGGGAGCGCTGGTAGCCGGAGCCAAGTACCGCGGCGAGTTTGAGGAAAGGCTGAAGGCGGTGCTGAACGAGATCAAGCAGTCCGACGGCCGCATCCTGCTCTTCATCGACGAGCTGCACACCATCGTCGGCGCGGGCAAGGGCGAAGGCTCCATGGACGCGGGCAACCTCTTAAAGCCCATGCTGGCCCGGGGCGAGCTCCACTGCATCGGCGCGACAACGCTTGACGAATACCGCAAGTATATCGAATCCGACGCGGCTCTGGAACGGCGTTTCCAGCCCGTCATGGTGGACGAACCCACGGTGGAGGACACGGTGTCCATCCTCCGGGGCCTGAAAGAGCGGTACGAGATCTTCCACGGCGTCACCATTCACGACCGGGCCCTCATCGCCGCCGCCTCCCTCTCCCACCGCTATATCACCGACCGTTTCCTGCCCGACAAGGCCATTGACCTTGTGGACGAAGCCTGCGCCGCCCTCCGCACGGAGATGGACTCCATGCCCGCCGAGATGGACGACTGCCGCCGCCGCATCATGCAGCTGGAAATCGAAGAGGTGGCTCTGAAAAAGGAAACCGACGAGCTCTCGAAAGACAGGCTGGAAAAGCTGACGGCGGAGCTGGCCGAGGAACGGGACCGCTTCAACGAGATGAAATCCCGCTGGGAGCTGGAAAAGAACGCCGCCGAGCAGACCAAGACCCTGAAGGCCGAAATCGAGTCCGCCACCGCTGAAATGGAAGCGGCTCAGCGGAATTACGAATACGAAAAGGCATCCAAGCTCCGCTACTCCACCCTGCCCGAGCTGCAGAAGAAGCTGGAGGAAGCCCAGGCCGCGGCGGAGAATAAAAAGAACGCTCCCATGGTCCGCGACACCGTCACCGAGGAGGAAATCGCGGAAATCGTGGCCCGCTGGACCGGCATCCCCGTGGCCAAGCTCATGGAGGGCGAGCGGGAGAAGATCCTCCATCTGGACGAGATTCTCCACCGCCGGGTGATCGGACAGGACGAAGCGGTCTCCGCCGTGACGGACGCCATCATCCGCTCCCGCGCCGGCATCGCCGATCCCAACCGGCCCATCGGATCCTTCATCTTCCTGGGTCCCACCGGCGTGGGCAAGACCGAGCTGGCCAAGGCTCTGGCGGAGTCCCTCTTCGACGACGAGCACAACATGGTGCGCATCGATATGTCGGAGTACATGGAGAAGTTCTCCGTGTCCCGTCTGATCGGAGCGCCTCCCGGATACGTGGGCTACGACGAGGGCGGTCAGCTCACCGAGGCCGTCCGCAGAAAGCCCTATTCCGTAGTCCTCTTCGACGAGATCGAGAAGGCGCACCCGGACGTGTTCAACATTCTCCTGCAGGTGCTGGACGACGGGCGCATCACGGATTCCCAGGGCCGCACCGTGGACTTCAAGAACACCATCATCATCATGACCTCCAACCTGGGCTCCCAGACCCTGCTGGACGGCATCGACCGCCGGGGCGAGATCACCATGGACGCGAAGGAGGAGGTCACCGCCCTGCTGCGCCGCACCTTCCGTCCGGAATTCCTGAACCGCATCGACGAGACCGTCTTCTTCAAGCCTCTGACGAAGGAAAACATCCGCGGCATCGTGGACCTGCTGACGGCGTCCCTGTCGAAGCGCCTCGAGGAGCAGAACCTGCATCTCTGCCTCACCGACGCGGCGAAGGATCTGGTGATCGAACAGAGCTACGATCCCGTCTTCGGCGCCCGTCCCATGAAGCGGTATCTGCAGGCGAAGGTCGAAACCCTCATCGCCCGCACCATCCTCGGCGGCAGCCTGAAGGAGGGAGACACCGTCACCGTGGACGCGGAGGACGGAGCCCTCGTGTGCAGGACGGCGTAATGCTGATCTCATTCTAAGAAGAGGAAACGCGGCTTCTTGAAAGAAACCCAGAGCAGCAAGCTGCTCGGCAAGAACTTTAAAATAGCACTGGTACAGCTTTCTTTTCTTCGTGCAGCTCGGGGTAACGTACAGCGCACTTTTTGGGCTATACTTATCACACATCTTTGTCAGATCTCCTTTATAGATTGAGAATATATTAAGAAAAACCGCATAAATCACAACGGAACCGCCGCATCCCGGAGAAGGGAGACGACGGTTCCGCTTTGTATAAAAGAAATAACTCACAGATACAGCCTTGCGGTGTCCCGATACAGGTAGAGGATGTTGATTTCCCGGATCATGGACAGATTCTCGATGGGCAGGACGGTGATCTTTCCCTTCTTCAGCTCGTCGATGCAGGCGGATTTAGCCAGGATGGAGATCCCCATGTCCTTCCGGACCAGGTCCTTGATGGTGGCAATGTTGTCCACCTCCAGGATCACCTGGAAATCCTCGATGGTCATGTTCATCTGCTCGATGGCGGAGACGAAGAGGTTCCGCGTCCCGGAGTTGGGCAGGCGCAGGATCAGGTTTTCCTTCCGGATGTCCGTGAGGGTCACCATGCTCCGCTTCGCCAGAGGGTGGTTGTTGGACAGCACGCAGACCAGATAGTCCGTGTCCAGCAGCAGGGCGGAGATGCCGGGATCCCGGGGGCGTCCCTCCACCACGGCCAGATCGATCCGGTAATCGGACAGCATGTCATAAAGATTATTTATCGTATCCGTCAGAATGGTTATGCTCCGGCGGTGTCCTTCCTCGCTGGCGTACTTTCCCAGCACCTCCGTGATGATGTTGCTCTCCGAGGTGTGGGTGATGCCGATCTTCACGCGGGTCATGTCCCGGGCCTCATCGGACAGCTCCTCCAGCATCTTTTCGTACAGAGCGTGGGCCCGGCGGGCGTATTTCAGGACGATTTCCCCCTCCGGCGTCACCAGAAGACGGTTTTTCCCCCGTTGAAACAGCT
>CACWLT010000024.1 GCA_902761695.1 uncultured Ruminococcus sp.
AAATCGTTCGGCATTCCTTCTCTTCTCCTCATCCATAAAAGTTGTCTGATAGCCTGTATGCCGTTCGCAAAGCATCCCCAGATACCGCAGGCCAGAGTGCCTGCAATACCTGCGCAGTCCTTCCTCAAACAGGTCCGCGTACCGCTTCAGCATCTGATCGTGGCGGTAGTTCTCTCCCACCCGGCGCTGACCGGTGACGCCCATCCGCAGCCGCTCCGCCTCGTGATCGCACATGGAGAGGATCGCCTCCGCCATGGCGCTCTGATGCATGGGCGGCACGCAGAAGCCCGCGGTTCCGTAATCGTCGTTCACGCCCTCCAAAAGCTCCCGGCAGCAGCCTACGTCCGTGGTCACCGCGGGACGTCCGGCCGCCATGCCCTCCAGCACCGCCAGCGGCTGTCCCTCCGACAGGCTGGTCAGGAGCACGAAGTCGATCTTCTGGAGATACTCCAGCACGTTGACCCGGCCGGTGAAGATGGCGTTTTCCAGCCCCAGCTCGTCTCTGAGGTACACGCATTCGGCGTAGTATTCCTCGTCCTCGTTGGTGGGCCCCATGATGTGCAGGCGGACGTTCTTCCGCTCGGCGCACACCAGGGCGAAGGCATAGAGCATGGTCTTGATGTCCTTGATGGGCACCAGCCGCACCACGGCCCCGATGTCGATCCAGCCGTCCGGCTCCTTCAGGGGGATGGCGGAAAACTTCTCGTAGGCCACGCCGTTGGGGATCACCCGGCATTTGTCCGCCGGACAGCCGATATCCTGCTGGATCAGGCTGGCTCGGTAGAAGAGGGAGGTGACCTTCTCCGCGTACCGGTAGGCGCAGCGGGTATACATGTAAAACATCCGGATCCACAGGTTCTTGAAGTGGGTCGGCACCCAGTTGGAGCGCAGGATCTCCTCCTCCCGCTCCCGGGTGTAGATGCCGTGCTCCGTCACCAGGAAGGGCTTGCCGGTGCGGACGTGGGCCATGGAGCCCAGCACCCCCGCGTAGCCGGCGGACACGGAATAATAGATATCCGCCTCCGGGATCTCGCTGCCCAGCAGGTAGAGCAGGGGCAGAAACATGGACCGGATGCAGTAGAAATAGTCGGTGAAGCCCACGTAGGGGTAGTCCGCCGCGGAGAGCTCCTCGATCAGCTCCAGAAAGGTCTCGCTCATGAGGAAGCTGACGTTTTCCAGCGCGGACTTCGAGAAGAAGGAGAACACCGTCTCCCAGTCCGGCTTTCCGCACCGGATCAGCTCCAGAAGGGTCTCCCGCTCGGCGTCCGTCACCTTTTTCCGCTTTGGACGGGTCAGATGAGCGGACATCATTTCGTCCAGATACACGTCCTTCAGCTCGACGACGTTCTCCGGCATTTCATAGGCGTACTTTCCCCGGTTCTTCTCCTGAGCGCCGATGGCCCAGATGACGAACTCGTGCTCGGGCATGGCGCGGATCAGGCCGTGGAGCCAGCTGGACACGCCGCCCGCCACAAAGGGATAGCAGCCTTCGCAGATCACGCATATTCTCACGGCGTCTCCTCCCATCCGAGCCTGACGGTGCTCCGGCTGGCGCAAAGCCACATCTGACCGCCGGCCTCAAAGATCTGCGCCCCTTCCACCGCGGAGGGAGCCTCTTTTGCGGACAGGCAGAACCACGCCTCGTCGTAGAAGTTCCCCAGCTCCAGCACCAGGGTGTTCCCCTCCCAGCGGCGGCTCACCCGGATCCGGTCGTACCGCTGGACGGCGGCGGCGGCTTCCGTGGCGGTGCACCAGCGGAGAGCGGGATAGGCTTCCGTGATTTCCGTCAAAGCGTCCGTAAAGTCAGTCTTCAGCTGCTCCCAGCCCAGGAGCGCGCCTCTCTCCTCGTCCAGCACATCGTCCGGGTGGATGAAGTGGGAGAAGACCCCGTGCAGGGACAGCTCGCCCGCCGCCGCCTGCTTCACATAGGGATCCAGGGAGAACCCGGAGGTGATGCGGGGAACGGAAACGGTGCCGTCCGCCTCCTCCCGGAATTCCTGGACGCGGGCGTTGATGCCGAGCTCGGGCAGGTACACGCCGGAGACGGCCTCCAGGGTGGGCACGGTCTTCACCAGCACCGCCTGCCCCTCGTCGCTGAGGTAGTTGGACGGGGGGACGTAGCTGGTGAACACTGCGTCGGGCAGGAAGGAATGGCCGTACCGGACAAGCTCCTTCACGGCGCCCTCCATGTCCTCGGTGCTCTTCCAGGTGTCGTAGTCCTCGTCGGCGTACTGCCAGCCGGTGAGGCAGAGGGGCTGATGGTTGTAGCCGTGGAGCCCCAGCTCGCCCCCGGACTGCAGCAGCTCCGAGGCGTAATAGCGGATCAGGCTGTTGTCCTCCGTGTCGGGCACGAAGGGAGCCGTCATGGTCTTGTTGTAGGTCTCCACCAGCACGCCGGTGTAGCGGAGGCCGTAATCCCGCGCGAAGGCCTTCATATCCGGCCACCAGTGGTTCCGGAAGAAGCCCTGGATGCTCATGCCGTACTGGAGCCTGAGCCTTTCGTCAAAGCCCTCGGGCTGAGGCGCCGGGAAGTCGTCGATGAACACCATCCCGGCGTTGACGATGGGATAGACCAGCACGTCCTCCAGCGCGCAGAGAAGCATATTCACCATTCCCCGGGCGTCCTTGCCGGAGATCAGGGAGTGGTTGCACACGACGGCTCTGCCCTCCCCGATGTCCCGGGTCCAGCATATCGGCACGGTGGCCTCACCGCCGTTCATGGCCGTCATCAGCACCCGGCAGTCGGATTCCAGCCGTACGGGCATGGCGAAGTCGTCCAGCTCCTCGTCGAAGTACAGTCCGTCGAACACGGGCAGAACGCTCTCCTCCCAGCGGAAGGCATGGTATTCCAGATAATCCCCGAAGCCGTCCATGATCCCGAGCTTGCGCCCGGCAATGCGGATCCAGCCGTCGGAGGAGGGGGTCTGCATCAGCCCCAGCATGCCGCCGTCCGCCACCCAGTTCATCAGCGCCACGGCCCCTTCCCCTTCCAGATCGTCCAGGGAGGGGGAGCAGAGCAGCACCGTGCGGACGGAGGCGGGTACGGTCCCGTCAAAGCCGTCCTGCCGGATCCAGCCGGTCCGCATGAGGTCCAGCGTGTCCTCCACGGTGGCGAGCAGGCCGCTGTCCTCCTCAGCCAGAAGCAGCACCTCGGGCTCCGGGATTTCCGCCTCCTCTTCAGCCGCCGTCAGCGGGGCGAGCCGGGAGGGACGGGGGTCCATGGGCATGCCCCGGTGGGACACGGTCAAAAGCAGTCCCAGCGCCACGCACAGCACCGGCGTGGACAGAAAGAGAAACAGATGATTCTCCCGTTTCATGAAATCCCCTTCAGAAAATACTCCATCTTCTCGCGTCCGGCATAGCTCCAGAAGACGCCCGCGCCGTCCAGCTCCCGCTTCAGGGCGGTGAGGGACCGGCTGTCGCGGCATTCCACATAGATCCGCATCAGCTCAAGCCAGGGCTCCTCCTCGCCGGGGAAGCGCGTGATCATGGCCCGGGCCGCCTTTGCCGCTTCGGGAGCACGGCCCAGCTCCAACAGGTTCTTCGCACGGAGACAGCCGAGGCCCACGTCGGTCTCCTCCTCCGTCAGCCGGTTCAGCTCCTGCTCCAGAAGGATCCGCTGCCGTTCGAGGAGGGATCCCTCCAGAAGGCCGCTGTTGATATAGGTCCGGAGCCGGCGGATGTATTCGAGCCGCGCCTCCCCGTCGTCCGGCTGCTTCGCCAGAAGGGCCTGACTCTGCTGGAGGCTCATTTCCGTCTGCCGCTGATACTCCGTCAGGGCGGCGGTGGCGTAGTGAGCCGTCTCCGGGTCGTCGTTGAAGCGGGCGATCATGAGCAGCTCCACGTTGTGCTCCGGGTCGTCGTTCAGAAGCTTCATCATCATGTCTCGCCGCACGTGGGGCTCGCTGATGAGGAAGGCCTCTTCCATGGGAGCGGTCTCCGGGGCCTCGGGATCCGGCGCGATGTAGCTCTTCCGCATGGCGTCCGGATTCATGACCATCTCCCTGAGCAGCTCCGGATCGGGTTCCCGGCTGTACACCAGCTCCAGGCCGCAGACCGGGCCGAAGACGGGCAGAAGGAAGCAAAACAGCGCCTCCCCTCCCGACAGGGGACGTCCCCTTCTCTTCCCCAGCAGCAGGGCGGCCAGGAAAAGGAGGATATGGACGATCCCGATGAGCAGAACCACAGTCAGCTTATCCAATGGCAACGTCCTCCGAAATGACCTCGCAGCGGATGCCGGAGCCGGACATACGGGCTTCGATGGCGGGCATGCGGTCCGTGTTGGCCTGGGGGAACAGCACGTAATACGCGCCGTCGTCCAGCCGCCCCACCAGGTCCGTGCTGCGCACCAGCTTGCCGATATAGCGGTCCACGATCTCCATGGCCATTTCCCGTTCGGTGTGCAGGCGGACGAGAACGTGCTCGCCCATGCGCCGCTGCCGGATGGTTTCGTAAACGCCCAGAGCGGAGCGGAAGGCCTCGGAGGTGAGGATATGGGTATCCGGATAATAGAGGTCCGCCACCTGGTCGTGATACTGCATGGCCCGGATCAGCGCGCTCTGCACCAGACCCGCCACCACGCTCAGAAGATTTTCCATATACATGCTCTGCCGCTCAAAGGGCACGCTCCACAGCATGAGCACCGCCAGGACCTCGTTGCCGGAGCGGACGGGCAGGGCGTAGACGGGATAGCCGGTCAGGAGGCTGCGGTTGGCAAAGAGCTTCCCATCCATGAGGGCCTCCTGCATTTCCGGGTACTCCTTCAGGTTGAGGGACCGGGGCAGCTGGCGCATCTCCCGGGAACGGACCACCAGTCGGATATAGGAGGTCTCGGGCTTGCACTCGTAGATGGCCACGTTGTTGTTCTGCAAGGTGCTCTCCAGCACATGGAGGGTGGAGAGGAAGACCTGGACCGGCTGAAGGGTATCCAGCTCCCTGGTGATCTGATAGATCCGGCCGTAGCTGTCCCGGGAGTGGTAGATCTGCTCCTTCAGCTGGTTGCGGTCCTCGTAGGTCTGCTGATAGATGCCTTCCATGAAGTCCCGCTCGTGGCCGATCTCCTCCTTTTCCTCCTTCAGGGTCTCCACCTTCAGGCGGCGGCGGTCCTGGGCATAGCCGAAGAGGGCGCCGGACAGGAGATAGACGCTCATGGGCAGCCAGTGGTCCGTATTGTACAGAAGGTCGGCCGCGGAATTGCCCTTGCTCACGAAGGAGACGCAGTACCAGGCGCACATCAGCACCGCCGCCGTCACCCCCGCGCCGCGCCCGTGGATGAAGCCCATGAGGATCACGTAAAGGAGCATGTAGTCCACGGAGGACAACGCCGCGCTGTTCTCGCCCAGGCGGGTCAGCCACACGGCGATGAAGGCCAGGCCGGCCACCTCAACCCATTTGAGGATCTCCCAGAGGATGCCGTCGCTTTTTTTCTTTTTCCGGACGGCGGCGGCTTCCTTTTTCTCCGGGGCGGTGAGCTCTTCCATCTCCCGGCGGAAGTCGTGGCGCGGCACCCAGCCCAGGGAGGAGGCCGTCGATCCGTTCAGCACAGCCCGGCACCGTCTTCCCTCGCTCAGGAAGGAGACGGACAGGGAAGGCAGGCGGCTTTTCAGCAGATCGGCCGTTTCGCCGTAGGTGGAGGGTCTGCCCTGGGGCGCGTGAAGGACCCCGGTGAGCTCCATGCTGACGGCGTACTCCAGAAGGACCCCGAAGTCCTCCGCGTGGAGGAAGTCGCAGGGGGTGTCCGCGCTGCCGTTCATGACCAGCTCAACGCCGCTTTCGGCGCACCGGCGGGCCTGGCCGAAGAAGTCCGTGGGATCGTTCTCGGCGTAGAGGGATGTGGTGCGGACGATAAGCGTGCGGATCTCCTCGGGGACGCCGCAGGTGACGCAGGACTCCGCCGCCCGGATCATGACGCCGGTGGGGGTATCCGGAACGGGCTCTTCGTCCTCCCGGGCTTCCTGTCCCTGCCCGAAGACCCGCTGGTCCGTGATGAGGATGAACTGCCTCAGGCCGGTATGGGTCGCTCCGTGCAGGATATCGAACATGGCATCCAGCTGACGGCCCTGCACGGCGCCGTACTCACGGCTGTCCTCACACTGGGACGCAAAGAAAAACAGGATGGAGTCGTATCCACCCGCCGTGATGAATCGGGTCGTATCACGCTCACCGGGATTCAGTTTTACGTGGCGTACGCCGGAGATGCCGCCGGGAGAATCGGGGGCCGCGCCTACCAGCGTCACCTCATGTCCCCCCTGGGTCAGCCGCCGGGCGATGCTCCAGACGGACCAGGGCAGGACGCCGGTCAACAGCAGTTTCATAGTCTTCTTTGTTCCTCCGTCGGGATGCTGGTCAAATCTTGCCAATATACAGTTAATTGTAACGGAAAAGGGCGGGAATGTCAAGGACTTTTTCCGGAACTGCGCGGATTTATGCGGATCGTATTTTCAGAAATGAAAAAAGGCCGCATTTCTGCGGCCTGCGGGGGGATTATCCGGTATAGGTCATATCCGCCGGATCGGTATAGTACCGGTGCTCCTTCCAGATATCCAGGATCATGAGGTACCGGTTCAGATCCAGGCCGCGGAAGGGGACGTTGCTGGTGGAGAAAATATAGCCGCCGCCGGGCTTGCCGGAACGGATGGCGTACATTGCGCTCTCCCGGACCTCCTCGTCGGTGCCGGTCTGCATGAGGGCGCAGTTGACATTGCCGCACATGGCGATGCCCTTCGGATAGGTGCGCCGCTTGACCTCCGCGATATCCACCCCGGCCATGGGGTCGATGGAATGGATGCAGTGGGGCTCGCAGGAGATGAGCTGGTCCAGGATGGGCATGATATTGCCGTCGGTATGCTTGATGGCATAGCCGCCCATCTTCCGGATATTGTAGATGATATCCGCCAGATAGGGGGTGATATACTCCGAGAACATCTGCGGGGAGAGGAAGGGGCCGGAGTTATAGCAGTAGTCCGAGCAGAGCATGAAGGACTCGATGCCGCAGTCGAAGAGCTTTTTGTTATACTCGATGGCGTTGTCCGCCATGCGTCTCGCCTCGGCGTGGACCTCGTCCGGGTCGTCGGCGATGCGGTAGGCGAAGGCGAACATATCGTTGCCGTCGGGAATGGCGAAGGTGCCGTCCCCGTGGTGGGTCAGAAGAAACTTGTCTCCGGAGAGCTCCTTGATCCAGCGGACGGTTTTCTTCACGTCCTCATAGTTCAGGTAGGCCACGTTGAAAATGGAATACTCCAGCTCTCCGTAGACGGACACCATCAGCTCGGCGTTTTTATAGAGCCTCTCGTCCCGCTCCTTTTCGCTGAGCTTGAGCCGGTCCAGCTCCCAGCTGGATGTGAAGTTGATCCCCTCCCCCCGCAGCTCGGGCGTCAGCTGGAATTCCAGCTCGAAGGTGGGAATGGCGTCCGGGACGCGGCATTCGAGAGCGGCGATGGCTCTTTCACGAAGGGTCATGGTGAACCTCCAGGTTATAGGAAGGAAACGCTTCGCGGATTAAGGAGAATGCTGCGCGTGATACGCATGATTTCCCCGTGCATTCCTGAAGCGAGGATGGGTGGTTTAATTTATTATACTGCTTTTTGGCGGTTCTGTCAACAGGGAAAAAGGAGGTCTGCCGGTCAGGCGCGCCACCAGGAGGATTTTTCGGCGGCGGAGGGGGGATTCGGGAGGTGGGAGGAATCGTTGGCGTACAGGACGCGGACTCTGCCGTGCTCCACCTCCAGGCAGCAGACGGCGGTATTGTCGCACCAGGGGACCTCGTTCAGTCCCTCGGGGGGCAGGCCCATGGCGAAGCAGAGCCCGTTCCGGACGGCGCATCCGTGGGAGACCAGAGCGGCGCATCCCCCGTCGAAGGCCTCCCCGGCGTCAAGGATGGCCTCCCGCATCCGGTCATAGACGGACCGCATGGGTTCCCCGCCCTCCGCGCAGAAGTTCCATGGCTCCTTCACCCACCGCCGGCTCTGTTCGGGATCGAGGGCGGGCAGATCGGCCCAGGGCTTCCCCTCCCAGATGCCGCCGCAGATCTCGATGAGCCGCTCGTCGATCTGCGGAGTGAGACCGTGCAGGGCGGATACAGCCTCGGCCGTCCGGTATGCCCGGAGGAGGGGACTGGTGCGCACCGCCGTCAGGGGCACCTCCGCGAACCGCCTGCCGAGATGCTCCAGCTGAACCGCCCCTGCCTCGCTGATGTCCGTGTCGATCCGCCCCTGAAAGCACTTCACCCGGTTCCCCTTCGTCTCACAGTGCCGGATCAGATACAAAATGGCTGACAAGATTTTCTCTCCTTCTTCGTGTACATATGTTATTCCCGCCCGCCGCAGTTTTTGATCAGGCGGTCCATGAACACCGACGGCGTCACCAGCTCCACCCCCGGGTCAAGCTGGGAGATCAGCTCCGCGACGGCGTCCATGGTGTTGCCGTGGGGGACCAGTTCCCCGTTCTTCATCCCCGACCAGGCGTGGACGATGAGGAAGGAATAGGCGTCCTCCGAGGCGGGATCCCTCGAGGCGCGGCCCAGCTTCCGGGCGATATACCCGAGGCCGCCCCCGGGGTGATCCGCCCAGATCATGTACCGGGCCGACACGGCGGGCACCCCGTCCAGCCAGAGGATCTTCCCGTTCAGGGAGGCGTATCCGCTGTATTCGATGTAGAACAGCCCGTCGATCCCGTCCTGTGCCGCGAAGTCGCCGAGGGAATCCTCCCGGAAGCCGTTGTCGTCGAGAATCTCCGCGTACCGCAGACCGGCGCGCTTCATGGAGACGGCCAGCTTCTCCGCCATGCCGGCCCTTACCTCCTTCTTCCAGCGGGAGGGGAAAGTGTAGCCCAGCCCGCTCAGCTGCATGATGAACTCGTCCCGCTCCGTCCGGCTGCCGTACAGGTAGGAAAGCATGGGAGCGGCCACGTCCAGGGCGGCGGGGGAAACGCCCCAAGCCATGGGAAAGTCGCCGCGCCGCTTCGAGCCGTACCACTCGGAGCCCGTGGCAAAGTTGTTCAGCACCCACTGGAGATTGTCCCCGTCGGACATGACGATGCAGAGGGTGTGAACGCTCTCCGGCGCTTCTTCCTTCACTGTATCAATTCCCTGGGTCAGGGACGGGAGGGGGAAACCGCTCAGGGTGGAGAGGTTGTAGGCATGGTCGGCGGGCACCATCTGGAGGTTCATCTCGGAGAAGGACTTCACCGTGTCGAACTCGCCCAGGGTGTTGTTGTAGCCGAAGATCACCGCGCCGTCGTCCAGAAAGTCGTACATCTTCTTGTGGGCCGCCGCGTTCTTTCCGTCGTAGAAATTGAAGTAGGCGCCCGCCATGACGGCGTAGTCGATGAGCTTCGGGGCCATGGAGTCCGGCTGCTCGAAGGCGGCGGTCCGGCTGAGTTTTTCCCAGTATTCCGAGGCCCGGAGCCAGTCGTCCCCCTTCCCGGTCAGATCGAGGAAGAGGGTGTATCCGGCTTTCTCCACCGCCGCACGGTTTTCCTCCGTGGCGATGACGCAGTCCGTGACCCCCGCGACCGACACAGCGGCGGAGACGGAGGGGTCCCCGGGGGTGGAAGAGCAGAGGATATACCCGCCCGGGAGACGATCCCGGTATCCGGAGAGCAGGTTGGCGAAGGTGGCGGGCTTTCCTCCGACGCGGTTTGTGATCTCCGCGCCCCATTCCGATTCCATGAGGGGGGTGTAGAGGTCCGCCGCGCCGGTCCGGATGAGGATCTGCTCGTCCGTCAGCTTTGCCGCCAGTCCCTGCAGGGAGGCGACGGTCAGCTTCTCGCTGAAGGAGGAGGGCTCGGGAATCCGCACCACGGTTTTCGCCCGCTGACCCTTGGGATAGGGGGAGACAAAGGCTTCTCCGTCCTCCGGCGCTGGCTCCGGGACCAGCTCGGTTTCGGCTGCGGTTTCCACGGGTTTCTCCGCATCTCCGGAAATATCCGGGACCTCCTCCACGGGGACGGGATCCGCCGGGGCGCTGATGGGGGCGTTTACCTCCGGTTCCGTCCGGGAGCAGGCCGAGGCGAGGGCGGTCATGGTCAAGGCCAGGAGAAGGGCGGCGATTCGCTTTCCCGTCATGGTCTCACTCCTCATAACAGCCGTAGGCGGAGAGCACCGTGCGGCCGATGTCGTACAGCAGAGCCTCGGCCCGGACGCGCAGCTCCAGGGGCGGATTGAGGAGACGGTTCTCCCCGCCGGAGGGACGCCTGCGGTTTCCGGGCAGGAAGAAATTCCCGGCCTCAAAGGTGAAGTACCCCCGATAGCCGATGTCCGTGAGTCCCCGCATGAGGGAATCCAGGTTCAGGGTGCCGAAGAAGGGGGCCATGTGGGCGTCCGTATCCCCCATGTTGTCCTGAATGTGGAGGGCCATGACGTGCTCTCCCACAATGGCGAGGGCTTCATGCTGGGGCATATCCTGCATATTGGCGTGACCCGCGTCCCAGACAGCGTGGAAGAAGGGGTGGTCCACCAGATCGATCAGGGCCAAAAGATCCGGCGCGTTGTCGATCCAGTACATGCCGTCCACGCACATCTTGTTGAAATTCTCCACGAGGATGTTCACCCCGGCCTCCTCGGCGGCGGGCAGCAGTTCCATGAAGAAATCCCGGTTCCGGGCGAAGCACTCCTCTTTGGAGATCCCCATCTCGTACCCGGAGTGGATCACCAGCCGGTCGATGCCCAGAGCGGCGCAGGCTTCGATGCAGGCGAGGTTCATCTTCACAAAGTCCTCGTGATAAGCGCCCCGCTCGATGGGCTTTCCCATGGGCGCGTGGGCCTGGACGAAGGACGC
Organism: uncultured Ruminococcus sp.; assembly: GCA_902761695.1. Classification (GTDB taxonomy): domain Bacteria; phylum Bacillota; class Clostridia; order Oscillospirales; family CAG-272; genus UMGS1696. Next base: position 10,776 of record CACWLT010000024.1, read on the forward strand.
CCCCAGCCGGTCCGCCTCCCGGAGCACGTCCGCGAGAAAGGCACCGGGGTCCGGACCGAAGACGCCGTTTTTCCGGCTCAGGTCCATGCCGAAATTGTAGTCCATATACCGGAATCCGGCCTCCCGGATCCAGCGCATGCAGTCGGTCTGGGAATCGGTATAGGCGGAAAAATCCCCGGTGGTGGTGGCGAGCTTCATGGCAAATCTCCCTCGATTCTGCGGATGATGTTTCTTTCCCCTCCATCATAGCAAATCCGCTGCGAGAAAGCAAGGGCTGCGGAGAAAAAAACCGGCGGCGGGTTGCAATTGAACCGGGATTCTGGTACAATGGTGGGGCGAAAACCGCAAATTCATTCTGTTTTGACGATAAAGGAGACTTTTTCCATGGCCTGCACAACAGTTCTGGTCGGCAAGAACGCGTCCAACGACCGCTCCACCATGATCGCCCGCACCGACGACGGCTTTTTCGACGTGAAGAAGCTCATCGTGGTGAACCCGGAGGATCAGCCCCGGAAGTACAAGACCGTCCTGTCCCATCTGGAGATCGACCTTCCCGACGATCCCATGCGCTACACGGCCTGCCCCAGCGTGGACCCGAAAAACGGCGTCTGGGCGGCCACCGGCATCAACGCGGCGAATGTGGGCATGACCGCCACGGAGACCATCACCTCCAATCCCCGGGTGCTGGCGGCGGATCCGCTGGTGACCTTCAAAAAGGCGAAAACACGCCGCGAGAAGGACATCCCCGGCGGCATCGGCGAGGAGGACATCGTGGTGCTGGTGCTGCCCTACATCCGCTCGGCGCGTGAGGGGGTGCTGCGGCTCGGCTCCCTGCTTGAGAAATACGGCACCTACGAGTCCAACGGCATCGCCTTCAACGACGAGAACGAGGTCTGGTGGCTGGAGACCATCGGCGGGCACCACTGGATGGCGAAGCGCGTTCCGGACGACGTCTGCGTGCTGGCGCCCAATCAGTTCGGCATGGACGCCTTCGATCTGGAGGACGCCTTCGGGGCGCGGGAAAACAGCCTCTGCTCGGCGGATCTCAGGGAATTCATCGCGGAGAACCGGCTCGATCTGAATCAGGGCGGGCGGTTCAATCCCCGGGACATCTTCGGCTCCCACACGGACATGGACCACATCTACAACACGCCCCGGGCCTGGTTCCTGGGCCGGTACCTGACGCCTTACTCCCACCGCTGGGACGGTCCGGACGCGGAGTTCACCCCGGAGAGCGACAACATCCCCTGGTGCCTGGTGCCCGACCGGAAAGTCGCCGTGGAGGACGTGAAGTACATGCTGTCCTCCCATTATCAGGGCACGCCCTACAATCCCTACTCGAACATCGACAGCGGCAAGCGGGGCATGTACCGCTCCATCGGCATCAACCGCACGGGCGTGACCTCGGTCTGCCAGATCCGGGAGGGCGTGCCGGAACCGCTGAAGGGGCTGGAATGGATCTGCTTCGGGCCCACCACCTTCGACGCGCTCCTGCCGGTCTATCCCTGCGTGGAGAAGATGCCGGCGTATCTCGCGAAGGTGACCACGGACGTCTCCACGGAGAACTTCTACTGGGGCAGCCGTCTGGTGGCCGCGCTGGCCGATCCCCATTTCCCCTCCTGCGTTCAGGCCGTGACCCGGTATCAGAACGCAGTGATGACGGAGGGGCGGCGCATCGTGCTGGAATACGACCGGAGGATGGCGGAGAGCGGTGACTTCACCCTGGCGGCGGAGGCCAACGAAAAGCTCTGTGAAATGGCGAAGGAGCAGACGACGGCCGTTCTGAACGCAGTGGTAAAGGAAGCGTCCGTCGCCATGAAGGATGGGTATAACCTGGCGGATAACTGAGGAACCGAAGGCTTTGCCTTTGCGGATTCTTTCGCTGAACTGAATCAGCTCGCGAGGGCATTCCTGCCCTCGCGTTCTTTTATTGTGAGAAGGAAGGGTCTGTAAAGGCGAAGTCTTTTCTACCTTCATCCTGCGAAGGACAGGGCGTTCGGGGCGTAGGGATTGAAGGGGGTGAACCGGGTATAGCTCTCCTTCGCCGCCGGATCCCAGCCCTCATAGACTTTATAGATTTCGCCGGTTTCCTTGTCCACGGCGAAGGGAAAGATCACGGGGAACCAGTAATACTGCTCGTCCTCCCAGGCGCCCTTGCCCGTCGGGATCCGGTAGATCGCGTAGCTGAGATATTCCTCGTCCGGGCAGGGGGAGGGGTCTTCGACAATTCGGTAATCGGGCCTGTGTCCGTAGGTAATGTTGTAAGCCTTGAACAGTTTGCCCCAGAGACTCTGCGCCGCATTCCCGGGAGAAAGCGTCACGCGGGTGCTCTCCGGGAACTTCGCCGACGCCGCGACGGTGGCCAGCTGAGCGATACGGTATGTATATAGGTCCAGATACGGCGCGGGGTTTTCCGGGAAGACCAGCGCAAATTCAAAGCTCCGCCCGTCCGCAAAGGTCAGGGTCGAATACTCCTGTCTGCCCGTCAGGTAATACCGTTCAAGCTGATGGGGGTACAGGACCAGCGAGCCGAGAACCCCGTCTCCGTCCCCCGGATCCTTCAAAACGAAGGTGGCCCAGTACTCCGGGTCCGCAAATCCGCCGTTCCGCTGCTCGCCCGTCCGGACTTCGACCGCGTCGAGAAACCCTTCCGGAAGGTCCAGCGAAAACAAGCCGGTCGGGGAGGTCCAGAGCGTCCCGCCTTCGGGTCCCGCATCGGTCTGTCCTTTGGATGGTCCTTCGGAGTGTGTTTCGGACTGTCCTTCGGGCTCCGTGTTTCCGAGCTGCGCGAAGGCGTTCGGATCGTAGGGATCGAAGGGGACGAACCGCACCGCGGCAGCGTCGGCCCCCTCTTTCTCCACGGTGAACCGGATCGCGCATTCGCCGACAAGCAGATTCCGTTCGATCAGGCCGAAGAGCATGGTTTCCCGCTCCGGGAGGGTGAGGTCGGCGCGGGCGGAGGTTCCGTCGGGCAGGGTGAAGAGGACCGTGTCGTCCGACGGGAATGCGCAGGTAATCATGTCCCCCTCCGGATACCACCCGGTAAAGGAAACGTCCTCGAACACAGACCACTTCAGAAGCCTTGCGGACCGGCTCCCCAGCTCAAACACCGCCGCGCCGATCTGACAGGAGATCTTCGCCGCGTCGTACATCACCAACCTGCTTATGTCCTTCCACGTCAGGCCCGTGACAAACGGAACCACGGCGATCCCCGGCGGGTAAACCGTATGCAGCGCGGGAACGTGTACGTCCCGCTCCAGCGCGGATTGAAGCGTGCGTTCGGCAAAGCCTTCGTCGATCCAGAGGCGGTTCCCCGGATCCTCTTCACACCGCAGGCGGAAGAGGCTTCTGCATTCCCGGGAATCCGGTTCGTCTCCCGGATAGACCGTCGCGGCATAGAATCCCCCGTCCCTCGTCGAGAAGAGGATAGTTCCGTGGTTCATCTGCCCGGAGAAGAGGCGCGCCTCCTTCACAAGCTCCACCTCCACCCCCGTCTGATCGAGGATCCACTCTTCCACGGAACGGCCTCCCAGGATCGGGTTCAGGGTTCCTTTCCCGATATAGGACCAGGTATCCTCCCAGTCGGTGCCCCAGAGCGAGCAGTTCCCGGAGATTTCAAACCGGCGGCTGGACAAAAACTCTGTCTGCTCGGGCGTCAGATCCCTGGTATGGTACAGCATCTCCTCCACCGAATAGCGGGTGTACGGGAGCGCGTCCAGAAACGCCGGGACCTCGTAGGCCTCTTCCGCGCTGCCGGGGAACCGGATCGAGCACGCGCCGACGTATTCCGTCCTGCCGAGAAGCGTCTTTTTCCGCTTCGGGAGGGTGAGACTGGCCCGGATCGACTGCCCGTCCTCCGTCAGAAAGACGAAGTCGTCCCCGTCCCGCCGCACCGTTCCCGGCTCCTGCGGCTCGTCAATGCCCGCGTCCCGGAACTGGCGCGTGACGGTCACATCCGGGCAGATTTGGCAGTCCGCGAGGCGCAGTCCCACCCCGTCCGCTTCGGGCAGGAAGACCGCGATGCCGAAGTGAAAGGGCGTTTCGTTGTCCGGCTGTCCGATGCGCGTGCTGATCTGCTCCCCGGCCATGAACAGAAGGATCGTCCGGTCCTCCCGGTCCCGCAGTTCGTTATAGATGAAGACTTCAGGCTGTTCCTCCCAGGAAAGAAGATCCGAGACGGGATTATGAAGTGATTTGTAGAAAAACGCGTCGCCTCCGCTCCCGGAACCTTTTTCCGGCGCCAGCTCGATCAGGAAGACGGCCTTCCCTTTTTCAAGGGTCTCCCGCCCTACGACGGAGGCAGCCCGGATTTTTCCGTCAGCCGTTGAGAAAAGAGCGTCATAGGAAGAGTGGTTGGGACTGTACGGTTCGGTGATGCTGACAACCGCGTCAACAATTCGTCCGATCTCAACACCCGTGGTCTCCCGGATCATTTCCGCAAACTCCTCCGCGCTGTCGATCCCCCGGACACAGTCGGAGATCAGCGTACCGTCCCGGATCCACTGCACCGTTCCGCCGCCCGGGGCCTCGTTTGCGTACCAGTCCGCCATGCCGGGGCCCGTTATGTAGAGCGTACCGTCTCCCGCCAGCATCCAGCGCAGCTGACCGATCCCATGACGAAGACCGTCGGCCGTTTCCTCGCTTATATCGGGGGAACCGAGGTCAAAAAAGACCACTTCTTTTGCCGTATATATTGTGTGCGGGAGCTTTGTTTCCCGCGCCGTCAGGTTCACCGCCAGCACCGCGCCCGTGAGCACGAGCACCACCGCCGCCGCGACGCTCACCCACACGACGGGCTTTTTGTACTTCATCACGTTCTTCACGCGGCTGCCGGTCTCCCCCTCACCGAAGGCCAGGGCGGGTCCCGCGATCCGGCCCCGGGAGGCGAATTTCAGAAGCGTCTTCGCGTAGACGGCCCGGATTTCGGCGTCGGATGTGTCGCCCTTTTCGTCCGGTCGGCTTTCAGCCCGGTTCATGGCCCGGGTCAGCACCGCCTCGTCGCAGGACAGCTCCATATCCTTCCCGGACAGGGAAAACGCCAGCCAGACCAGCGGATTGAACCAGTGAGGTAGATTTTCGGACGGATCAGCCCCACCACGAAGGCGGAGTCCGTCCGGTCGGTGAGGTATACGCCCCGCGCATCGGACGGGACCGCCTCCGCCAGCCGTTTTTTCAGAATCCCGTACGACGCGAGATTCCCCCCCGCCAGCGCCGCCGCTCCGGCAAGCCAGACAAAGGGAAGCACGGTCAGAACGCGGTCCCGCAGGTCGGCGCGGTCGTTTCCTCTGTCCTCTTCAGCCGGCGAGGGCAGGGAGATCCCCCCGTCATCCGCTTCTCCGCCGGACGCCGATGGACTGTTCACGGAAGGATCGGGTGCGTAAACCGCAGCGGTCGATTCTCCCGTACCGACAGCCGGACCGAGAGACGGGAGCACGGCGTCCGGGGATGAGGCGGGCGTCTCCGTGCTGTCCAACACGGATCCCGTCCCGCCGGACAGAGCCGCAAGTTTCGGCATGGGCACGGACAGGGGGATACCGAAGGGCGTGAGCAGGCGGAAGAGGACGATGAGCCACAGTGCCCACGACCACCGCTTCGGGGCTTTTTTCAGAATCATACGCACCAGCAGGACCGCGAGGATCACAAGCGATCCCGTCAGGCTCATGCGCAGTACGGTCATGAATATGTCGGTCACGGGCTCACCCCCCTTGCCTGTTTTCTTCGATGAATTTCAAAAGCGCGGCTACCTCGTCCTCGCTCAGCTTCTTCCCACGGGAAAAGGCCGTCAGAAAGCGCGGCAGGGAACCTCCGAAGGTCTCGTTGACAAACTGCTCCGAACGGCGTCCGTTGAACTCCTCCCGGGACACAGCCGCGCGGACCTCCCCGCCCTCGTTGCGGAACAGGCCCTTTTCGCAGAG
>CACWLT010000025.1 GCA_902761695.1 uncultured Ruminococcus sp.
CTGGCCCCCGGTCCTCTGTTCCCCGATCCGCTTCAGGAAAGTGTCGGGGCCATTGTCTGGCAGCTGAACGAGCCCTGGCCCAACGTGTCCTGCACCTCCATGGCGGATTTCTACGGGGAGCCCAAGTTGGCCCTGTACTTCTACCGGGATGCCGAGGATCCCCTCCGGGCGACGCTGCGGTACGACAAGCTGGTCTGGCAGGCCGGCGAGACCTTCAAGGGAAACGTCTTCCTCTCGGACGACAGGAACCGGGGCGCGGACACCGTGTCCGTATCGGCTTACCGTGAGGGGTATTCCCTGCTTCCGGGGACGGATAACGAAGCCTTCCGGATCCCGGTCGAATGCGCGGGGAGCACGGTGCGTTTTCCGGTTCCGGCGGGAGAAGCCTTCACGGTGGTCTGCGAGGCGGAGGGGGACGGGGAGGTCCACCGCTCTGTCTATCTATTCCTCATCGGAAACGAAGAGGGTCCCCTACCCCGCGCCCCCATTCTGCGGTTCTCGGAGGAATACCGGGCCGTACACGGAAAGGAGCTCTGAGCCATGCCCTTCACCCTTGTCCACGGAGATATCACCAAAATGGAAGCCGACGCCATCGTCAACGCCGCCAATCCGTCCCTTCTGGGCGGGGGAGGCGTGGACGGGGCCATCCATACGGCTGCCGGTCCGGGACTGCGCCGCGAATGCGCAGGACTGGGAGGATGCCGCCCGGGGGAGGCCAAGCGGACCGCTGCCTACGCCCTGCGCGCGAAGTACGTCATTCACACCGTCGGCCCGATCTGGAGCGGCGGCGGGGCGGGTGAGGCGGAGATCCTCGCGTCCTGCTACCGGAACAGTCTGGAGCTGGCGGCGGAATCCGGATGCGCCTCCGTCGTTTTTCCGCTCATCTCCGCCGGAGCCTACGGGTATCCCGGAAAGGAAGCGCTCCGAATCGCCGAAGAGACAATCGCCGCGTTTCTCGAAGACGGACACGGGGACATGGACGTGCGCCTGGCCCTGTACGACCCGCCCGTCACCTTCCGCGCGGGGTACGGAGAGCTCCGCCGGATCCTGGAGGGTCTTGACGCGCCCCGGTACGCCATGAACGCCGTGAGCGCACCGTCAGGGCCAGCTCCGAAGGCAAAGAAGAAGGGACTTTTCCACTGGGCGGACAAACCGAACAAAGGCGCCCGGGGAAACGCCCCCCGGGATGAAGCCCTCTCCTTCAGCATGGCCTCCCCCGTGTCGGACAAAAGGCGGGAAGAGGCAGAGCGCTTTCCGGAGGACGCCGCGATTCCCGCTCCGGCTGCCGCTCCCTCTCCCGGCGCAGACCGGCCGTCCTCCATGTCCCTCGAGGAAGCCCTCTCCATGATCGACGAGAGCTTTTCCGAGATGCTGCTGCGGAAGATCGACGAGCGGGGGATGAAGGACGCGGAATGCTACCGCCGCGCCAACGTGGACCGCAAGCTCTTCTCCAAGATCCGCAGCGACCCGCAGTACCGCCCCAGCAAGCCCACCGCCATCGCCTTCGCCGTCGCCCTGGAGCTGTCCCTGCCGGAAACGGAGGAGCTGCTGCTGAAGGCCGGGTACGCCCTCTCCCCCTCCGCTCCCTTCGACGTGATCGTCCGCTATTTCATCGAGCGGGGGAACTACAATATCTTCGCCATCAACGAGGCCCTTTACGCCTTCGATCAGAAGCAGCTGGGGGCGTGAGGTAGGAAACGCTTCGCGTTTCCGGATTTATTGTCCCTGCGCGGGACGGGCGCCGGGGAGGGATACCGGCTCATGGCCGCCCACTTTCACAAAGTGAAAGTGAGACCCCATCCCCGGAGGATCCCCCTGGGCCGGAGAGCATAACCCTTATCACTCATTTCTGAATCGAAAATCGATTGCGTATCCCATGTCCTCGCCTGAAGAATGCTCTGCATTCTTCGGGAGTTGCTACGCAACTCCGGCGGACCACGTTGCGTCAGCTGAAACATGCGATGAACTCCGTCGGGGTCGAAGTTCATCGGTTTGCTCTGCTCACTCAAATGAAATTTGAGTGGGGGGGCAGACGCAAACAGCGATCGAAACGCGCATGACATGGGACGCGATAGAGAGATCGAACAATCAGCTTTCTCTCCGCGTCTTAAGCTGGCTGCGCAAATCGTTGCCGGACAAGGATTTTCCTTGATTATGTGAGCATACCTCGGTTTCCATGCTCTCGGATTTGTATCAGTCCTCGTCTCCCACGTCGTCCTTCAGCGCGGCGGTCATTTCCATGGGGGAGGCACAGGCGCGGGCTGCTCCCACGGTGCGTCCGATGCGGCGGAAGAGACGGCCGGTATCCGCCTTGTCCGCGGTGTAGTTCATGGCCCTCTCCGGGGCGATGCCGATATGGGAGGCCGCCTCCGCCGCGTCAATGTTGGCCGCCAGGAAGATGAACTCCCAGCCGTTTTTCTTTTTCATCTCCTCCACCATGTCCCGGACCTTCTTTCCGGAATAGGAATGGCTGGCGTTCTCCATGCCGTCCGTGGTGATGACGAACAGGGTCTTCTCCGGCACGTCCTCCGCACGGGCGTAGCGGTGGATGGTGGAGATATGCTTCACGGCGCCGCCCACCGCGTCGAAAAGGGCCGTGCACCCTCCGGCGTAATACTCCCGGTCCGTCAGCTCCGGCACCTCGGTGAGGGGCAGGCGGTCGTGGATCACCGCGCTGTCGTTGGCGAAGAGGACGGTGGAGACCAGGCACTCCCCCTCCTCCTTTTTCTGCTTCGCGATCATGGCGTTGAAGCCGCCGATGGTGTCCTCCGCCAGGGGAGCCATGGAGCCGCTGCGGTCCAGAATGAATACAAGCTCGGTCAGTCCTTTTTTCATGATGAAATCCTCCGTTATCGTGATGTGTGGTATGACTTGTTCTTCGTGCCCCTATCATACCACAGGCCGGGCGGAAAATGGTCGCATGGAAAGCGACATTTTCACGGACAGAGAAAAAGAGCGCATCCCGCACGAGGACACGCTCCGGACCGCTTCGGGCCCTTTTTCTTATTTCTTTTTCCGGTCCTTCTTCGAAGGCTTTTTCATGGGAAGACGGCTGCCCACAAAGGCCACGGCTTTCCGGACGTTCTCGCCCACCTTTTTCGACACCGGGGCCAGTCGGCCGTCCTTGTTCTCCGGATTGACGATCTCCTCGTAATCCGGGTCGTCGTAGTAGTCCTTGGTCTCCACGGGCTTGCCGATGTCCGCCAGGCGCTTCTCCGTCAGTTCCTTCACCACCGCGTAGATCACGGCGAAGGTCGGGACGCCGAAGAACATGCCGAAGACGCCGAAGAACCCGCCCATGACGGTGATGGAGACGATGATCCACAGGGGATTGAGCCCCACGAAGTCGCCCAGGATCTTCGGGCCGATGACGTTGCCGTCCAGCTGCTGGAGCAGGATGATCATAAGCACGAACCACAGGGTCATCTTCGGATCCGCGATGAGGATGAAGAAGGCCGAGGGCACCGCGCCGATCAGGGGACCGAAGAAGGGGATCACGTTGGTGATGCCCACGATCATGCTGATGAGAGGGGCGTAGGGCATGCGGAAGATCTTCATGATGACGAAGCAGAGGAGCCCGATGATGAGGGAATCCAGCAGCTTGCCGTTGATGAAGCCGCCGAAGGTCCGGTCCGTCAGCATCACGTAGTGGGTCACCCGCTCGTAATGTCTATCCTTCAGAGAGGCATGCATGAGCTTGGAGAGCTGGGCGAAGAGGTTCTCCTTGAACAGGACGAAGTACACGCTGAAGATGATGCCCAGCACCACGTTCCAGGTCTCTGTGGCGAAGGTCTTCGCGTAGTTGGTGACGCCGGAGACGATGTCGGTCATGTTTCCGGTCAGCCATTCGATGAATTTCGTGGTGTATTCGATCAGCTTTCCGCGCAGCTCCTGGAACAGCTCGGTATCCATGAGGGGACCGATCACGGGCGTCTCGGGCGAGAGCTCGTAGAACCAGTTCTGCACGGTGACGACGTAGCCCTGCGCCTTGTCCGCCAGCGTCTTGACGCTGTCCACGATCTGGGGGATCACCGTCGAGAAGAACAGCACAAGAATCAGAAGAAAGATGATATAGGTCAGAAGCAGGGACAGGGTGCGGATCAGGCGCTTGTTCGGCTTGTCCCGGCCGAGGCGGTCGAACGCCTTCTGCTCGAAAAACCGCGTCATGGGCCAGAGGATGTAGGCGATCACCACCGCGTAGATCAGGGGCTTGAGCACCCGGACGCATTTGGTGAAAAACTCTCCGATGGCCTCGTGCCAGAGATAGAGCAGCACCGCGCCGACGGCAATGGTAATGATGATCAGGATCCGCTTCATGAAATCCCGCCCGTCCTTCGGCGTCATGTCGAGCTTCATCCGTTCCCCTCCTTCCCGCATTGCCATGAGTCAAGGGTATTATACAGCAGATTTTAGCACAATACAAGTCGGATCGGGCATTTTTAACCGATTTTTCAGAATCGCGCGGCCGCCGTTGACGTTTTCGGCGCGATCTGCTATAATCTCACAGAGAGAACCTGCACGGAGGAATGAAATGAAAACAGGAAAGACCGTCTACACCTGCCGGGAATGCGACTATCAGAGCGCGAAATGGCTGGGGCGCTGTCCAGGCTGCGGCGCGTGGAACACCTTTGAGGAGGAGACCTACGCCGCCCCGCCGAAATCCGCCGCCGCAAGATCCGCGGGAAGGCTCACCGGCGCGCGTCCGGGGGAAAAGGAGCACGCCGTCCGGTTCGGGGACGTGGACATGCCGTCCTACCTGCGCCACTCCACCGGCATCGGCGAGCTGGACCGGGTTCTGGGCGGGGGACTGGTGGAGGGCTCCGTGATTCTTCTGGCCGGGGAACCGGGGATCGGCAAGTCCACCCTGCTCATGCAGCTCTGCGGGCAGATCGGGGACTCCTGCAAGGTGCTCTACGTCTCCGGCGAGGAATCCCGGGGCCAGCTGAAAATGCGGGCGGAGCGGCTGGGCGTGAACGCGGAATACCTCTATGTCCTGACGGAAACCTCCATCGGGGACATTCTCTCCGAATACGACAAGATCAAGCCCGACCTCATGATCGTGGACTCCATCCAGACCATGTACGCCGAGGACGTTTCCTCCGCATCCGGCAGCGTGACCCAGGTGCGGGAATGCGCCTCCCTGCTCATCGGACGGGCCAAGTGTAACGGGGCCTCCGTGGTCATCGTGGGACACGTCAACAAGGAGGGCGGCATCGCGGGTCCGAAGGTGCTGGAGCACATGGTGGACGCGGTGCTGACCTTCGAGGGCGAGCGGTCCATGCCCCACCGGATCGTGAGGGCCGTGAAAAACCGCTTCGGCTCCACCAACGAGATCGGCGTCTTCGAGATGGGGGAGCGGGGGCTGGAAGAGGTGCCCAATCCCTCGGCCATGCTGCTGGAAGGACGGCCCACGGGGGTCAGCGGATCCTGCGCGGTCTGCGTCATGGAAGGGAGCCGTCCGCTCATCGCCGAGGTCCAGGCCCTGGTGACGCCCACGGTATTCCCCTCCCCCCGCCGCACGTCAAACGGGGTGGACTACAACCGGGTCTGCCTGCTGCTGGCAGTACTGGAGAAGCGGCTGGGACTGAAGTTCTCCGCCTGCGACGTGTATCTCAACGTCATCGGGGGACTGAGGCTGGACGAGCCCGCCGCGGACGCCGCCGTGTGCCTGGCCCTGATTTCCTCCCTCAGGGATATCCCCCTTCCGGACGACGTGATCGCCTTCGGGGAGCTTGGCCTGTCCGGGGAATTCCGCTCCGCCGCCTCCGTGGAACAGCGGGTAAACGAAGCAGTGCGGCTGGGCTTTAAGCGCATTGCCCTGCCGAAGCGCTGCGCCTCCCGGGCCGGAGAGCTGCCCGCCGACACCGCCCTGATCCCCCTCTCCGGCATATACGACGCCCTCCGACTCTTCCGGGAGCAGGAGGGGAAAAACAGTGGGGAAAAGGAATGAAACTAATCTCAAGCAAAGAGGGAAACGCGGCTTCTTGAAAGAAGCCTGGCAAGAACTTTTAAATTACACTGGTGCAGCTTCCTTCTCAAAGTACAGCACGAGGTAACGTACAGCGCATCTTTTCATGTTCTTTTTTCACGCACCTTGGTCAGTTTGTCTTTTTTAGGATGGGAATAGTATAACCCGTTCTGAACCGCCCATGAAAAAGCCGCCGGATTCTGCGTCCGACAGCTTTTTCTTTATGTGATTTTATACTATTCAAAGCCCAAGAAGGAAATGCCTTGTCCTGCATCGATCAGCCAAGCATGCTCAAGACGCAGAGGCCAAAGAATAGGACCCTGCTCTCTCTATCGCGTTCCGTGTCATGCGCGCTTCGATCGATGTTTGCGTCGCCTTTTTGGCAGAGCAAACCGATGAACTTCGTCCCCGACGGAGTTCATCGCATGTTTCAACTGACGCAACGTGGTCCGCGCGAGGATGTAGGATGCACAACCGATTTTCGATTCAGCTATGAGCTGTCAGGTTATGCTCTCCGGCCCAGGGGGACCCTCCGGGGAGGGGTACCTGCGGCCTGAGCCGGTATCCCTCCCCGGCGCCTCCCGTGCGCAACGGGATTTAATGAGATTTGAAACGCGCAGCGTTTCTTTCCTTATAGTGTGAACACACTATAGGATCAGACGATCTTCACCGTGGCCATGGCGAAGGGGGCGATGTCGAAGGAAACGGTTCTGCCCTCCACCGCGCACTCGCCGAGGACATGGCGCTCCGTCACGTCCACAAGGCAGGCCTTCTCCGGCGCGGGCGCGGCATCGCAGAGGGTCAGCGCAGCCCGGCCGCCCTTGCCCGCGTAATCGGCCACCCGCACGATGAGGCCGCCGTCCTCGCCGTTCTTGACGCCGGAGACAATGATCCGGTCGGCGCAGTCGCCCAGGGTCAGGAAGGATCCGGTGAGCGGCAGGGTTCCGCCCTCATGCTTCACGCCGGCGTTGAAGGAGACGGGATGGACGTATTCCACCGCCAGCCGCTTCTGCTCGTCCGCCGCCGCGATGCCCACGCCCAGGTTGAAGTGGTGAGCGCCGCGCTCCGGCCACGGATCGGGATCCACGGAACCCCGGATGAGCGTGACTGCGCCCGCGCAGTCGTGGCCCCGGAAGCCGTACTTGGTATCCGTCACGATGAAGGCGGCGTCCCCATCCTTTTCGATCCGCATGAAGGAGTTGCCGGGCACGTCGTGGGCGATGTCTCCCCGGGTTATGGTGCCCATGGGAATGTCGTAGGTGTAGCCCGTCGGCGCGTAGGACACGGGAAGGACGAAGTTCAGCTGGGGAACGTAATCCCCGCCGCGCCCGATCTCATGCCAGTCCACGTCGCAGTGGAAGTTGACAACGGGAGATTCCCCTCTCAGCTCCGCCGTGACGGTGAGGGTGGAGGAGGCGAATTTCACCTGGTATTTCAGCCAGCTGCGCAGTCCGGTGGAGCCGCAGTCCTGGAGCCGGACGTCCCTGCCCTCGGCGTTCAGCGTCTCCACGCTCATGTAGGGGCCCACTCTCCAGGCGGTCATGCCGTGGCGCGGATTCTCCTTGATATAGCGGAACAGGGCGGAGGGGCGGTCCGGGGTGACGATCTGCTCGCCGGTTCTCTTGTCGGTGAGCTCCGTCATGGCGAAGGTCATGGGATCGAAGACCGCCTTCACCCGGCTGTTCTCCAGCACGAAGGGATGGTCGGTGATGTAGTCGCACCAGTCGCCGCAGAGGTTGTCCGTAGCGACGGCGGAGATCCCCTCCCAGGATTTGAGCTTCAGAATATAGGTGTTCCATCCGAAGGCCGGGATCTTCGCCTGAATCAGGAGCTTTGTGAACTGGTGGCCCCAGTAGCCCTGACCGGCTGCGAGGACCTCGAAGGGCACGGGATTTCCGGCGGTATCGGTGACGACGGCTCTGCCCATATCGTAATTAAAGTCCCAGACGGTGACCTCGGCGCACTCCTCTCTGTCGTACATGGTCTCGTTGAAGAGATGGATGGCACGGACGGGACCGCGTCCTCTCTCCGCCTGCGGGAACCGGTAGCCGGAGCTGTGATCCACGGCAAAGCCCACGCCGCCGCCCTCGGACCAGGTGTTGTTGTCCGGCTGGAAGGGGATGGAGGACACGTCCATGGCGTCGGCCAGCTCGCGCATGGCGGAATTGGCGGAGGTGTTGATGCCGGCGAGAGCGTCCTGGAAGTGGCCCATGGCGTATTCGCGGGTCTCCATGATGCCGGAGCCGGGCAGGATGTCGTGGAAGTGATTGAAGAGGATCTGCTCCCAGGAGCGGCGGAAAATACCGGTCCGGGCGGGCGCGCCGGTGAGGGACGTTGCCGCTGCGGCCAGCGCTTCGGATTCCGCCGCCCGGTCCTCCGCGATGCGGTTGGCCATCTTGATGCGGCTCTGGGAGGTATAGCAGCCGGTAAAGACGAAGTTCAGCTCGTGGTCGATGAGGGGCAGGCTGTCCCGGATTTTCTCAGCAGCGGCGAAGAACTTGGCGTAGGTGCCGAACTCGATGGTGGGATAGAGCGGGAAGGTGCCGTCGTCGATGATACGCTCGATGTCGTTCCGGGTGGGTCCGCCGCCGTGGTCGCCGATGCCGTAGACCTTCAGGTAGGTATCCGTGCCGTTCTTGGCACAGAACAGGGGCAGGTCCTCGAAGGTGCGGAGGTTTATGTCGCTGTTGTAGGACTTCGTGTCGTGGAAGACAATGAGCTCCTTGCCGGACTTGGCGCGCCACCGGTAAAGCTCCGGCCGGTCGTCGTTGGCCCGCATGTGGTAGTAGTAGTCGATGCCGCCGTTCTGGCAGATCTCCGGCACGTTGATGTTGTGGCCGAAGGTATCCGGCTCGAAGTCGATGCGGATGGAGTCGGGGTCGATCCCGAGCAGGTTCCCCAGATACCGCTTGGTGTAGAGGATATGGCGGGAGAGAGACTCGCCGTTCGGCATGTTCTTGTCGGTCTCGGTCCACGTGGAGGCGGAAACCTCCCAGCGGCCCTCATGGACGTATTTTCTGATCTCGTCCAGCATCTCCGGGGCGAAATCCTCGATGATGCGGTAGGTGGAGGCCTGGGACTGGGCGAAGGTGAAGTCCGGGTAGTCCTTCATCAGGTTCAGCACCGTGCGGAAGGTATCCACGGTGACGGCGGCGGTCTCCTGGAAGCCCCACATCCAGTTCATGTCGATATGGGCGTGGGAGATGCAGTACACCTTCAGCGCTTTTGCCGCCGGGGAGAGGTCCGCCAGCATGGCTTCCACCGCTTCCCCGTCCGCCTTGCCGATGGTGTGGTTCCGGTTCAGAGCTTCCAGCAGGCGGTCCGCGCCCTCCTCCAGTCTGGCGTCGTAGGCATGGTCCTTCGTGGAGGACAGGCAGGCCATGTAGCAGAGCTCGGCGGAGAGTCTCCCGGCCCAGTAGTTGGTGCCGGACACCTCCCGGAGCCGTTTCAGCTTATCCATAAAAGTCATGATGATCGCTTCCTTTCATCGTGTTTATTCAAATTGCTTGATTGCGCGGCAGAACCGCAGAATTCCGTCTACATTATAACCAAATTCTCCCGGCAAGTCAAGCATTTTCCATGAGAAAGTCTTGCGCGCAGCCAGCCCCTGTGGTACAATATGGTGAAACCAACCGGGGGCCATCCCGGACACAGGAGGGACATCCTTATGAAGATTCTGTTTCAGGGCGATTCTATCACCGACGTGGGCCGCAACAACCATTCCGGCAGTCTGATTCCCATCGGGCAGGGCTATGCCTGTCTGATCGCTTCCCGTCTCGGCGCGGACGAGCCCGGGAAATACGATTTCGTCAACCTGGGCATCAGCGGGAACCGGATCGTGGACGTATACGCCCGCATCAAGTGCGATTGCTGGAACCACGAGCCGGATCTGCTCTCGATCCTCATCGGCGTCAACGACGTCTGGCACGAGTTCGGCGGGAAGAACGGCGTGGAGGCGGACCGGTTCTACAACGTCTACAAGATGCTGGTGACGGACACGCAGAAGCGGCTGCCCTCCATTAAGATGATCCTCATGGAGCCCTTTGTTCTGAAGGCGTCGGCCACGGAGGGCGTCTGGGATCAGTTCCGGGCGGAAACGGAGCTGCGGGCGGCGGCGGTAAAGCGGATCGCGGAGGAATGCCATGTGACCTTCCTTCCCCTGCAGGCGATGTTCGACAAGGCGGCGGAGAAAGTGCCGGCGTCCTACTGGCTGGGGGACGGCGTACACCCCACCCCGGCGGGCCATCAGCTGATCGCGGACGCGTGGATTGAGGCGTTCAAGGGGATGAACTGAAGTTCCACCCCTTGAGAATCCCCTCAGGGAAGAGGTAGCAAACGCTGCGCGTTTGAGAACGAATTATGCCCTGCTCAGGGCGGGAGGCACGGGGGGACACCATCTCAGGCCGAAGGTTTCCCCCCGTGCGGGGGTTTCCTTGGCCGGAGAGCATAATCCTGGCTGCTCATTTCTAAATCGAAAATCGATTGGATATCCCATGCCCTCGCGCGGACTGTGTTCGTTTAGCTGAAACATGCGTGAAATCCCATCAAAGATGGAATTTCACGGTTTCCTCGGGGACCTCGGAAACAGCGATCGAAGCGCGCATGACATGGACGCGGGGAAGGTCAGCGGGACCCGGGAGGCTTCCCGCGCGGGGCTTCACATTATCCAACAAGCGGCTTCTGCCCCCGCTTTCCGTTCTTATTATCTCACATGCAAAGGATCTCTCAGATGAAAACCTACTCCCCCTCCCTCCCCCTTCCCTTTTCCCTGGGCGCGGGTTATTCGTCCGCGGTGCCGGTGGTGCGGTCGAACAGGAAGACGGTATCGCTGGAGTTAAAGCGGGACGGGACGTTTCTGCTGCGGGCGCCGCGGGGGACGGATGATGCCTTTCTGAGGCGGTTCCTCACGGAGCGGGAGGAATGGCTCCGGTCCCACCTGAAAAAGCAGGAGCTACTGAAGGAAAAGAATGCGGATTTCCCTATGGAGAAGCTGACGGGGGCAGAGATCCGCGCTCTGGCGGAGGAAGCGCTTCGGGATCTGCCCGCGCGGGCAGCCCGGTTCGCGCCTTTGGTTGGGGTAACCTACGGCCGCATCACGATCCGGAATCAGAAAACCCGCTGGGGAAGCTGCTCCTCGGCGGGCAATCTGAATTTCAACTGTCTCCTGATGCTGGCTCCCCCCCAAGCCCGGGACTACGTGGTGATCCACGAGCTGTGCCACCGGCTGGAGATGAACCACTCTCCCCGCTTCTGGGCCGAGGTCGCCCGGGTCTGTCCCGATTACAAGACCTGGATCCGCTGGTTCCGGGAGCACAGCGGGGCGCTCATGGCGCGGATGGAAGAATGACCCTTCATTTCCCGTCTCAGGACGGGATTTTTTCTTTTCTGCCTGCCCTCACCGGTTCTCCGCCAGCCAGATGGACGCTCTCGACTGGATCTTCGCGGCGCAGTCCTCGGCCGTCCCCATGCCGGAGAAGTACGCGGAAATCTCCTCCTGTACAATCTCGTCCAACTCCGCCGGGAACGCGCTCGTGAAGGGTTCCCCCGCGCCATCGATGAACGCCCGGAGATCGGCGAGCTCTTCCGGATCGAAGGGTTCGAGGTACCACGTTCCGCCGCGGGCATGCTTTTCCGCCTCCTCTTCCACAAAGGCGGGATCCGTGTCTTCCAGAAAGGACATCGAAAACTGCTGGGAGTCACTGACGACTTTTGCCACCGGCTTCCGGCTCAGGGCTTCCATCTCCCCGTCATACACCGATTTCAGCGCGGGGATCCCGCAGCCGTAACCGCCGTTCCAGCGTTCCGTGTTCGTCAGGCCCTCCTCCTCGAGGCATGCCCGGATAAAGGCCCAGCACGCGTCCGGGTGTTTCGAGCGCGTCAGTACGACCATCCCCGTCTCCGTTTTGAGATCAACGCCGGAGCCCGTCTCGGAGGGGCGGCCGATCAGCGCGTAATTCTTGTCGCCGGTCGTTGTGATATCGATGTTGATGACACGATCGACGTCCCCCATCCCGCCGCCGACGAGAGCGAGCTTTCCGCTGTGCAGATACGGTGATCTTGGCCATTGGTTCAGCCCATGCGCCGCGCCTTCTCCGCCCCACCAGTCCTCCGAGGTGGGCAGGGATTCGAGCCAGCCGAGATACCGGCGGAACAGCGGCGAATCAAACGAGCACGCTGCTGCCTCCCGGTCAATGAACGCGTTCATATCCGGTCCGACGGCAAAGCGGCTGTTCCGGGTCGCGAGTTCGTGAAGGGCGCAGTCCGGCGGCAGTGAATCAATGAAATCAAAGAACTCCTCCGTCGTCCACCGTCCCCGCTCCGCGAGTGTCCCCAGCCTGTCCTTTGTCGAGACCAGGAAGACCAGCCGGAACGACGGACAGATCCCACAGAACTTCCCGTCCCCGTCCGTGAAGCTCGTCTTCACGCAACCGAAGAGATCATCCGCCAACCCGGATTCTTTCAGGTAGGACGTGAGGTCGAGCGCGATCCCGTGCTTCTGCATCTCAGGAAGAGGTCCGTCCGGCGGCCCGTCTATCGTGTTGTTCGTCGTGCTTCCCACGAGCATGTCCGGCGAGACGATGCCCGTGACAATATCCAATGTCAGCTGCTTCGCTCCTGCCAGCGGGTCATCGGCGGTATTGTACTTCGTATAGTCCAGCGTCGTGACGCGGAGTTCCGTGTGTGCTCTATTGAACTGCGTGATCTCCCATGCCAGATTCTGCGGGATCGCCTGCCAGTGCGCGATCTGAATTTCCTTCACGGACGAGAGTGCGAGGTCTTCTCCCCGCAGGTACAGCACGGGAAGGAAGCGGAAACGCCCGTCCGAGCCCCGGCTCCATTCGATCATGACAAAGGCGTCCTGCGAGAGCGCGGCGGAGAGCTGGATCGTGTCCTCCGAGGGGACGAGGGACGCGTTGTAGTTCACGTTGGAGTTGACGAAGGTCATGAGCTCCTCGGACACCGGCTTTCCCTCTTCGTCCTCCCGGACGCCGCAGATCCCGTTCGGCCCGTTGTAATAGAAGCGGTATTCTCCGTCCGCTTCACCCGGTGCGGCGTTTACTGCGTTGTCCCAAAGCGTCACGGCGTCCGCATACTGTCCGGTTTCCGGGTCCAGCCGCGCGATGCCCCTTCCCGAAGCGAGATTCGACACCGCCCAGACCGACCCGTCCGGAAGAGCCGCCAGATCGAAGGCGTTCAGCTTGAACTGATTGATCCACACCCGCTCCGGGGAGATCACCACCACCTTGGCGCTGTCGCTCAGCCAGAGATTGCCCCCGGCGTCCGTGATGAGCTTGCGCGGTGAGGTCTGTCCGGCCCAGCCCTTGATGCTCTGCGTCTCCGTCTCGGACAGGAGCTTTCCCGAGGAGGCGTCCCACTCCAGCAGCCGACCGCTTCCGGCCCCGGTGAGGTCGCAGAAGGCCCAGACGCGCTCCGGTGAGACGGCGGCGACACGGGGTCCGCTGCTGTCCGCGTTGTCAAGCTTCACTTCCCGCACGACGGCTCCGGTCCCGTCATAGACCATCAGGCGAAGCTCCGCTTTCCACGTGACATCTCCGTCCTCCGCCGTGACCTCTTCGTTCTTCTGCGCGAGGACAAGGATCTCCCCGTTTTCCGGGTCCGTTCCGATCTGGGCGGTGTCCGCGAGGGTGAATCCGTCTGGAAGGGCAAGGGGCGTCGGCTCGTAGATCCCCGTCAGCGTCCCCCGCTCCCCCACGGTCAGCTCGGCCCCCGCCTCGTTTTTCACCCCGCCCCGGCATCCCGTCAGGGACAGAACCGTAATAAGGCATAAAATCAGACAGACCGTCCGATTCACGGCCCATCCCCGTGCGCGCCGGTTTTTCATCCCGTTTTTCCTCCCCGCTGTCTATGCTTATCGACCACAGTATACCATACGCAGAGGATCCTGTCAAGTATCTTTTTTACAAAAAGAGAAAACGCGGATCCCTTTCAAACGGAAGAGACCCGCAGCAGCGGTATATGATTCCGAATGGTTACTTTTCAGCCCTCACCCGTTTCACCATGGCGGTGAGGCGGCAGGCCCGGGCGTAGGCTTCGGCCAGATATTCCTTCGGGGAGAGGCGTCCGTATTTGTCGTTCTCGTGGCGGTCCGGCTTGGAGTGGGTGGTCAGCTCGAAGGTCAGGGGGCCGTCGAAGTCCGCCAGACGCCGGGCGATGCCGTCCCAGTCCCCCGCCCCGTCGAAGGGCAGAAGGTGCAGGTCGTCATGCCAGGTGATGACCCCGCCGTAGTCCCGGATGCCCAGATTGTCGTTGATGTGGGTGGCGATGAGGCGTCCCGGATACCGCCCCGGCATGTCGAGGGACCAGTTGTAGCACATCTCGTGGCCGGTGTCCCAGCAGAAGCCCACGGAATCCCGGTATCCCTCCGCCAGCCCCATGACGGCGTCCAGATACTCCATGCCCTCGGTGTTCTCGAAGGCGACCTTCACCCCCAGCTCCCGGGCGCGGATCATGATTTTCTCGTAGTTCGCCAGTCCCCGCTCGTTCGGCGCGTGATCCTCGAATCCGATGAACACGTGGGCTACCATGATGGGCACCTCCACGGCGGCGCAGTCCTCCAGGCAGCGGATCAGCTCCTCCACGGACGCGGCGGCCTCCTCCTCCGTGCCGTGCCAGAACTTCCGGGCGTTGCCGAAGGGGGCGTGGACGGACTGATAGAGCATCCCGCATTCCTCTGCGGCCGTCCGGCACCGCTTCAGGTAGTCGAGGTTCCCCCAGCCGGAGAAAAACCCCTCGAATCCGGTTTTCCGCATGAGCCGGATCTCTTCTTCACATGTCAGGCGCGCTTCCCCGTACGGGCTCATCAGCGCGATGCACAGCTTCTGATCGTACATGTCAAAAATCCTCCGTGGCTTTTTTTCGTCGGTTCCGCCGTCAGTATAGCAGATCCAGCCGCCGGATGCAAGGGCAGGGGGGAGAATTTTCACGCCGGCAGCAGGAAAACCCGCCGCGCATCCCATCTCTGAGACACGCGGCGGGCGGTGTCAGCTGTTGTCAGCCGTCGATATGCGGTTTATCTTCTCTTCGCGGTCCAGGCAGCGCCCAGAACGGTGACGAGCACGATGAATCCACCGCCGATGAAGGAGCCGCAGCCGGACTTCTTCTCGCTGGTGGTTTCGGTAGAAGCGGGCGTTTCAGCCGTCGGGGTGTCCGCAGCAGGCTCAGCCGCC
>CACWLT010000026.1 GCA_902761695.1 uncultured Ruminococcus sp.
CGGTGAGCTGCTGACGACGGACGAGGATTTCATCGACGTCAAACAGGACGAGACGTACGGGGATTACCTCGTCACCCGGGAGAACGCCGTGGTGGAGGTCAATGCCGAATGGGACGAGCAGGACGGCTTCGGAGGCCATGCCGTCTACGTTTTCCGGGTGGGGAAGTGAAGAAATAAAAAAACAGAGGGTCTGTCGCATTTTCTCCGTTTTCAGGAGTTCATGCGGCAGACCGTTCGCATATGCGCGGTGAAAAACAGCGCAAAGCGGCTGCCATAGAGTATCGATCATTGGAGCAATACTCCAGAGAATACTGCGGGAGAATACTCTACGGGAACCGCTTCATTATAGACTTCCGCCGCACAATGTCAGCCTTCCCCCCTGGGCGGGGAAGGTGGCCTGAAGGGCCGGATGAGGGGGAACGCATGGCACACAATCACTTTATTGAACTGAAGTTCGACAGCTTCTCCGTTCGTTCATGGGGAAATCATTTCCCCGCCTTATATATCCGGACGCCGGTCTTCAGCCGCTCCAGGGCGTCATCCAGAAGGACCCGGGGCGCGGCGGCATTGAAGCGGATGAACTGCTCCCCGTCGCCTCGGTACCATACGCCGGGGCAGACGTAGAGGCCCGTGTCCGCCCGGAGCTTTTTCTGAAAATCCTCGCTGTTCTCCGCGATCTTCCCGGTGTGGATCCACATCAGGTACGTGGCGTCGGAGGGGCCGACCGCTTCCAGCTCCGGGAGCTCGGCCTTTAAGAATTCCGCCGTCCGGTCCTTGTTGGCGCGGATGTAGGCGTTCAGCTCGTCCAGCCATGCCCCTCCCTCCTCGCTGAAGGCGGCGATGGCGGCGGGGGCGGAGAAGACGTTGGTGCCCGCGATGTCCCCGAAGGAGCCGGTGATTTTGCCCCGCAGGTCCGGATCCGCGACACAGACGGCCGCCGTACGCAGGGACATGATGTTGAAGGCCTTGGTGGGCGCGAGATAGGTGGCGGTCAGGGCGAGGTTGGTTTCGTTCACGGCGGCGAAGGGCGTGACCTTGTGTCCCGGGGCCGCGATGTCGCTGTGGATCTCGTCCGAGAGCACGATGACGCCGTATTTTCGGCACATTTCGCCGATCCGGGCCATGGTCTCCCGCTCCCAGATCTTTCCCGTGGGATTCTGGGGATTGCAGAAGATCATGAGCTTTGAGGCGGGATCGGAGAGGGCGGCCTCCAGAGCGTCCCAGTCGATGTCGTACCGCAGACCGTTCTCATCCCGGGAGAGCAGCATGGGCACCTCGGCTGAGACCCGTCCGTTCCCCTCGATCAGGTGGAAGAAGGAGCTGTAGTTCGGCGTCAGGATGACGACCTTGTCCCCCTTTTCGGAGAGCGCGCGGATGGAGGAGGAGACGGCGGGGATGACCCCCATGACGAAGGCCAGCCACTCCTTTTTCATGTCGAAGCCGTGCCGAATCCGCCACCAGTCGGTGTAGGCCCTCTGCCAGGCGGCGGTCGGGAAGGTGTTGTAGCCGAAGATCCCGTGGGCAGCCCGCTCCATGACGGCCAGCTCCACACAGGGGGCTGTTTTAAAATCCATATCCGCCACCCACATGGGCAGCTCGTTCTCCCCGATGTCCCATTTTGCCGAGTCGGTTCCTCTCCGGACCGCCGGCGTGTCAAAGTCAAATCGCATACGCACCTCTTGCTGTCTCGTTTTCCGGGTTTCTGTCGGAAGCAGTATAGCACGGAAATATGAACAAGAAAGAGAAAACAGATGAACGAAAAACGGAAATTCCGGTTTAGCCTTGCAATAGCCCGCCGTCTATGGTATAATACAATCGTATGATTGTGTCCGGATGCCGCACCGGGGGGACGGGGAAAGGAACGGATTATGCTGCTTCTGCACGCCATCGCCCATCTTCTGGTGGACGCCCTCTGCGCCGCGACCCTGTTCGGCCCGGTGAAATCCGCCGCGCAGGATGCCGGACTGTTGATCCTGCTCTACAACACCCTGGCCTTCTCCACCCAGTGCCTGGTGGGGCTCGCGGCGGACCGGATGAAAAAGCACGCCCCGTCGGCCTCCCTGTCCATGCTGGCGGTGGTCCTGGGATTTGCCCTGCCTCTGCCGCCCCTTCTCCGGGTTATGCTGGTGGGACTGGGCAACAGCGTCTTTCACGTGGCGGGCGGCGCGTACACGCTGGAGAAGAGCGGAGGGCGGGCCGGACGGCTGGGGGTCTTCGTGGCTCCCGGCGCCATCGGCCTGACTCTCGGGACCCTTTGGCCCTCCCTGGGCGTTCTCTTTGCCGTGCTGCTGACCCTGTGCGCCGTTCTGGAGATCCCCCTCTCCCGAATGAGGAGCGGAGCGGATCCGGCGGGGGAAAACGCGGCGATTCCGGAGCCCCGCACGGGACATGGGCGGGTGTTCGTCTCCGTCCTTCTTCTGATCGCTGCGGTGGCGACACGGGCCGTGGGAGGGGCCGTGGTGTCCTTCCCCTGGAAGACCGGAGCCGTAGCGGTGCTGATCCTCACGGCGGCGGTCTGGGCGGGCAAGACGGCAGGGGGCTTCCTCTGCGACCGGATCGGCCCGGCTCGTTCGGCGCTGGCATCGGTTCCAGCAGCCGCCCTGTGCATCGCCTTCTGTTCGATGTGGATGCTGCCGTCCCTCGCGGGGCAGTTCGCCCTGAACCTCACCATGCCCGTCACCCTGTGGCTGCTTTACCGGGCAATGCCGGAGGATCCGGGGCTGGCCTTCGGTCTGGCGGCATCCGCGCTCTGGCCGGGGACCATCGTCGGGCGGCTCATCACCCTGACCGGACCTGCGGCAAAGGCCCTGACCGTTCTGACCTTTCTCTTCGGCCTCATAGCCATCCTGTATTCCGCCCGGGTGATTCTGCCCCGGGATGAACGCCCCGCAAAGGAGGGATTCAGGTGAAAAAGCTCCTGACCGTACTGACTGCGGTATTCGTGACCGCCTTTCTCTGCTGCGTCGTTTACGCCGATCTTGCCCCCATTCCGGAGGAGTGGCTCCATCCCGCGGTCAACGACGATCCGCCGCAGGGGGAGCAGGCACAGGCCGGGGAGACTGCGCAGACGTCCCCCGACGCCCCTTCATCTCCCGATCCCGCACCTGCCGGACCGTCGGACCCTGAACCGGAGCCCGCTAATCCCGCGCCGACTCCCGCTCCCGTCCCGGAAACGGGGTGCAGCCATCTTTCCGTCACCCTCGTCTGTCTGGCCGGGGGAATAGTCTTCATCGCCGGCGGTGTTCTCGGATACATCGTCGCGCGTCACCGCAGGGAGGTACCTGTAAAATGAAAAAAACGATTCTGCCCCTCGCCCTTCTCACCGCCGCCCTGCTTTTCACCGCTCCCGTCCGGGCCGACGTCATCGACGACGATCTGGAGTGGTCCTCCATCATCGGCGCGATTCCCGAAGAGGAGCCGGTTCCCGTGCCCGAGGAAGAGCCCGCCCCGGCGGAGGCTCAGAACACCCAGACTCCGTCCGCGGATACGGAGGGGCCCGCCGTGAAGACCCCCGCGCAGGAACAGAACACCGGAACCATAACCGCCGAGGCCGAGTTTATCTCCTTCCCGGTTATCGGACTGGCGGCGGGGCTCTTCGCGCTGGCCGTGACCCTGCTGATCCGCTCCATCGCCCGTATCCGCCGGGAGGACCGCTTTGAAAAGGAGCATCTGCACCGATGATGACGCTTTACGCCGCGTCCGTTTCCCTGTTCGTCGTCCTGACGGCGATCGTCCCGGTCTGCGCCGACGTGGCCCCCATGCCTCTGGGAATGCCCGGGGAGATGCTGACCGTGATCCTGCTTCTTCTGGCCGCTTCCGTCCTTGTGATCGCCGCCATCATGATCGTCCTCGCGGTCCGGAGCGCCGCACGCCGGAGAAAGAGGGACGGGGACAAAAAGCAATAACAAACACCGCCGCTCCTCGTGGATCCTTCCCGGAAAGCGGCGGATGCTGTATGACGGAGCCGTTTGAAGTGAGTCTGTTCCTTGCCTGCGCCCTGACGGTGCTGATCGAGACGCCGTATCTGGCCTTTTTCGGATACCGGGACCGGTACGCCCTCACCGTCGTCGTCTGCGTCAATGTCATCACGAACCTGACCCTCAATCTCGCCCTGCGCTTCCTGGTTCCCCTGAGCGGCCTGTCGGTGCTGATCGGCGAGCTTGCCGTGGTGGGGGCGGAATACCTGCTGTACCGGATCGCCTTCGGGAGGCGGCGGGGGCTTTTTCTGCTGACGCTCTCCGCCAATATCCTCTCCTTCGGCCTGGGTGCCGCTGGACAGATCCTTCGCCGACTGCTGTAAAGGAGGACCGTTATGCTGCGCATTCATCCGAACCGCCGTTATCTGGCCGATGAGGCGGGGAAGACCGTCTGGCTCATCGGGGATACCGCCTGGGAGCTGTTCCATCGGCTGAACCGGGAAGAGGCGGTCCGCTATCTCGACTGCCGGGCGGAGCAGGGCTTCAATCTGATCCAGTGCGTGATTTTAGCGGAGCTGAACGGGCTGACGGAGCCGAACGCGTACGGACGCCTGCCCATTCTGACGGGGAATGAAGGCCTGCCCGATCCCGCGCGCCCCGACACCGCCGGTCCCTATTCCTATTTCGATCATGTGGAGTTCATCGTCTCCGCGGCCGAGGAACGGGGCTTGACCGTGGGGATTTTGCCGACCTGGGGGGACAAGTTCAACCGCCTCTGGGGCGCGGGACCGGAGATCTTCACCCCGGAGAACGCCCGGATATACGGGAGATGGCTGGGGAACCGCCTGCGCAGCCACGGCAATATCCTCTGGATCCTCGGCGGGGACAGACCTCTGACCGATCCCGCCCACTTCGCCGTGGAGGACGCCCTGGCGGAGGGCCTGCGGGA
Organism: uncultured Ruminococcus sp.; assembly: GCA_902761695.1. Classification (GTDB taxonomy): domain Bacteria; phylum Bacillota; class Clostridia; order Oscillospirales; family CAG-272; genus UMGS1696. The sequence continues at coordinate 4,867 of CACWLT010000026.1, forward strand.
AGGGGACGGCGGCCGCTTCCTCATGACCTTCCATCCCTCCGGGAACGCCTCCTCCGCCGATTATGTCCACGACCGGGCATGGCTGGATTTTAACATGATCCAATCCGGCCACGGTCTGCCCACGGACCTCTCCCACGTTATGATCGCCCGGGACCGGGAGCGGGAGCCCGTGAAGCCCGTTATGGACGGCGAGCAGCGGTACGAGGATCACCCGAAGAACTTCGATCCGAAAAACGGCTATTTCGACGCCGCGGACGTACGGGTGACCATGTGGCGCAATCTCTTCGCCGGAGCCGCCGGGGACACCTACGGCCATCACGCGGTCTGGTCCATGCGCCGCTCGGCCGAACGGTATTTCCCCGGCACCTGGGAGGATGCGCTGAGAAGGCCGGGCGCGGAGTCCGTGCGGGTGATTTCCGCCTTCGTCAAATCCCACGATCCCGCCCTCTTCGAGCCGGTGACGGACGCGGTTCTGCACAACGAGGAGGGAGCGAACTGCGTCGCGGCGGTCATGGTCCCGTCGGAGCGTCGCGCCCATCTGCTGATCCCCTGCGGCATCCCGGAGCGGCTCAATCCGGAGTGCTTCCCCCAACCCTTGACCCGCCTCACCGCCTTCTCCCCCGCCGACGGATCAACCGTGGACGTGAAGCTGGCGGAGAATGGCACGATCCTCTTCCCCGGCCGCTGCGGCGGTCACGGACAGGAGGTTGTGGTGACGGTGGAATGGGAATGAGATATCCATAAAGCGCGGCGCCCTCTCCCGGAAAAGGAGAACGGCGCCGCTTTTTGCTGTCTTTATTTCTTCTTCCCCGCGTCCTCGATGACCTTCCGGTAGGGCATCAGCATCCCCTCGGTCATCTTGCCTCCCATCTTCTTCCGGAGGGCGGGGGAGGAATTCAGGGCTCCGACGGCGTACATGGCCCACATCCGGAGGCGCTTCTTCTGAGGGAAGTCGTACTGACCGTGCTCCTTGTAGAACCGGTGATCCGCCTTCATCATGCCCTGCATCTGCCAGATCAGGTCCCGGAAGATCTTCATGCCGCCCACGCCCCAGAAGTTGGCGGGCCGGGTGTGGTTATACCGGAGCGCGTAGGCCAGACGCATGGCCACAGCAGTGATTTCCCGGTCCGGATCGCATTCGTCGGAGGCCGCGCCGCACCAGAAGTTCCCGCCGGTCTCCGCTCTCGATTCCAGCACGTTCCGGAGATTTTCCGAGGCGGGGTAGTTCCCGGAGACGATGGCGGCGGCGGGCTTGCCCATGGTGACGGTGCGGTGGCCGTTGCAGAACTGGCGGTCGTCGTAGGTCTTGAGCAGGGAGCCCATGCCCCGGTCCCGGATGGTGAAGACCGTGACGATGGCGTCCGCCGTCTGGATCCGCTCCCGGAGCATGTCGGAGAAGCCGTCCTTGTATACGCACACGCCGTCCGCCGCGCACCGGAAGCACCCGAGACAGCCCCCCGCGAAGGGGAATTCCCGCAGATTGACAAGGTCCGTTTCATAGGGGAAGACCGCCCGGAACCGCTCGATCATGGCGGACAGCTGTTCGTCCTCCGGCCCGAGATCCGCCACGACGGCCACCCGCTTCGCCGGATCCTTCTTTCCGGAGGAGGCGGGAACCGTGACGGGCCGGTATGATGCGGCGGGCGCGGGGGAGGCGGGTTCGGCGAGGCCGTATTTCATAGAGAAGAGCAGATAGTCGAAGAACTGCCGCGCCTCCTTCCGCCCCTTCTCTGACAATAGATCCTCCATGTCGGCGGAGAGACCCTCCACAAACTCCATGCCCATGTCCGAGGCGAACTCCCGGACAAACCGGTGGGCGGTGATGTCGTAGAAATGCTTGGAGGTGGTGATCTGGGAGGCGTATTTCCCCGTGAAATCGATGCCGGACGCCTTCATGCCCTCCATGAACCGCATGAGCTGGGCGGGGATCAGGAAGGTGTAGACCGGGTAGACGAAGAGCAGGCAGTCCGCCTCCGCAGCACGCCGGGCCAGCTCCTCCGGATGCTTCTCCGGGAAGGACGGCTGCTGCCCCGCGTGAATCACGTCGAAGCGGTGGGCCGGGTACAGCTTTTCCAGATAAAGGCAGGTCTGGAGGGTGACGGAGTTCTTTCCCTTCGGGGATCCGTTGAGAATGAGAAAATGCATGGGTCGTTCCTTTCGTTGTCTTCTTCTGCCTGCATTGTACCACAAAAACGCCCTTTTGTCGAGTGCGGCGAAAAAAAGGTTGCAAAACTGCCGGAATCTGTGGTATACTCACGGCAGAATGACGCAGATGAGGCAAAACGGCATGAAAAAAGCGGTATTGAAAATCCTGCGGGTGACAGGCATCTTTCTGGCGGCGGTCTGCGGGCTCCTGCTCCTGGCCGTTGCCGCGCTGCTGGTGCTCCCTCTGACGGAGAACGTGGACAGGACACCGGCGGACGGCTCCGGGGACTGGATGGCGGGGCTGGACGACGCGACACCCCTGACCGCCGTGGTGATCCCTGGGACCCACAACAGCGGCGCGGCCTACGCCCAGCTGGCGTTTTTCTCCAAATGCCAGTCCCTGACGGTGGGGGAGCAGCTTGCGGCCGGGTACCGCTATCTGGACATCCGGCTGTCGGGAAACGCCGGGGACGAGGCGCTGAAGCTGACCCACGGCTTCACAAACTGCAAGCCCTCCGCCCTCTCGTCCCGCGCGCTCATGCTGGGAGACGTGCTGGAGGACTGCTATGCCTTTCTGGACGCCCATCCGGCGGAGGTCGTCCTGTTCTGCGCCAAGCACGAGGAAGGGGATATCTCTGTCCGGGAGCTGCAGGCCATTCTGGCAGAGGAAGCGGAGAAGCGGCCGGACCGCTGGCTGCTGACGGATACCGTGCCCACGGTGGGAGAGGCCCGGGGAAAGATCGTCCTGCTCCGCCGCTTCGAGGATGAGGCCGGCCTGGGTACGGACGCCGGGATCCCCTTCGGCTGGTCCGATCAGGGCGGTTTGCCCACCGTGGTTGAGGACGCGGAGGCGAATTTCCCGGGGGACCTGCTTCTCTGGGTGCAGGACCGGTACGAATACGGCGTCGGGGATAAATGGGAGGCGTTCCGCGCGGGCCTTGAAACGGGTGCCGGAGAGGGCGAGGCGGCGGTCCACTTCCTCAGCACAAAGGGCGAGCTCGCCTACGGACATCCGTACTATTACGCAAAGCGCCTCAATCCGATGCTCGAGGGACTGTCCCTTTCGGAAATCGGTCTCCCCGAAGGCGCGTCCCTCGGCTGGATCGTCGCGGACTTCGGCTCGGCAAAGCTGGCGGAGCACATCTACCGGGAAAACTTCCACTGAATCAAAAAAGATCGCGCTGTTCCTGCCGGATCGACCGGCCCGGGATCACCCGGAAAAGGAACAGCGCTTTTTTATTCCTTTGCGTTCTACTCGGCGGAAATGCCCTTATTTTCCTATCCGATACACCTTCATCTGACCCGGGGCCAGCCAGTCGCCGCCGCAGAGCTCGTCCTCCGTTTCGTAGTAGCAGGCGTCCCAGCAGGCGTCCTTCAGGCGAACGCAGGCGTGATTCCAGGTGAACCGCTCAAATACCCGGGTGTCCTTCGGCACGTGCAGAACGAACTGGCCGCTCTCCTTCACCGAATTGTTGACCACGGCGGCGTACTTATCCCCGTTCAGGGTGAAGAGGCCCACCACACCCGGCACACCCTGCGGGCAGGTCACGTCGGTCAGCACCTCGTCCGTCTTTCCGGCCTCAAAGAGGGGATAGTCCCCGAAGGATTTGCCGGTGTGGTACGTGCCCCGGTGCTCCGCATGAAGGAAGAAGTCCCCGAACTGGTGCAGGAAGTGGCGGTTCACCCGGGACAGCCGATAGAAGGTCTCCGTCCGCTCCCCGAACTCGTCGATGGGCGGCAGGCGGTAGTTGGACACGGGCTCCCGCTCGTAGACGAAGAACCACAGGATCCCCTTCATGCCCGAAGCCACCGCCGTGTTGAGTTGCCAGCGGAGATCGTCCTCCGAGGGCACCCGGTAGCGGAAATGGCCCACGGAGAGCAGGGTGGTCCAGGGGGCGATCCCGGCGGCCTCGGCTCCCGCGGCGAATTTCCGCAGGTTGGTGAAGTACTGGTGGGTCCCCTCCTCCTCCGGGTTCATCTGGGTGTAGCAGTCGTAGCAGAGAATTCTGATGCCGGACTCCGCCGTGAACCGTCTCGCCCAGTCCTCAAAGGTGGGGGCTTTCAGAATGGTTTCCTCCTGACCCTTCCAGTAGGGGAGGAAGTTCAGGTGCGGCGTCAGCTCCGGCGCGATTTTCAGCTGGATGCGGTTGGCCCTTGCCGCGGCGGCGAATTTCTCCTCCGTGGTGGGCTCGTCCCCGATGTGGAAGCCCATGACGGCGGGATGGCGTCCGAAGTCATCGTAAGCCGCCCGGAAATGGGCCTCGCATTCCTCCTCCGTGTCGCCGGACCACCAGCGGGCCCGGTGATCGCTGACGATGACCCGGATGTCCCGCGCGGCGCAGGCGTCCAGTATCTTCAGCATGGCTGCTTTGTCACAGCCCTCGTAGTATTCCGGGCTCAGGGCAAAGGTCATGCCCAGGTCCGCCCAGTCATTCACCGCCTCCGGGCCGAGGTCTCCCGTTTTCGTGTAGTTCCAGAATCCGATGGGAAATCTGTCCATGAAAATGTCCTCCTACAATATAGATGAACGGTATACCGCCCCGACAGCCAGTCGGAAGTATTGCCGTCTCGTTTGGACGAAGTGGAAGTTACTCCACATAATAACAATAATCCAGTATCACGCACCCTTTTTCGTCCGGGGTGGTGAAGCGGGGGCAGAGGCCGTTTTCGAAGGACCAGACGGCGCCCGCATGATCCTTCCGGAAGTTCATTCCAGCCTTTCTTACGGCCTCCGCGCAGCCGGGGATCGCGCCGTGGACCTCATCCTCCGGACCGTAAATCCATACCGTGCCGAGAGCTCCAGCCGGGAAGTCCGCGGCCTCGAAGCCCTCCGGAACCGGGGTGTCCGCGGGCGTGAACATGCCGATCCAGTACTGGAAAGGCTGCCCTTCCGCCCGGCGTTCCAGACCGACATACCCGCCTCCGTTCTCCCAGATTTTGAGAATGGCGTCCGGTCCCCCCATGGCCTCCTCGATCCGGTCGAACCAGCCGTTCGCGAACCAGTCTCCCCAAAAGGGGCCGAAGTCCGGGTATTTCTTCCCGATGAACCGCATGGCGGGAACCTCGTCCCGGAACACTCGTTTGAATTCCGTCATGTTTTCTCCTCTCCGGCATATGCGCCTGTCAGCCGGGTGTATTCGCGCCCGGTCGTTTCTGTGAGATGTGCTCAGTCCCCGTTGATTTCGGACAGCGCCGCGATCTGCTCCGGATCGACGGTCCCGTCCCGGAAGAGAGCGCAGTCATAGGCCGCAGCACCCCCCGCCTCGTTCACGCAGGCCGTGAAATGACGCAGATACCGCCCGCTGTACCGGCTGCCCAGCCTTGCCCAGGTCTCGCCGAGGGGAGCCAGCAGGAAGGCCTGTGCCCCGTCGATGTACCGGCTCTTCGGGATGACGTTCAGATCGTTGAACTCGCCGCAGACGAAGTCCTCTTTTTCGTAGTTCTTCCGGTAATCCGTAAAGACGCCGTTGTTCATGGCCGCGAGGGCGTTCGGATTGCCCTTCTTCACGGCCTTGTAATAGGGCTCCAGCAGCTCGTCCGTGTATTTGAAATAGTCCCGGTAGCAGCCGTCGATCCACCAGCCCTTTACCCGGTCCCCGTACCGGACGGCATACTCCTCCAGCACCGCCGCCCATTTCTCCACGAAATCCCGGCTGACACCGCGGTCCCGGGGCTCCGTGAAGCCGAAGCGGGGACCGATCTCCGGATGGGCGTAGGGGCCGTCCCCGGTGTAATAGAGGTAGAGATCGATTCCCAGGGGCTCGAGGGCGTCGTAAATATCCGCCACCAGATCCCGCTCCGCACACGCCTCCCCCGGCCTCGTCCCGGCGATCTCGTCAAAGGTAGCGTTCGGCGCGATCATGGTCTCCCCGCCCTGCATGAGGGTGATGAAATAGAACCCCGCGCCGCACCGACGGAGAGACTCCGCCAGCTTTGCCGTGTCGAAGGCGTTCACGCAGTCGTTCCATTCCGTTCTTCCCGCCCCCTGATTCAGGGGATTTGCCGGGTTGTTCTGGATGCCCGCCAGATAGTGGGTGAACACACCCCATTTTTTGTTGTACAGTCTGTCCGCCGCGCTCATGTCGTTCTCCTTTCCGTTTATCCTTATTCTCCCCGGACCGTGAGCCGGTGGATGAAGCCGATCATGCCCTGGGAGGCCGTGATCTGCCGCTTGCCGGGGGCGATTTCCGCGTCCGAATACCCGTGGATGTGGCCGCAGAGCACCAGCTTTACGGCGGGACAGTCCATGAGGAAGCGCACGAACCGGATCCCGTTTTCGTCCGCCGTCTCGTCGCTGATGAAAAAGTAGGGGCTGAATTTGCTCATGCGCTCCCGGTTCATGGCTGTGGAGACGGGGATGTGGCAGGTGACGATCATGGGGATCCCCTCGTTTCCCAGCGCCGCCAGCCGGTCCAGATCCTCACCGGATACGGTCCCCAGCCTGTCGTCAATGCCGACAACGCGGAAATCCCCGTAATCGAGGATCCTCACGCCGGGCTCCCAGACCCCGGGCAGGGACGCGGATTCGTGGTTGCCGGGAACCGCGAGGAAGGGCAGGGGGCAGTCCTTCATCCGGGCAGCGAGGAACCGCTCTCCGGCCGGGTGCATGCACTCCAGATTGTCCCCGGTGAAAAGAAGGGCGTCCGGCCGCTCGTCCCGGGCAAAGGCCAGCATCTTGTCAAAGCCCTCGACGGTGGTGATGCGCTGGGCGTCGCCGAAGGGCTCTCCGAAGCTCCGGGCGAAATTCTCCTTCCCGACCATCCAGCGCGCCTCCCATTCCTCCGCCTGCCGTGCCTCCTCCTCGGTGGAGAGGGCGTCCCGGACCGCGAGGTGGGTGTCGCTGATGTGGAAGAAGACGCGCTTTTGCTTCAGCCCCGGTATGACCAGCTCGTTGTCGGTGATCTGCAGATAGGGATCCATACGGTGCTCCTTTCGGGTGTCCTCCGCCGAAACGGGGAGGAAAAATCGTGAAAAAACGCGGTTCTCTCTTGCAAAAACGGGTGTGGGAGGGTATCATGGAGAAAAGACAAAACATGAGGGAGGATCCTCCATGAACGACAAGAGGCCCAATATCGTCTTTCTCTTCTCCGACCAGCAGCGGTATGACACCGTCAGCTGCTACGGACAGATCCCCGGCGCGCCGTATGGACTTACGCCCCGCATCGACCGTCTGGCGGAGGAGGGCGTGCGCTTTGATCTGGCCATGACCTGCCAGCCCGTCTGCGGCCCCGCCCGCGCCTGCCTTCAGACCGGCCTGTATCCCGCCGGGATCGGATGCGACATCAACGACCGCGCCCTGCCCGCCGGGATTCCCACCATCGCGGACTATCTCCGCGACGCCGGGTACGAGACCGCCTACGTGGGCAAGTGGCACCTGGCCTCACAGAACTCCTTCGACCCCTCCGCCCCGGATCACACGGACTATAAGACGAAGCCCATCCCCCCGGAGAGGCGCGGCGGCTGGCGGGATTACTGGATGGCGGCGGACGTTCTGGAATTCACCTCCCACGGCTACGGCGGGTATGTCTACGACGGGGAGGGGAAGCGGGTGGATTTCGACGGGTACCGGGCGGATTTTCTCGCGGACCGGGCTATCGACTACATCCGAAGGGAGAAGCGGGGGCCCTTCTGCCTCTTCGTCTCCTGGCTGGAACCTCACTACCAGAACGACCGGGAGCACTGCGAAGCGCCCCGGGGCTGGCGGGAGCGGTACGAGGATTTTGAAATCCCCGGGGACCTGACGGACACGGCGGGGGACTGGCGGCGGGAGATGCCCGACTACCTGGCCTGCTGCAAAAGCCTCGACGACAACGTGGGCCGGATCGCGGACGCGTTGAAGGAAGCCGGACTGTACGAGAACACCGTCATCGTCTACACCTCAGACCACGGCTGCCACTTCCGCACCCGGAACGGGGAATACAAGCGCTCCCCCCATGACGCCAGCCTTCATGTGCCTCTGGTGATCCGGGGACCGGGCTTTACGGGGGGAAAGACGGTGAAGCGCCTGACCTCCCTCATCGATCTGCCTCCCACCATCCTTGAAGCCGCCGGGATCGCGTCCCCGTCAAGCTTCCCCGGCCATCCCCTCCAGACGCTCGCAGAGGAGCCGGACAAGCCCGTCCGGGACGAGGTCTACGTGCAGATCAGCGAAGCCGGGGACGGACGCGCCATCCGCACGGAAACCCACACGGTCTGCGCCATGTTCGAGGGCTCCCCGGAGAAGGGCGTCCTGCGGGAGGCGTATGTCTACGACAATATCCGCGATCCCCATCAGCGGCACAATCTGGCCGGGATGGCGGAATACGCGGATCTGCGCCGGGAGCTGCTTGCTCGTCTGGAGGCGGCGATTCTGCGGGAAGAGGGAAAGCGAATTCCCGTACTTGAGGCCTGACTCACGGGCAGAGGATCCAGAAGCGCCCCTCCCCCGGCCTGACCGCGATCCGGAGGACGGCTTCCTCACCTGATGCGGATTCCCGGGCGGCGGGGGAGATGTCGCCGGTGAAGGCGTCGGAGGAGAGAACCTCGGACCAGCGCCCCGGAACTTCCAGCGTTCCCGTGAAGTCCGCCTCCGCCATGTTGGCGAGATAGACGATGCGCAGCCCCTCCTCCGTGATCCGCACGTGGGAGAGAAGCATGGCGGGATCGGCCCCCTCGTCCGCCGTCACCCGGATGCTGCGGGCGTCGCCGGGGAGCAGACCGGGAAGCGCGGAGGGAAGCTCTTCGGCGGAGCAGAGGCTCATGCGGCCGCTCTCCACCCGACGGGCGATTTCCTCCGTCTCCGGGGAGGGCTCCCCCGTCTCCCGGCAGAGGACGGGCGGCGTGTCGAGAAAGAGCACCGTCACCCCTCCCTCCTCCGCCTCGAGGAGCTTTTTCATGGCATCCGTCTCCATGACCCGGGCGTGGGGCAGCAGAATCACGGCCCAGGCGCGGTCTCCCCAGCAAAGCCTTCCGTCCTTCACCTCCGCCTCCGCCAGGATCCGCCGGTCGACGCAGTCCTCGTCGATCTGCGCTTTCAGAAGGGACCACATGGCCCGGGGAAAAGCATAATCCAGCGCGGCGATCTCCGATGAGCGGTCCACGGCCCGGGGATTCGTGGAGGGCGTGTAGGCGGACCACATAGCGGCCTCGGGATAGAACACCGCCGCACGGCTGTCCCGCTTTCCCTGCCGCAGGAGCCATCCGGACCGGGCCGTGTAGCGGTTGAATTCCCGGCAGGCCTCGTCGTCGATCCCGGCCCAGGAATAGTAGCTGGTGAAGTTGTTGACCCCCATGGCCAGATGCCAGTTGACGGAACCGTAGTAGCAGGAGATGGGAGCCACCTCCCCGCGCTCTATGACGCTGTGGTCCGAGAACTCCGTGAAGACCTCCCGCTCCCCGTTCAGATCGGCGAAGGAGGCGAGGAACCGGGCGATGGGGATGGAGCCCTCGTACATGAGCGCGCCGGTCTCCGTCTGCAGCTGATCGATGCCGGGCCAGTCGAACTGCCGCGCCGCCCGGAAGAAAGAGCCGTAGTTGATGATGTGGGCCTGGAGCCTCTCCTCCTCCAGCATGTGACCGGAGGATTTCAGCCCGTTCTCCCGGCACCACGAGCGGATGGTCCCGAAATACCCCTCGGCCACCGTGTCGGCGATGAAATCCCAGAAGTCGCACCGCCGCCGGACCACGTCCCGCCCCCTGCCGATGACCACGGCCGCACAGGCGTATTCCATGGGATAGCCGTACCTTTTCTCAAAGTCCGCCGGATAGCTGTCCAGCCAGGGGAGGATGGGGAAGACCCCGTTCCGGATGTTCCAGGAGATCAGGGAGGGCTCGTCCGTGAACATGGCGAGGATCCCCCGGCCGAACTCATCCGAAAGGATTTTTTTGTAGTTCTCGTGGGTGCAGTTTATAAAAGCCTCGGCCGCCGCTTTGTCCGAGAGGCTGATGTAGTTCCGGGGCTCGCTGTAGCTCTCCGTGGCATGGGTGCCGTCGAAGAGCCGCCGGGTGCACATCATGAAGAGCCAGTACCGCCCCGCCGGAACGTCGATGTAGAGGACGCCGTTTTCGTTCAGGCATCCCGTCACGTCGATGGGATCCCGGTCGGTCAGGGGTTCGCCGCCGTTGGGGGTTCCGGCTTCGCCCAGCGGGATGGGGACGGCCCGCCGATGACCCGCCAGTAGTCGTAGCAGTAGAGACCCTTCGCGACGAATTCCGGGTGGTTCTCCGTCACGTATCCCCCCGCCGTCCCCGAGGGATAGCCCTTCTCGTCGTAGATCCAGGTCTTCATGCCTCGGCGGATGTACTCCCGGAAGCCCGCCTCCGTGCTCTTCCATCCTTCCTCGTCCCCGGGAAAGTCCCAGTTGTAGGGGATGTTGCCGACGATGCCCGCGAAGCCCCGGCGGTCGTAGTATTCCGCTCTCCCGGGATCCGCCGCGCCGCCGTGAATGATCTGAAAAACGCCGTACCGCCGGTCGGGATCCCGAAAGCCCGCCGCGATTTCGTTCCGCTTGTTCTGCATACTGTCCTCCCGGCCGAAGCCATGCGTGATGGAGATTACCCCGCCCTCATTGTAGTGAAAAAACGGGGCCGTGTCAAGGGAAATCTGTGCAGAATGACCGGATTTTTTCCGCCGCCCGTTGCGCTTTTATCGGGATTGTGGTAAAATGAATCAAACACAAAACGACGATCGGAGGAGCGCCATGAAGGACAGAGCCTATTACGAGACCCATCCCTGGGACAGAGGGGAGGACGAATCCATTCTCCGGATCTACGACACGGCGGACGGCTCCGTCACCACGGCGGCGGAGTTTGACACCCTCATCGAGGCCCCCAACTGGTCGAAGGACGGAGCGGCCCTTTATTTCAACCGGCACGGACGCATGGTGCGCTTCGACCTCTGCTCGGGGGAGTCGAAAGAGATCGATTCCGGCTTCGCGGACAACTGCAACAACGACCATGTGCTCTCCCCGGACGGGCGGCAGATCGCCATCAGCCACGGGACAAGGGAGGACGGGCGGTCCCGGGTCTACGTCATGCCCGTCAGCGGCGGCGTTCCCCGGCTGCTCACCCCTCTCGGCCCCTCCTATCTGCACGGCTGGTCCCCGGACGGGCGCACCCTGGCCTACTGCGCGGAGCGGGGCGGGGAATACGACATCTACACGATCCCGGCGGAGGGCGGCGTGGAGACGAGACTCACGGACACCCCCGGCTTAAGCGACGGCCCCGAGTACTCCCCCGACGGCAGGTACATCTGGTTCAATTCCGTGCGCTCCGGGCTCATGCAGGTCTGGTGCATGAGGGCCGACGGATCGGAGCCCGTGCAGATGACCTTCGATACGGACCGCAACTGCTGGTTCCCCCATATCTCCCCGGACGGGCGGCAGGTGGTTTATCTGGCCTACCGGACCTCGGACGTGGCGCCCCACGAGCACGTGCCCCACAAATGGGTGGACCTCTGCCTGATGGACGCGGACGGGAGCCATGCCCGCACGGTGTGTACCCTCTTCGGAGGACAGGGGACGATCAACGTCAACAGCTGGTCCCCCGACAGCCGCCGCTTCGCCTTCGTGGAATACCGGATCCGCGGGATCGGGACGCTGTAACGAACCGCTGCCTTTTTGCCTCAGGTTGTGGATTTCCGCCAGTTCCGGCGCATGAGAGAGCGGAAAAATCCACGAAACACCCATTGCCCCCTCCGATTCGGTGTGGTACAATACATCCGGACCGAAAATCAACTGCCGTTCCGCCATGACGGGACGGTTTTATACTGGGATTCAACCCATCGGAGGAACAGATGGACTTTACCAAACACAAGCCCGTGCGGATCTATACCGGGGAGAACTGCGCCGCCGCCCATCCGGAGGTGTTCCGCGAGGCCGGGAACCGTGCCCTGATCGTATCCGGAGCCCACGGAGCGGACGCGTGCGGAGCCGCCGCTGATATCATCTCCGCCCTGGAGACGGCGGGCTGCACCTATATCCGTTTTAACCGCATCCCCGAGAATCCGCCCGCGCCCCTCTGCCATGAGGCCGGAGAGCTCATGCGGAACGAGGGCTGCGATTTCGTCGTGGCCATCGGCGGAGGCTCCTCTCTTGACGCGGGCAAGGCCATTGCCGGATATGCCGCCAACCCGGACTGCGGACCGGACGATATCTTTGACGACGCGAAGCGGACCAATCCCTGCCTGCCGATCATCGCCGTCCCCACCACCGCCGGGACCGGGAGCGAGGCCGTGCGCTATTCCGTGCTGACCATCGACGGCGGCGCGAGAAAGAAGACCTTCAAGCACGTCTCCGCCTACCCGAAGGCCTCCTTCGTGGATCCCCGCTATACCGGGACCCTGTCGGACAAATATACCGTTTCCACCGCCCTTGACGCCCTGGCCCACGCCGTGGAGTCCTATCTCTCTCCGAAGTCCTGCCCGGAATCCGAGGAGGCGGCTCTTTACGCGGCCCGGGAGATCTGGGACATCCTTTTCCGGCAGAACAAATCCACCGGATGGACAAAAGAGGACAGAGCGCGTCTTTCCTATGCCGCATGTGCCGCCGGGATCGCCATCGACTACACGGGCACGGGCTTTCCCCATCCCCTGGGCTACAGCCTGACCCTGACCCGGGGCATCCCCCACGGCGAGGCCTGCGCCATCTTCGAGGGAGCCTTCCTCACCTACAACCGCCTGACCGACGCGGGTACCGTCCGCACCGACAAGCTGGCCGAGGCCCTCGGGACCACCGTGGAGGAGATGATCGAGCGGATCCCCGAAAAGAGCGGGATTCACCTCTCCATCGGCCCGGAGGAGCGGGAGGCTCTCATCGACCGGGTGTCCGGCGCGGGCAACTACACCAATTCCCCCTACGTCATCTCCCGGGGCGAAATGAGCGACATCTACAAGCGGCTGTTCGGCTGAGAAATCCTGAAGCACTGAAAAAGAACCGGTTTCCGCGATTCAATGAACGAATGCGGAGACCGGTTTTGTCGTGCCCCGTTATGGGGAGAAATGAATCCTGCGTTATCTGATCGGCTTTTTCCTGCTGCCCCCGCTGCTGCGGAAGCCGTGCCGCCGGATCGAGCAGGCGTAGGCCGAGGCGAGAAGCAGGGGAAGGAGTGTGGAGCCCTCGCACCGGATCAGCGTCACCGTGCCCTCGTCGATCCGGTCCTCCCATACCCGGACGCCTCCGCCGCGAAGGTTCCCCAGCTTCCGCGTCACATCCTCCCGCCGCTCACGGGGGACGCCGGCCTCGTCGAACAGCGCTCCGTCCGTCCAGACCTTGTCCGTGCTCTTCAATAACAGATTCAGACAGCGGCGGGCGAGGGGATCCCCCAGGCTGTCGAAGATCGCCCCTGCCTCCTCTCCGGTCAGAAGCTCCGCGAGCCCTTCCGCGTCCGGCTCCGGGAGAATCGCGGCGAAGGGGAACCGCTTCGATTCAAATACCTCCATCCAGCCGCAGTCCGACGCCCGCTGATGCCCGGTGCGGAAGATGTACTGCCCCATCTGCTCCGGCGGGGGATCGGAATCCGGAAAGTCCTTCTTCCAGTATCCGTCCTCCGGCCAGCGCGGCTTCCACCATTCCCCGTCCTCGATTCCGCCGAAGGAGGATTTCACCGCGGCCACCACCAGCTCGTAGACCGTGCGTGTGACGTCGGGGATCCCGCTCTCGTCCAGCTCCCGCGCCACGATCCTGGGAAGATCCCGCCGGGACGTGCCGCCGAAGAGATCGTCGACGGTGATCCCCAGCGCGTCCGCCAGATCCGGGAGCAGGGCCGCGTCGGGCAGGGTGTCCGTGGTCTCCCACCGGCTCACCGCCTGCATGCTCACCGAAAGCGCCTGCGCCAGCTTTTCCTGGGTCAGTCCGGCCTTCTGTCTGTATTCCCTGAGATTCGCACCGAAGTCCATGGTCACACCTCCTCGTCATCATCCGGATCGCCTTCGGTCAGCACGGGAGAAACCGCGCCGGGAAAGACCGGATGGAAATCCCCGTTCAGCAGGTTGCATCCGTTCTGCGGCATCATCTCCTCGTGCAGGGCCGTCAGCGCGGTCATGAGATACGGCTTTCCCGTGAAGACGAACACCGCCCGCTCCCCATCCGGGAACACCACCGTCTCCTCCGGCCCGGCCAGAATCCGCAGCAGCTCCCGCGCGTCCTCGACCGTGGCCCCGCATTTCTCCGCCGCGTATTCCGCGCTGATCCGCCCCGGCGCGCCCTTTGTGTGAAGGTACCGCACCAGCTTCATCATGCCGGGCTTTGACAGGGCGGAGAGGAAGGCCGAGAGCTTGTCCGCGTCCCGTTCGAGCCAGCCGTAGTTGTCCGCGTTCTGCATGAGGGTGACGCAGAGGGCCGCCTGCCTGTGGGACACCGCGTGGGAGAAGATCTCCGAGGTGGTGACGCCCGTCCGCTCGCCCCGGTTTCCGTGCCATTTCACGCAGAGCGGCGGGACGAGGGGCTCCCCTTCCTCTCCTTCCGGATCCGTGCCGGTGGGATACAGCCTCCCCGTCGCGAAGGTGAAGGTTCTCCCCGTCGAGTCCGCGAAATAGGCGAGTGCGGCGGCGCGGCTTCCCATCCCGGAATAGGGATCTTCGATGTCCCACGTCCCGGCCAGCAGCGTGTCGGCGGATACCCCGTAGTGCTTCGCCAGCGTCAGGACCTGCTCCAGCCCCGGCTCGCTCTCGCCGACCTCCCATTTGCTCACCGTCTTGCCGGATACCCCGAGGAACTCCCCGAGATCCCGCTGGGTTTCCCCGGCCTTTTTCCTGAACTGCGTCAGGTTCTCCGCCAGCTTCGTTTTCTTCTCCTCCATAGAACTGCCTCTTTCCGCTCCCGTTATAAGAGAGCTGTCGGATAGTATCTCTGAAATCCGGATTTCTTTGATCTGTCCGCATTATAACACAAGTCTGGCGGGAGGACAATAAGCAAAATCGGGAGAAATTCTCCGAAATAAAGAATAACCGGAGGAACTCTCTCGGAACCCCTCCGGTCTTCGATTCTGCGGCGTTACGCCTCCGCCGCTGTTTTCGCCCCGCCGTTCCAGATCGGATTGCCCACGGCGATGCGCAGATTCCTCGTCTCGTCGAATACCTCTGCCCGATAAAAGGCGCAGTCCCCGGCGTCCATGGAGAACCAGGCGTACTCCCGGGGATCCACCGGAAAGCTCGTGACGACGCCCGATTCGTTCAGAACGTCCGCCCGGTATTTGTGAGCAGGGTCCTTCACGCTCCGGTGAAAATCCCCGACGGAGATCACCAGCCGCTTGTCGCCGAAGGAGCAGGTTCCGCCCATCCGCGTTTCCCCCACGGCCATCCGGATCCCCACCGGCCCGCAGACAAAGTCCCCGGCCGCCAGATGAGGCAGATAGGCCTTCGCGGACCGCGCCCCGGCGTAGAGCGTCGTCAGGGCGGTGTCGTGGGGCTCCGCGTGCAGGTCGCATCCCGCCGTGGCGTAGATCTTCTTTCCCAGCGCGAGCATGATGTAGAAGACCTCGATGCCCATGCCGTCCCGGAACCAGTAGTCCGCCGGATTCTCCGACTGCATCAGCTGCTTCGGGTGGGGATGGACGAAGAACCCGCCCATGCCGAGAACCGCGTCAATGAGGGCGCAGAACCGCTCCCGGGTGAAGGACGGATAGACGAAGTGCCCCTCGATCCCGCCGGTGAATTCGTATTCCGGGAACCGGTCCAGCAGCTTCGCCAGATCGTCCCGCTCCCGCAGCAGGATGTTGTAGTGCATGGATTTGTTCTCCGCGCCGCTGTCCGTGATGCGGGTGCCGGGCTCCGTGCCGGGGATGAAAAGCCCGTCCTCCCACACCGGCTGATACATGTGGCGCACCTGCCTGTGGTCGAGGATCGCGGCGAAGTCCATCTGAAGCGCCCGCATCTTCTCCGGCCATTCCTCGAGCGGGCATTTCCCGTCGCTGGTTCCGCCGCTCTGCGAGTGGTCGTGCAGCTCGCCGTGATAAACCGTCCGTCCTTCGTAGAGCTTTTCCAGCCCGTTCCGTTCCTCCTGACTGACCATGTGGATCCCTCCTCCGTCCCTTTTCGGGTTGCTGCCTGCATTATAGCCTCCCCCGTCCGCCGAAAGCAAGGGGGAAAATGTGAACATGAGGAACCCCTTCGCCGGGATCCCGTGAAAAAAGCCCCCGCCCTCCCATGAAAAGGGAAGCGCGAGGGCTTTTCCTGCGTTTACGCGTTCAGCGCCGGAGGATTCAAGTTTCCCGCCGCCTGTTCGGGCTTAATCTTCGGGAAGTGGAGCACCGCCTTGAAGAGGTCCCCGTCGATGGAGATGGTCAGTGCGCCGCCCTGCAGCTCCGTCAGGCTCCCGGCGATGGAGAGGCCGAGGCCGTTGCCCTCCGTGGCGCTGCTGCGGCTGGCGTCTCCCCGGACAAACCGCTCCATCAGCTCCTCCGGCGTCTTGTTCAGCGGATCCTTTGAGACGTTGCGGAAGGTCACCACGGCGAAGTCATTGATGTCCTCCAGCGTCAGATAGACCCGCGTCCCCGGCTGA
>CACWLT010000027.1 GCA_902761695.1 uncultured Ruminococcus sp.
CGGCGCATTTCCTTCAGGAATCGAAGAAATGCGCCGGTCTCTTTATCTGTCAGGGTACCGCGCTCATAGACTCCCCTTATACAGCTCCGTCAGCGTCTCCGGGTTCAGCCAGTAGGTCATGTCCTCCGGCTTGGCGATCACCGCGTTTCCGATCAGCCGCTTCGCCAGACGGACAAAGCTCTCCCGCTCATCCCAGGTTTCATAGACGGACGAGCGCTCCATGGGCTGCACGTCCATCCGTGGCCAGAGCTTCTTCGCCTCCTCCGCGAACAGGAACAGCGCCCCGTCGCAGAGCTTCACCGTGAAGGGATCCTCCGAAACGGACCCGGGGCCGCCCTCCTCCCGCCGCAAAAGGATCTTCGACAGCCGGTCCCTGAGCTCCGTCTTCTTCCGGATGGTGATCCCCCTCAGAACCCCGGCAGGATCCGGCAGAACGAACCGCTTCTCTTCTCCTTCGACGGTCAGCTCGGCCTCCGCCCCCGTCAGGAAGAATACGGCAATCCCCGCCCGGTCCGCCTCCTCGTCCTCCGCGAAAATGACCTTCGCCCCGATTCTGAGGAAGGCGTCCCCCTCCGGATCCCGGCAGAGAAGGCTGATCCCCGGGCGAGTACTCAGCTCGGCGTAAAGCCGGGTGCTCCGCGCCGCCTCAAAAAACAGCGCGTCTCCTTCCCCGGACTTCGGAGATACCGGTCTCGCCTCCGGATTTCCGTCCAGCCCGATCACCGCCGCGACGGGGGGACAGCATCCGAATACCGCCCGCACGTCCTCCGCCGTCCTGTTTTTCAGCAGTTTCTGCCATAGTTCCGTATACTGCATATCGCTCCCTCTCCTTTCAGACCGAACGCCGGAAGGTCCCCTCGAGGATCCCCGGCGTTCCTTATTCCGTTTCGTTCCCGCCGCACGGGATCATTCAATAGCTGAAAAATCCTTGATGAGCTTTCCCAGCATCTTATTGGCCGACTTCTCCACTTTGGCGAAAGAGGAGGCGAAATCCGTGGAGCCGGACGCCGCCAGACGCTGGAAGATGTCCCCGATGCCCAGCTGGGAGAAGAACCGCCCGATGTCGTAAACCCGATAGGCCAGCGCGATGTCCAGCATCTCCGAGGACTCGTTGTCCCTTGCGTACTTCCGGGTGAGGGCGATGTCGTAGTAGGCCGGCGTCACCTGAATGTAGGACTGGATCGCCATGCCCTCCAGCACCGCCGTCACCATGGAGACGTCGTCCACGGATACGGGCACGCAGGCCGTGGAGGCAATGGCGTTGCAGTAGGTGTAGTACTTCTCCTGCGCCTCGTTGTATTTCGGAATGGGCAGCACCCCGAAGGCCGTCTCCATGTCCCGGACGTTGACGATGTAGCTCAGCACCTCGCCGTAGAACAGGACCCGGTCCTCCATGAACATGGCCTTGCCCGTGCCCACGTCGGAAGGGATGCGGGTGATGTTGTCCTCCGATACGATCCGCACCACCTTCTCCAGCGCCGCCACGGTCTTGTCCATGTCGATGTCGATGACCGGATGGCCGTCCGCGTCGTAGCTGACCAGGGTCAGGCCGGAGCCGTAGAAGAAGGTGCAGGGACCCTCGTTCGTGGTGACGTAGCCATAGCGGTCCCGGTCGGTGTAGGAGCCGTCGCCGTCCAGATCGGCCGTCACGTTCATGCACATGGAGCGGAACTTGTCGATGGTCCACTTCCCCTCCCGCACCAGATCATAGGGCACGTCCAGCCCCACGTCCGCAATGAGCTGCTTGTTGAAGAGCTGGATGTAGGTGACGTCGTTGTCCAGATAATTGATGTCCCCGTTCATGAAGAACACCTTGCCCTCGATCTGCATGGCCAGCGTCCCCTGATCCCACCAGGCCTCGGTGAGGTTCAGATTGTCCAGCTTCATGTAGTCCATGAGGTAGCCCTGCTGCGCTATGGAGGCGGCGGTGGCCATGTTGGGGAAGGCCAGCTTGTAGGAGGAATCCCCGGAGGTCACGGCCTGCCGGACGATGGAGTTCACGTCCCCCGGCGTCAGGGTGATGTTGCAGTTGAAGCGGGAGTTCACCGAGAGGTTCCGGTTGTACACCGCGTCGTTCACCACGTCCCCGGTCAGCTCCTCCACCCAGAGCTCCTTCTCGGAGTTGCCGGTGGCCGCCTGGGACGTGATGCCGAAGTCCGCCCCGTCAAAATCCGCCTGAGCCACAGCGTCGAATTTCTCCCGGGCGTAGTCGTAGGGATCCGGCTCGGGCTCCGGGGCTGCCTCTCCCCCTGCCGCGTCGGCGGATGCCTCAGGATTGACCGCGCTCCCCCCGTCGTCCCCCGGCTTCTCGGAGCAGCTCACCGTCCCCCCGAGGACCAGCGCCGCCGCCAGCAGAATCAGAATAAACCGTTTCATGATTTTCACCTCCAGGAAGTATAGCTCAGCCTTACCCCGCTTTGTCGATCTGCTTGATGAGCCGCTTGATCTCGGCGTCCACGCTCTTCTGCATGGTCTGGAGGACGGAGCCGAAATTGCCGGCGAGACCCACGAAGGAGCCCTTCAAAAGCTTGGCCGCCACCTGCTCCTGCCAGGCGTTGATGCCGAAGTCGAAGTAAATGCCGTCAAAGGCGATCGAGAACATCTCGGCGGATTCCGCGTCTCTCGCGTACTTGGTCTTCACCAGCGTCTCGATGTATTCGGGCACGATGTTCTTCTGCGTGTAAAACGCCATGGCCTCCAGCAGCGTGCCGATATACTCGGACCGGGAGGCGTCGTATGACACGGGCAGGACGGACAGCTCGGTCTCCTCCTCCTCGGGGACGGCGGCCGGCTCGTTTTCCGCAGTCGGCGTTTCGGACGCGGCGTCGGGACCTTCCCCGGCGGGCTTCTCCGAGCAGGAGACGGCGCTCCCCGCCAGCATGGCCAGAAGAAGCAGAATGGAAATCAGCCGTTTCATGGGTGATCCTCGATTTTTTCAATGATTAGTTTGGTTTTATTATAATACGAACCGTCTCCGATGATGTGGATATTCTGTGAACTTTCGCCCAAGGCGGCAGTCCATACGCCGAAAAAACGGGTATTTTTACCACCTCGCCCTTGACAGCGGCCCCGTTGTCTGGTAGGATGGACCAAACGGACAAAGGAGGCTTCCTCTATGCCTAAAAAACAATTCATCTGGATCATGACCGACACCACCGGCGCGGACATGGTGGGGTGCTACGGCTCCGGGATCCGCACGCCCTCCATCGACTCCATGGCGGAGGCGGGCATGCGGTTCGAGCGGGTCTACACCACCCAGCCCGTCTGCGGCCCCGCCCGGAGCGCCCTGTTCACCGGCCTCTTTCCCCATTCCAACGGCAGCTGGGGCAACTGCATGCCCCTCGGCGCGGACGTGAAGACCATGGGAGAGCGGCTGACGGCGGCGGGTGTCCGGTGCGGCTACATCGGCAAGTGGCATCTGGACGGCGGGGACTATTTCGGAAACGGCGTCTGTCCCCCCGGCTGGGACCCCGCGTACTGGTACGACATGAAGTGCTACCTGGACGAGCTGACGGACGAGGAGCGGCTCTTCTCCAGGAAGGCGGCGAACAGCGACAAAGACCTGTCCCCGGACTTCCTCTACGGCCACCGGGTGACGGAGCGGGCCCTCTCCTTCATCCGGGAGCATAGGAACGAGGATTTCTTCCTGGTGGTCTCCTACGACGAGCCCCACGACCCCTCCCTCTGCCCCGAGCCCTACGCCCATATGTACAAGGGGCCTCTCGGCGGAAACACGCCCTCCGCGACGGATGATCTCACGGGGAAGCCGGAATACCAGCGGATCTGGGCGAAAAAGGCGGGCGGGCTGGATCCGGCGAAGCGCTCCCCGGGCATCTGGCCCCGGCTGGCGGGATGCCAGAGCTGGATCGACTCAGAGATCGGCCGGATCCTGGATTTTGCCCGGGCTGAGGTGCCGGAATCCGTGCGGATGTTCACCTCGGACCACGGGGACGCCGCCCACGCCCACGGCCTCTACGCCAAGGGACCGGCGGTGTACGACGAGATCGCCCGGGTGCCCCTGCTCTTCGAGGGACCGGAGGTCACGCCGGGATCCCGCTACGCCCACGTGGTCTCCCACATCGATCTGCCCGCCACGGTACTCGACTGCTTCGGTCTGCCCCGGCCGGTGATGTTCGAGGGGAAGAGCCTGCTGCCCCAGATCGCCGATCCCTCCCTGCCCACGGGACGGGCTGCCCACATCGAGTTCGCCCGGTACGAGATCGACCACGACGGCTTCGGCGGATTTCAGCCCATGCGCGCCGCGGTCACGGACGAATACAAGCTGGCCCTCCACCTGCTGGACACGGACGAGTTCTACGTCACAGCCTCGGATCCCTGGGACCTGAACAACCGCATCGGCGACCCGTCCGTGGCGGAGCAGAGAAACGCCCTGTACGACGAGCTGACGGACTGGATGAACCGGACCCAGGATCCCTTCCGGGGGTATCAGTGGATCTGCCGCCCCTGGCGCGGGGACAAAACGCCCTCCTGGGACGTAGACGGCTTCACCCGCCAGCGTGACAGCGACCCAGGCGAATACCGCCAGCTGGACTATTCCACGGGCCTCCCCATGGAGGAAGCGACGAGGAAGAAATGAATCGAAGCCGCCGTGCCGGAGCGGGTCCGTTCAGGCACGGCGGACGGGGGGACACGGAGCTTTTCTTTTATTCCACGATCTCTATGATCTCAAACAGCTCGATCCGCGGGACGGAGACGGTGATTTTCCCGTCGGCCCAGGTGAAATCCAGTTCCCTTCCCTCGGGCCGCAGGATCAGGGCGGCGGGTCTTTTATCCGCGGCGACGGTCAGAACCGTGTCCAGCACCGGCGGGATGAAGTCCTCCGTGGCACATTCGGCGGAGGCGTGGGAACCGTTGGCGTTCACCAGCTGCACGAAGCGCTTTCCGTCTTTTTTCAGGATCCCGCATTCCAGCATGCCGAGGGTCCCCTCGATCTTCACGGTGGGCGCGTACAGCTTTTCCGCCAGAGCCCGGATCAGATCCCGGTGGATGTACTGGACGCAGGCGCCGTACTGAGTCCCGATGTCGGCGGCGATCATGGCGATTTTTCCCTTTCCGTAAGGGAGGATCACCGCGCCCGGCAGGTTCGTCTCCCGTTCCGCGTCCCCGATCCGGCCCACCGTCTCAGCACCCTCCGCGTTAACGGCGTGGGCGTCCTTCAGAATGCCGGTGAATTCGCCGTCCACCGTGAGCCAGCGCTGGCGTCCCTCCTGCTCCGATTCGTCCACCGTGACGCCCGGCAGGTCCTCCGCGAAATACCGGCAGGTGAAGGGCCCGGTCAGAAGCAGACTGCCGCCGTTCTCCGCGTAGGCCAGAAGCTCCGCCTTCATATCGTCCTCCAGCCCGTATTTCAGCTCCGGCACGGCGATGAGACCGTAGTCCCCGCAGCGTCCCCGGAGGGTGTGCTCGCAGGCGATCTCCACGGGCTGCCCCGCGTCGCACATCAGCGCCGTCAGCCCCACCGTGCGCTCATATCCCGTGCGCCCCCACAGATTGCCGTGCTCCAGAGCTCGGTCGTGGGTGGAGAGCAGGATCACCGCGTTGTGCTCCGCCTTGCCCCGGAAGCAGTAGGGTTCCCTGGCCCGGACGAAGGCGCCCACTTCCTTCATGCGCCGGATCTGCTCCATGCGGGGGGAGCCGTCGGGATACTGGGTGATGTAGTTCTGGAATCCTCCGCCCAGGGACAGCACCGCCGCGGCCTCCTGCATGATCTGCACGGGATGCTTCGGCACGCCGGACAGCTTCAGTGCGCCGTGTCCGGAGCGGAAGTTCCAGGCCATGAGGTCCCAGGTCATGTTCTGCTGGGCGATGGCGCGGCCCGCGTATCTGGCCACGTTGAAGGAGTTGCCCGGATTGAAGTCGCCGGAGAGGAAGTCCACGTTCGCCGTGACGGGCTCCGGCATGTGGTCGGTGTAGGCCCAGTTGGAGGCGATCTGGAAATCGGGATACTCCCGGTGCACCTCGTCCACGTAGTACCGCACGTACCGCCTGAACAGCTCCCGGCAGAACTCCCGGTATTCCTCGAACCACGGATCCCCCGGCTTCACGGGCATTTCCCCGCCGAGATCGATCCCACACTCCTTTTCAAAAGCGGCCACGGTTGCGGGATCGTAGTCCAGGGCGGTCCCCCAGCATTCGCCGTCCACCCAGACGCCGTCCGCGCCGTACTTCCCGGCCAGCTCCTTCAGCTGGGGGATCAGGAGCATATCGGCGTAATGTCCCGCCACACGAGTGACCGAATCGGACCGGTTTCCGTCCGGATTCATGATCGCCTCCTCGGGATGATGCGCGCAGAACCGCCGGTCGATGACGCCGGAATAATGGAGGTAGAGGGCCACCCCCTCCTCCTTCGTGACCCTGCGCCACAGGGCCAGCGTGTCCATGGCGAAGGCCGGCATGGGATTTTCCAGAGCCGTGGGGTAGGACGCCCAGCCCGGATGCCCCTTGCAGTCCACCTGGATGAAGTCGGGCCTGATTTCCCGGCAGATTTCCCGGATGTCCTCTTCCCTCAGGGTTGCCCCGATAACGGCCCCCGTGGCGGGATTGGCGTGAAAGTCGAAATGCAGGCCGAACGCGCTTTCCGCTCTTCTCTTCATGGCTGATCTCCTTTAAGGCAGGAAACGCTTCGCGTTTCCAAATTATTTTATGTCCCTGCGCGGGACGGGGAGCATAACTTATCCTCTCATGCCTATATCAAAAACCGATCTTATATCCCATGTCCTCACCTGAAGAATGCTCTGCATTCTTCGGGAGTTGCTCCGCAACTCCGGCGGACCCCGCTGCGTCAGCTGAAACATGCAATGAACTCCGTCAGGGACGAAGTTCATCGGTTTGCTCTGCTCACTCAAATGAAATTTGAGTGGGGAGGCTGACGCAAACAGCGATCGAAACGCGCATTACACAGGCCGCGATGGAGGACAGATGAAACAAAACGCTCTATTCCGCGATTATGACTGCCTCGAAAGTCATGTCATAATGACATTTTTGCCGGTTTTGTGTGAACACAGTTTAGTAAAGCAGCGACAGAATCCACAGCACCAGTGCGTCCGCGGCGGGCACCGTCACCGCGTCCCATCCGTCCCGGCTGCACATCTCCGCAGCGGACGACACGATCCCGGTGAGTGCGGACCACAGCAGCGCCTTCGGGAGCGGGCAGACCGACAAAAGAAGCAGGGAGACCAGGCACGCGGTGAAGGACACAGCCGCCATGGCCGCGCTCCCCTCCCAGGATTTCGCCGGGTCAGCGAAGCGCAATCTGATCTTGTGTTTCCCGAGAGGCCGGCCCACCCACGCCGCCGCGATGTCCCCCAGTCCCCAGGAGGCCGTGGCGGCAATGAGGATCCAGGGCTTTTTCAAAAATCCGCAGGCGAGAGCACAGAGCGCGGCCTGGGAGAGGAAAAGGAGCAGCAGGCTGTTCTTCACCTCCCCGGGCTTTTTTTCGACGAACAGCGCGCCGTAGCCCCGCCACCGCTCCGCCAGCGCGAGGATCGGCCAGACGATGAGGGCGAAGAGCGCCAGCGTCAAGGTCTCCGCGAGCCATCCCTCCCCCCGCAGCACGATGAAAATGGAGGAGGTGAAGGCCGCCACGTGGAGCAGCTTCCGGAAGACGTCCTTCGGGATCCGGAAGAGGAAGTAGAGAAGGATCAGACCCGCCGCCAGGGATCCGATGTAAACCGCATACCGCCCCAGGGTCAGAAGGGTGCCCCGCGCGAGATCCGCGACCGCCCGCGACGCGAAGAAATCCCGGTACTGCAGGATAATCATGGCCCCGCCGAGAAGCGTCAGGCAGACCCCCGCCGTCAGCCCCACGACCCGGCCGGGTACCCGGTTGGCGAAGCGGGCGGACAGCAGGGAAAACACCGTGGCCGTCACGATGGAGACCAGCATCACGTCCCATTTTTCGAGGAGGATGGCCGGGTGGATCAGGATGTGCGCGGCGGACGCGATGAGGGCGGTGAAGGTCATGATGCAGGTGCTCGTACCCACCGCCTCCTTGAGCCCCATGCCCAGAAAGACCGTGAAGACGATCAGCATCATCATGCCCCCGCCGGTGCCGACAAAGCCCGTGCCGAAGCCGATGGTCAGCCCGAAGAACAGGGAAACGGCGATCCCCCGCCATCCGAGGCCTCCTGCCCGCGCCCCGTCCTCACCGAAATTCCTCCGGGAGGCGTCGGGCTTCACCAGAAACCGGATCCCGATGCAGAAGGTCAGAAACAGGGAGAAGCCGCCCAGCACCACGTTCCCCGCCAGATAGGCCGCCCAGCTCCCGACCGCGCACATGGTCAAAATGCAGGCCGCCATGACGGAGCCCCGCTTCATATCGAGGTTCCCGTGGCGGGCGTAGGTGACGGCGGCCGCGGCGGAGCCCAGGATATCCGACGCCAGGGCAATGGCCGTCGCCTGATACGCCCCGGTTTCTCCCGCGAAGGAGGGGCAGAGCACGATGAGCACCGGCACCATGACCGTGGCCGCAGAGAGTCCCGCCAGCCCCGTGCCGATCCCCGCCCCCGCCGCCGCCGCGAGGATCCAGAACCATTCCATAATATTCTCCCGTTAAGGTATTCTTCCGCCGACAGGCAGACGGTCTCCGGAATCGGCATCCGGTGTCTGAAAGCCCGGCCCGTCAGGAGCTTCCGCATCCGCGTGTCCTACAATCCGTGTTCAGTCCGCTGTCTCATTTATAAAGACATATCCCGCCGCCGTGAGGGCCGACTGCGCACATGCCAGCTGCTCCGCCTTTACGAGGATGTAGTCCGTGTTGTAGGTGGACACAGCGAAGATGCCCACGCCCGCCTCCGCCAGCACCCCGGACAGCTTGGATAAGATCCCGATGAGGGAGAAGTCCAGCACCCCCTCGATCCGCATCCCCCGCCAGCCGTCCTCCCGGGCAGAGGTCCGCGCCGGACAGTTCTCCGTCGGGCAGACCAGGGACAGCTCCCCGTCCGTTTTCCCGACGAAAACAAGCTCCGCGCCAAAATCGATGTCCCCCATGGACTCCGGCTGACACACGGTCAGATCCCACGGCAGCAGCTTCAGCACCATACGCATACCCTCCTTCTCCGCAGACTGCGGTCTCTTTTCCTAAAATTCAGGCGAAGCCTTTACGGCATGGCATACCCGCATCCGAACGCCAGAACCCGCTCCCGGCCGTCTCCGGGGAAGAGGTCCCGGCAGTCCAGCTCTCCGGCGGGGATCAGCTCGTCCGCATGGGTCAGCAGACTGACGTAATCCTCCGAGGGATAGTAGAACAGCAAAAGAACCGGCCGGGGATTCTCGTACACCGACGCGAGGATCCGGGCGAGAACGGACTGCAATACCCCGGCGGAGAAGGGATTGAAGAAATAAAACCGGTCGGCGTCCGGGGGAACGTCCCATTTCTCGGCGGCCTCCGTGATAAAGACCGCGTCCGCCCGCCCCGCCATGGACCGCCGGTTTTCCTCCGCATCGGCGACAAGAGACGGATTGAAGTCGATGCCGATGCTTCCGCACCCCGTCTCCCGGCTGAGGAACAGGCCTACCCGCCCCTTCCCGCAGCCGTAGTCCGCAAGGAGATTGTCCGGCCCGATCCATCCGCTTGCCGCCAGCCGCTCCAGCACGGCGTAGGGCGTGGGCTCATAGGCCCGGTGGTGGGCGTCCTCGGCGGCGGCGTCCCGTCCGGTCGTGCGGATCCCCAGACGGCGGTCCCATTTCGCGTCGTCGGTCATGGCAGATTGATCCCCGCCTTTCTCGCCTGTTCCATCTGGAGTCTCCGGGGAATGGCAAAGCGGCGGCCGTCCTTAACGAAATTGGCCCCGGTCTGCTTGAAGGTGAAGGGCACCCCGGCCTCCCGGCACTGCTCCCGCATGTCGAGGATCCACTCGTACCGGCATTCCCGGGCTCCCTCCCCGGATTCCCCGCCGCATGTCACCCGCTCGATTTTTCCCTCCGCCAGATACGGACGGATGCCGATCCCCTCCAGCATGGGCTCGCAGATGATCTCCCGGTGCCGCAGGGGCAGGTTCAAGAGGATGGGCAGGCGCTCGTCGGCACGCCGCTGATTCTCGCAGGTGGCGCAGAGGGTCACGTGGTCCCAGCCGCCGTCCCAGTCCTCGGGCAGACCTTCACGAAACCGCCCGATCCGCTTGGTAATGATGTGGACGGAGAGATCGCGCCGCTCCCGGATCATGTCCCAGATCTGCGGCCGCCAGAGATCCGCCTCCTCCGCGAAGAAATCAGAGGTCATGCAGGCGAAGACGGTTTCCCCGGACGGAACGGCATAAGACCCGTCCCGTTTTTTTCTGGTCAGGGCATGGAAATCCGCGGTTTTCTGCACGACGGTGCTGACCCGCCCCACCTCCGCGTCCCGGCGGAACATATAGCAGTTGACGCAGCCCTCGCTGATTTTGCGGCACCCGTGCCAGGGATTCCAGACCGTCATGGCGCACCTCCCGAGAAAAAGCCTTTACCGCCTCAGATATACCGCCCCGTGATGCTGGCGGGGGATTCCCGGATCTCGGCCGGGGTTCCGGACGCCGCGATCCGGCCGCCTTCCTTTCCGCCGCCGGGGCCCATGTCCACGATGTAGTCCGCGCTCCGGATCACGTCCAGATCGTGCTCGATGACGATGACCGTGGCGCCCTGCGCGATCAGGCGGCGGAACACCTTCATGAGCGTCTCCACGTCCAGGGGATGGAGGCCGATGGTGGGCTCGTCGAACACGAAGACGGCGTCCTCCTGCCCCCTTCCCATCTCCTCCGCCAGCTTCAGCCGCTGCGCCTCCCCGCCGGACAATCCCGGAGTCTCCTCTCCCAGGGTCAGATAGCCCAAGCCCAGGTCATGGAGCGTCTGCAGCCGGGCCCGCACGTTTTTCAGATCCCCGCATGCCTCCATGGCCTCGTCCACGCTCAGGGCCATCAGCTCCGGCAGGGACAGCCCGGATGCCTCTCCCCGGGGCCGCCTCACACCCCAGGCCTCCCGCGCGTACCGCGAGCCGCCGCAGTCCGGGCAGGGGATGTCCACGTCCGGCAGGAACTGCACGTCCAGACTGACGCTCCCCGTGCCGTCGCAGACCGGACAGCGCAGCTTTCCCGTGTTGTAGGAGAAGTCCCCGGCGGCGTACCCCTTATCCTTCGCGTCCTTCGTTCTGGCGTAAACCTTGCGCAGCTCGTCGTGGACGTCGGCGTAGGTGGCCACGGTGGAGCGCACGTTGATTCCGATGGGGGTGGCGTCGATGAGCTTCACCTGCCCGATGCCCTCCGCCGAGAGGGATTTCACGTGCTCCGGCAGCTTTCCCCCGGCAATCTTCGCCTCAAGGGCGGGCACCAGACTCTCCAGCACCATGGTGGTCTTCCCAGAGCCGGACACCCCGGTCACGACGGTGAGCCTTCCCTTGGGGAAAGAGACGGACAGTGGCTTCACCGTGTGGATCTCCCCGGTCTCCATGCGGATTTCCCCGAGGGCAAAGAGCTCCTCCCCGCCGCACTGTCCCGCCGGAAGCGAACGCCGCCCCGGATCGAGGAAGGGACCGATCATGGAGGCGGGATTCCCCGTGATGTCCTCCACGGTGCCCTCCGCGATGATCCGGCCGCCCTTCGCCCCCGCCTCCGGTCCCAGCTCAATGAGCCAGTCCGCGTGGGCCAGCACCTGGGTGTCGTGATCCACCACCACAATGGTGTTGCCGTCCGCCGCCAGATCGTCCATGACCCCGGTCAGCCCTTCCAGATTGGACGGATGGAGGCCGATGGAGGGCTCGTCCAGCACATAGAGCACCCCCGTCGTCCGGTTCCGCACCGCCCGGGCCAGCTGGGTCCGCTGCCTCTCCCCCGTGGACAGGGTGGAAGTCGCCCGGTCCGGGGAGAGATAGGACAGCCCGAGATCCACCAGCCGCCGCGCCGTATTGAGAAATGCCTCGCAGATGCTCTCCGCCATGGGCCGCATTTCCTCCGGCAGGGATCCGGGAACGCCCTTCACCCAGTCGATCAGCTCCCCGAGGGGCAGGGTGCAGACCTGATCCAGCGACGCGCCCCGGAGACTGAGGGATCTGGCCCGCTCCGACAGCCGGGTTCCGCCGCAGTCCGGGCAGACGTCCTCCTTCAGGAACTTCTCCACCCGCTTCATGCCCTTTTCGTCCTTGACTTTGTTCAGCGCGTTGAGGACGGTTGCGGTGGCGCTGTAGTAGGTGAAGTCCATCTCCCCGGCGCTAACGCTCTCCTTGCTCTTCGGCCGGTAGAAGATGTGCTTCTTCACCATGGGGCCGTCGTAGACAATCTCTTTTTCTTCGTCGGTCAGATCCCGGAAGGGCACGTCGGTGCGGACGCCCATGGCCCGGCAGACGTCCGTCATGAGGGACCACATGAGGCTGTTCCAGGGAGCCACCGCGCCTTCGTCGACGGTGAGGCTCTCGTCCGGGATCAGGCTGGCCCGGTTGACGGTCCGCACGGTCCCCACGCCGCCGCAGCGCCTGCACGCCCCGGTGCTGTTGAAAGCCAGCTCCTCCGCGCCGATGACGGGGACGGCCTCCCCGCAGACGGGACAGCGCACCTCCTTCTCCGCGGCAAAATCCATGGTGGGCCCCACGGGATGGCCGTTCGGGCAGGGATAGACCGACAGGCGGGAGAACATGAGGCGCAGGCTGTTCAGCAGCTCCGTGGAGGTGCCGAAGGTGGAGCGGATCCCGGGGACGCCGGGTCTCTGCCGCAGGGCCAGAGCGGCGGGCACGTACCGCACGTCGTCCACCTGGGCTTTGGCCGCCTGGGTCATCCGCCGCCGGGTGTAGGTGGAAAGGGACTCCAGATACCGCCGGGAGCCCTCCGCGTAAAGAACACCCAGCGCCAGGGAGGATTTCCCGGAACCGGACACCCCGGCGATCCCCACGATGCGGTTGAGGGGAATATCGACGTCGACGTTTTTCAGGTTGTGTACTTTCGCTCCCCGGACCTCGATTCTGTCAGGGGATGTACGGCTTGCGCTCATGGGATCCATGACCTCCGGGGAAAAGATGGAAATGCTTTGTCTTTACTGCTTCACCGTCGCCACGAGGCGTTCGGCGCTGCCGTGGTAGAAGGCCTCGAGGATCTCCTCCGGCAGGCCGAGGCTGTCGATGAAGGGGGAGAGCTCGTTGTCGAAATAGTCCCGGGCGTAGACGAAGCGGTCCGGGTGGGCCAGGATCAGCTTTTTCGTATAGGCGGGATCCCGGGTCAGGGCGATGCGGCAGGAGCCGGCGGAGCAGTCACAATACAGGTTCGGGTATTTGTCCAAAAGCTCCTCGATCCGTCCCCCGGGCACAACGGGACCTTTCGGATAGGCCTGGCTCTCCCCCAGCCGGTCGGCGGAGATATGGCACCAGAAGCCCGGCGCGTGTCCGAGGAAATTGGTCTGGGGGCAGAGCCTCAGCACCCGCTCCAGCGTGTCGATGTCGCCGCCGTACCACCAGTGCCGCCTGGGGAATTCCGCCCCCGTGGTCTGGGCCCCGGCGTTGTCGAAGTGCATGGTAACGGGAATGCCCTCCTCGCCGCAGTACCGATAGAGGTCCAGGGCATCCGGATTGTCATACATCATCCGCAGCTTCAGCTCCCCGCAGACCTGCACCCCGTAGGTCCGGACAGCGGCCTTCATTTTCTGCACGGCGTCCGGGCGGCGGGGATCCGGGCAGTAGCCGAGAATGAACCGCTCCGGAGCCCTTTCCTTATAGGACCAGCAGAGGCGCAGCGGGGCGGGATAGTCCCGGTCCCCCATGGCGGTGGCGAAGGCCCAGATGGTGTTCGGGTCGTACTCCCCGGCGGGGCATTCCCAGGTGAGGAGCCAGGTTTTCGCGATGCCCTTTTCGTCCATGTCGGCGATATGCCGCTCGAAATTATAGCCGTGATAGTCGGGGTGGTTGTGCGCGTCGATCTTGAACATGCCGTCCTCCCGTCACTGGTTTTCCGAGCCGTACCAGCGGCCGCCCTGGGCTTCCTTGCGGTCGTTTTCCAGAAGCTGCATGTGGTTTTCGATGACCTTGCGGTACCCGGCGGCGTAGAGGCCGATGATCTCCTTGTCCAGATAGTTGAACCGGGGCGCGGAGAAGCAGTACTTCTCGAGGGACGGGTCGCAGAGGTGGTCGTCCTCGCGCACGTCCCGGTCGTCGTAGGCGATGCGCGAGGGGGTGCCCTTGTGGGTCAGGTCGAAGGTCTTGAAGAAGGGATGGGTATGGAGGCAGAAGTTCCCGCCCTCGTAGCAAAAGCCGCCGTTCTCCGCCCGCACCGCCTCGGCGAACCGCTTCACGGACAGCCCGTGGAGCTGATCGGGGAAGTAGGCGCAGTGGGGCTCGTACCACCCAGCCATGTTGGAGCCCGTGGATTCGTCCACCCGCAGGGGCTTGATCCCCGGCAGGCCGTCCAGCTGATCCCAGAAGTAGTTCATGGCCTCCCGGATCTTCACGCAGCGCTCGTCGTAGTGCTTCAGCTGATCCCGGGCGATGGCGGTGCAGACCTGATTGGCCCGTCCCTTTGCCCCACCCAGCGCGATGTGAAAGTAGTCCTTCAGCTCGTCGGATTCGGTGATGTAGTTTCCGTTGTTGCGCTCGTAGTGCCCGAAGGCCATGGCCCGCTCGTAGATATGCCGGTCGTCCGTCACCAGCACGCCCAGCTCGCCGCAGGCCAGGGATTTGGTGCTCATGAGGGACATGGCGGCCACGTCGCCGAAGGTGCCCAGCTTTTTGCCCTTGTAGAGACCGCCCTGGGCGTGGGACACGTCCTCGATGACCTTCAGGCCGTGCCGCCGGGCGATCTCCATGATGGGATCCATGTCGGCGGGATAGGCGAAGTAGTGGACCACCATAATGGCCTTGGTGCGGGGGGTGATGCAGCGCTCCAGATCGCCGGGATCCATGCTCAGCATGTCGTTGATGTTGCAGAACACCGCGGACGCGCCGAAGTTGATGGCCTGGGACACGCTGCCCCAGTAGGTCTTGGTGGGACAGATGATCTCGTCCCCCTCCCCCAGCCCGATGCCGAACATGGCGGAGGTCAGGGCCATGGTGCCGTTGCAGTAGGCGATGGCGTA
>CACWLT010000028.1 GCA_902761695.1 uncultured Ruminococcus sp.
AAGGCCACGGCGCCGTGATGCGGGAAGCCGTTCTCGATGAGCACATGGCGGTAGAAGCGGCCCATCTCATGGATGGCGAAGACGCCGACGCCGCCGAAGGACTTCGTCTCGACCGGCAGGACCTCGCCCTCGGCCACGTAGGCGTAGAGGTGGTTGTCCGCGGTGGACTGGAGGCGGTAGAAGGTGATGTCGCCGGGGACGATGTCGCCCTCGAGGGTGCCGTTGGTGACCTCCACGGGCAGGGAGCGGGCCATGATCATCTGATACTTCATGGTGGGGTTGCAGATCTTCTTGGAGCAGGTGTTGCCGCAGTGGAAGCCCATGAAGGTGTCGTGGAACTTGTAGTCGAACTTGCCCTCGATGTGTTCCTTGTACATATCGGAGGGAACGGTGTTGTTGATGTCGAGCAGGGTGACGATGTCCTCGGACACGCAGGTGCCGATAAACTCGGACAGGCAGCCGTAGATATCCACCTCGCAGCTCACCGGGATGCCGCGGCCCGTCAGACGGGAGTTGACATAGCAGGGCACGAAGCCGAACTGGGTCTGGAACGCCGGCCAGCACTTGCCCGCGATGGCCACGTACTTGCGGCTTCCCTTATGGGCTTCCACCCAGTCGAGAAGGGTCAGCTCATACTGGGCCAGCTTGGCGAGGATCTCGGGCTTCTTGTTGCCCGCGCCCAGCTCCGCTTCCATATCGGCCACGACCTCGGGGATGCGCGCGTCGCCGGCGTGCTTGTTGAAGGCTTCGAAGAGGTCCAGCTCGGAGTTTTCCTCGATTTCCACGCCGATGTTGTAGAGCTGCTGGATGGGGGCGTTGCAGGCGAAGAAGTTCATGGGTCTCGGACCGAAGGAGATGATCTTCAGGTTCTTCAGGCCGATGATGGCGCGGGCGATGGGGAGGAACTCGTGCATGAGATCCGCGCAGTAGGCGGCGTCGCCCACGGGATACTCGGGAATATAGGCCGTCACGCCCCGGAGCTTGAGGTTATAGGAGGCGTTCAGCATGCCGCAGAAGGCGTCTCCGCGGTCGCCCACAAGACGGTCGGAGGCTTCCTCGGCGGCGGCGCAGAACATGACGGGACCGTCGAATTTCTCGGCCAGCATGGTCTCGGAGATTTCCGGGCCGAAGTTGCCGAGGTAGACGCAGAGGGCGTTGCACTCGTTCTTCTTCAGATCCTCGAGAACCTGGAGCATGTGGATCTCGCTCTCGACGATGCAGATGGGACATTCATAGACGTCACACTTGCCGTACTTGGCCTCGTAGGCGTCGATCAGAGCCTTGCGGCGGCCGACGGACAGGGATTCCGGGAAGCAGTCGCGGGACACGGCGACCAGGCCCAGCTTGACATCGGGGGTGTTTTTCATGGAAATCTCCTTTGTATATTGAAATGGAAACGGTTTTCAATTGATTATACCATTCTCCGGCGGGATTTGCAAGGGGGGGAGGAGAAAAAGGCGCATTCACCGAGCAGGCAGAGGCGATTTCGGCGGGCGTTTCCGGGTCACGGCGCGGACGACGGAGACGAGCAGGGATGGGAGCGCATGCCGGAAGATGGCAGAGGGCGCCGTCATGAACCACCTGCCGTTCTATCTTTTCCGGGCGAAGAAGGACTGCAGAAGCTCCCGGCACTCCCGCTCTCTCACGCCGAAGGTGACCTCGGGCTTTGGATTCAGCGGATAGGACGCCAGATTGAGGAGGGATCCCATGGCCCCGGCCCGTGCGTCCTTCGCGCCGATCACCACCCGGGGGATGCGGGCGTTCCAGATCGCGCCGGCGCACATGGGGCAGGGCTCGAGGGTCACGTACAGGGTACAGCCGGGCAGTCTCCATCCGCGAAGGGCACGGCAGGCCTGGTCAATGGCGGCGGTTTCGGCGTGCCAGAGGGCGTTTTTCTCCCCTTCCCGGCCGTTGTATTCCCCTGCGATAATGCGGTTCTCCCGGACTATGACGCAGCCCACGGGGACCTCGCCCTCCTCCGCGGCGGCGCGGGCCAGGGTCAGGGCGGCGTCCATGAAGAAGGCATCCGGAGACGTTTTTTCTTCCGGTGAGGCGGCGGGAGGATCGGAGGGCGGGACAGAGCCGTTCACCCAGGGAGCAAGCAGGTCCGCGATACGCCGTTTCCGCTCTTCCGATCCCGCAAGCAGTCCGGCGGGGGCGTATTTGTCCGTCATGTCCGGGCCTCCTGTTCCGCGCGCTCCCCTTCGCCGGGGGAGGGTTCGGCGGCATAGCGGACCCGGGTGGCGGCCAGGATCACGAAGGCGGCGGCGCCCACGGTCAGGAGCGTACTGTCCATGGCATAGCGCACCCCGCCCCGTTCGGCGAACACGGTGACGGCCACGAAGGACCGGGCGTTCACGAAGATATGGGCGGCGGCGCAGGGCCAGAGGCGTCCCGTCTCCTCGGCCAGGATGCCCAGGATCACGCCGGCGGCCAGAGCGTACAGCATTTCATCCACGGAGCTGTGCATGATGGCGAACATGACCGCCTGGGCCATACAGCCGAAGACGGGATTCATCCGCCGCAGTTCCCCGTAAAAGCATCCCCGGAAGAGATATTCCTCCGCCAGGGGGTGGATCACCAAAAGGGACAGGACGGAGAGGGGCGTCAGAGAAGGCATGTCCCCCGCAGCCCGCGCCGTATCGGGGAAGGCCGCCTCGTCGTTCACATAGGAGGCTACCAGGAACATGACGGTCACCAGGGCCGCCGCGGACGCCGCCAGATGGAGCAGACAGCGGCCGGTCTTCTTTTTGATCAGCGGGGGAACGGGGTCGTACTCCTCTTCCTCCTCATAGCGTCCCAGACGGAAGAGCAGGAGGGCCAGGGCGGCGGCGGGAAGGAAGGCGCAGAGGGCTCCTACCTCCCTCTCACCCGGCAGCAGACAGCCGAACAGCATGAGCAGGAGCCGCTCGGTCAGCACCATGAGCACAAAGGGCGTCATGGCGTGAAGGATCCGGTTCACATCGTTTTTTTCCATAGGCATCACCGTCTATCCGATCCGCCTCTCCGGGGAGCCCGGGAAGCGGTCACAATCTTTCATTTTATATTATAGCAGATTCCGGACGGGAAAACAAGGCTTTTCGGCCGCAAAGAAGCGCGGGGAGCGGGACGGAGATGAGAATTCTGACGAAATCGGGAGAAAAGATGTTGATTCCGGACAAAAGCTGCGGTATAATATGGATATATAAACATCTGACGGACACGGTCCGGCAGGGCACGGGGTGCAGTATGAAAAAAGCCAGAATTTTAGTCGTTTCCTCCGCCAACATCGATTTCGTGCAGCGGATGCGCCGGGTCCCCTATTCCGGCGAGACCGTCGTGGAAACCGGGGAGAGCTATTCCTATGTGCCCGGCGGAAAGGGCGCCAACTCCGCCATCACCTTTGCCAGATTCGGCGCGGACACCGTCTTTACCTGCCGGGTGGGGCGGGATTCCAACGGGCGGCGGTTAAAGGCCATCTATGAGCGGGAGGGCATCGACACCAGGTACATCCAGGAGGACCCGGAGGTTCCCACGGGGCTGGCCTCCATTCTGGTGGAGGAGAACGGGAAGAACCGCATCATCGTCTATCCGGGGGCCAACATGACCATGTCGGAGGAGGACATCGAAGCGGGGTTCACCTGCTATCCCGACGCTCTCTACCTGCAGCTGGAGATCCCCGACGCGGCTGTGATCGAGGCCTGCAGGCGGGCCAATCAGGACGGCATTCCGGTGTTCATCGACGCGGGGCCCGCCCGGATGGACTTCCCGCTGGACAAGCTGGGCCGGGTGGAGGTCTTCTCTCCCAACGAAAACGAGACCCGGATCTTCACGGGCATCTCTCCCGCCAATGAGGACAGCTGCATCCGGGCGGCGGTGAAGCTCTCCACCCTGGTGGACGCGAAATACATCGTGCTGAAGCTGGGCGAGCGGGGTTCCTTCATCTACGACGGGGCGGAATACTGGAGCATCCCCGCGGAGCGGGTCAAAGCTGTGGACACCACCGCCGCCGGGGACGTATTCTCTGCCGTCATGACCTACGTATATTTACAGAACGGGAACATCGTCTCCGCCGTGAAGTACGCCACCTGCGCCGCCGCCCTGTCCGTCACGCGTCCCGGCGCGTCCACCTCCATTCCCATGCTGGAGGAGGTGGTCACCTACGCCCGGAACAAGGTGGCTGCCGAGAACGGGGAGGTCGCGCAGGCGGACGGAAGCGGCGCCCCGGCTGACGCGGAAGAGGGGACGGAGAAGGCATGATCATTGTCGGCATCGACTTCGGGGACGTCCGCACCGGTCTGGCGGTCTGCGACAAATTCGAGATGATGGCGT
The DNA here is from genome assembly GCA_902761695.1 of uncultured Ruminococcus sp. Taxonomy (GTDB): domain Bacteria; phylum Bacillota; class Clostridia; order Oscillospirales; family CAG-272; genus UMGS1696. The sequence continues at coordinate 4,312 of CACWLT010000028.1, forward strand.
CGGAGGCGGGCTGCGTCACGGCGGAGGGATACAAAAAGGCCCTCGCCGCCGTGGGGGAGCGTGTGAAGGAGCTGCGGGCGGAGCTGATCGTGGTAGGCAATCCGGTGAACATGAACGGAACCGCCGGGCCCCGCAGCGAGAAATGCCGCGCCTTTGCCCGGGAGCTTTCCGAGCTGACGGGGATCCCCGCGGAGCTCTACGACGAGCGGCTGACCACGGTTTCGGCCCACCGGATCCTATCCGAGAACAACGTGCGGGGCAAGAAGCGGAAGGCCACGGTGGACGCTTTGTCTGCTCGCTTGATATTGGAGGATTATCTTACCCTCAGAAGGAATAAGGGAATTCAGCCGTAGGCAGGCCAGTGAAGAGCCGGTTCATCAAGCCGCCTGATATTGGAGGATTATCTTACCCTCCGGAGAAACAAGGGGATTCAGCCGTAGGCAGGGGACAAGCTCCGCTTTCCCCCGCAGGTCCGGGAAAGAGACAATGATGCACATGCGATAGTGTCTTTCAGGCATCTGTCAGACACTCCTTCAGTCAGCACAGCTGACAGCTCCCTCTGGGAAGGAGCCTCAGGCGCGGGACGTTTCCCTGCCTCCCTCTCAGAGGGAAGGGGACCGCTTGCGGTGGAAGGAGTGTCCGTCGGAATTTGTTGAAACGATAATTTGCATTCTCCGATTGCCGGCATAAAGTCCCCCTATAAACTGATCCGGCCGATGCGGTTCGGTTCCGGGGCCGGTCGGGGTGATCGGCACGAATTTGTCCGTCGGCCGTGTACCGCGCGTCCGCGTAAACGCAGTCACCATTCAAACGTCAATTTTTCTCCCGAAAGGAGCTTTATTAAAATGAAAAACGCAACCCCGATCAGCTGCTGTGAGCTCAAGAGCTTCGGCGAATTTCACGAGAACGACGCGGTCAGACAGGCGATGAAGCCGGTCTTCGCGAAGAACAACATGGGTTCCATGGCGTACGTCACCGAGAAGGCGAAGAAGATGCAGTTCTTCTTCAACCACGAGGTGAAGACCATGAGCGCCACGAACCAGAAGTCCTCCGGCCGCTGCTGGCTCTTCGCCGCCACCAACGTGCTCCGCGAGATCGTGGGCAAAAAGCTGAACGTGGAGCAGTTTGAGCTCTCCCAGTCCTGGCTGGCCTTCTGGGACAAGTTCGAGCGGGTCAACTACTACATCGAGGCCATCGCGGACACGGCGTCCGAACCCGCGAACTCCCGGGTGGTGGACTACATCGTCACGACGGGCGTGCACGACGGCGGTCAGTGGGACATGTTCACAGCTATCGTGAAGAAGTACGGCATCGTACCGAAGTCCGTGTATCCCGAGACCTTCCAGTCCTCCAACACCGGCAATCTGAACCGGCACATCAACAACTACCTGCGGGCGAAGACCCCGGAGATCCGCCGTCTGGCGAAGGAGGGCAAGTGCGGCGAGCTGGCCGCGCTGAGGACCGAGATCCTCGAGAAGACCTACTCCTTCCTCTGCGCCTGCTACGACGTGCCGCCGACGGAATTCGACTTTGAATATCAGGACAAGGATAAGAACGTAATCGTTGAGAAGGGCCTGACCCCGAACGCCTTCCGCGAGAAGTACATCGGCGACTACCTGGACGACTACGTCTCCATCGTGCACGCGCCCACGGCCGACAAGCCCTTCGACAAGCTCTACACGGTGCAGTATCTGGGCAACGTGGTGGGCGGCGCTCCCGTGCGTCACCTGAACCTGGAGCTCGGCGAATTCAAGAAGCTGGTGGCGGAGCAGATCAAGGACGGGGAGATCGTCTGGTTCGGCTCCGACTGCGGCAAGTTCTCCGACGGCGAGCGGGCCTGCTGGGACGTGGAGCAGTACAACGAGGACCTGATCACGGGCTTCAACACGGCCATGTCCAAGGCGGACATGCTGGACTACCACGTCAGCGCCATGAACCACGCCATGTGTCTCACCGGCGTGAACATCGACGAGGACGGGAATCCGAACCGCTGGAAGATCGAGAACAGCTGGGGCGACGGCGGCGCTCACGGCGGCTACCACATGGCCTCCGACGCGTGGTTTGACGCCTACGTCTTCCAGGCTGTCGTGAACAAGAAGTATCTCGGCGAGAAGGCCGCGCTGCTGGATCAGGAGCTGATCGAGCTGGAGCCCTGGGATCCCATGGGATCGCTGGCGGATTAAGGAAGAAAAGGCGGGGCCTTTGCGAACCGTTTATCCCGCCGTGCGGAACAAGGAAAGAAACGCTGCGCGTTTCGGATCTCATTGAATCCCGTTGCGCACGGGAGGCGCGGGGGACTGCGATCTGCGATCGCGGACACCATCTCATGGCCGACTGAGTTCACAAAGTGAACTCGGGTGCCCACTCCCGGAGGTCCCCCTTGGCCGGGGAGCATAACTTGTCCTTTCATACCTATATCGAAAATCGATTGCATACCCCATGTCCTCGCCTGAAGAATGCTCTGCATTCTTCAGGAGTTGCTACGCAACTCCGGCGGACCGCGTTGCGTCAGCTGTAACATGCGATGAACTCCGTCGGGGACGAAGTTCATCGGTTTGCTCTGCCGAGACGGCGACGCAAACAGCGATCGAAGCGCGCATGAAAAAGGGGGGCGGGTGAGATAAACGTAAACGGAAATAAAGCGGATCGAACTATTGTATTTACAATTGAGGAGCTCCCGTTTTTTTGAGGGCTCCTTTTTTGTTTCGGGCGGGATATGGCTGATCCGGGACAGTGTTTTTTCGTTTCCCGGGCGGAAGCGGTATAATCTTCCCGCTTGCAATCGGGGGCGGGGTGTGGTATAATGGATGATGGAAATTTGTCATCAGGAGCGGACACATGGGAAACTTGCTTTTTTACACGCATCCGGCGGGGGAATGGGCTGAGGCGCTGCCGCTTGGCAACGGGCGTCTGGGCGTCACGGTCTGGGGATCCCCGGTCACGGACATTCTGCAGCTCAACGAGGAGACCCTCTGGGACGGCGGCTTCGATCCGGAGGCGGACAATCCGGACTGTGCGGCGCATCTTGGCGAGATCCGGGACGCCATCTTTGCCGGGAACTACGCCGAGGGGCAGCGGCTGACGCAGAAATACATGGTTTGCCGGGGTGACGGAAGCCATTCGGGCCACGGGTTCGGCTACCGGTACGGATCCTTCCAGAACGCCGGGGAGATCCTCGCGGAGTTCACGGACCGGGCCGGTGAGGCTGCCGACTACCGCCGTACGCTGAATCTGGAGAACGGGCTTTCCGAGGTCACGTGGAAGGATGAAAAGCGGTCCTTCTCCGCCCGGGTGTTCACGTCCTACGCGGCGGGGGGCATGGCGGCGGAATACCGGGCGTCCGCTCCCTTCTCCATGCGGATCCGGTTCCGCAGAGAGGACGGCGGGGCTGAGGCTCCCTGCTACGCGCCGGAGGGCTTCGTCTATAAAAAAGCCTTCCCGGATTCGCTGGCCTTCGCGGTATTCGCTTCCGTCAGGGCGGAGGGCGGATCGGTTTCCGCGGACGGGGACGGGATCCTGCTGCGGGATGTGACTGCGGTCCGGATCACCGCCGACGTGCGCACCACCTATGTGAAGCCCGGCATGGACGGCACGCCCCGGCCCTCGAACGATCCCGCTCCGGCACTGGAAAAGGCGAAGGAGACGGCTGCCGCCATGGAGGGGGCGGACTTTGACGGCATGCTCCGGGAAAGCGGCGCGGTGCTCGCCTCCTTCATGGACCGGGTGAAGCTGACGCTCTCCCCCGCAGACGCGTCCCTCGCCTCCCTGCCTACGGACGAGCGGATCCTGCGGGTGCGGGAGGGCGGCTCCGACACGGATCTTTTGCTGACCTACTTCAACTTCGGGCGGTATCTTCTGGTATCGTCCTCCTGGAACTGCGTGCTGCCCGCCAATCTGCAGGGGATCTGGTCCCCGGATTTCGACACGATCTGGTCGGCGGACTACCACATCAACATCAATTTACAGATGAACTACTGGCTGGCGGAGACCTGCCGGATGCCGGAGCTGACGAAGCCCCTCATGGAATACGTGCGGTTCCTCTCCCTCCACGGGCGGCGGACGGCGGATATCCAGTACGGCGGGGCACGGGGCTGGGCGGCCCACACCATCACCAATCCCTGGGGCTTCACGGCGCCGGGCGAAGGGGCGGGATGGGGCTCCTTCATGTGCGCGGGGGCCTGGTGCTGCCAGCACATCTTCGAGCGGTACCGCTATTCCGGCGACGCCGACATCCTCAGGGAGAACTACGACATTCTGAAGGGGGCCTGCCTCTTCTTCCTGGACTATCTCTGCGAGGATCCCCGGACGGGTTATCTGGTTACCTGTCCCTCCAACTCTCCGGAGAACAGCTTCGTCACGGCGGAGGGCAATTTCGGCGTCTGCGCCGGGCCGACCATGGACAACGAGATCCTGCGGGAGCTCTTCACCTCCACGGCGGAGGCGGCCCGGACCCTCTCCATGGACGGGGACTTCGCCGACGAGCTGGAGAAGACCGCCGCGCGGCTCTCCCCCATCCGGATCGGAAAGCACGGGCAGATCATGGAATGGAGCGAGGACTTTGACGAGGCTGAACCGGGCCACCGCCACGTCTCCCATCTCTTCGCTCTCCATCCCGGTCACGAGATCACGGCGGAGGACACCCCGGCACTGTTTGAGGCGGCGAAGGTCACCCTCAGACGGCGTCTGGCCTCGGGCGGCGGCCACACGGGCTGGTCCCGGGCCTGGGTTTCCACCTTCTTCGCCCGGCTGCGGGACGGGAACGCGGCGCTGGAAAGCCTCAACCGCCTGCTGGGGCGTTCCACCCTGCCCAACATGTTCGACACGCATCCGCCGTTCCAGATCGACGGCAACTTCGGCGGGGCCAACGTTTTCGCCGAGATGCTGCTCCAGTCCCAGAGCGGGAAGATCGTGCTGCTGCCCTCTCTCCCGGACGACGGGGACTGGCAGAAGGGTTCCTTTGAAGGGCTTGCTGCCCGCGGCGGTGTCGCCGTGGACTGCGCCTGGGAAAACGGCCGGGTGACCGAATGGCGGGTCTATGCCGTGACGCCCGCCGCAGAGGGAAAGGATTTCACCGTGATTGTCAACGGCGAGGAAAAGACCGTCCGGGTCTGAAACAGGACGAAATGACGGATAACGGCGGGGCATAAAGCGGCCCGCGGACGGAGGAAAGGAGGTTCCCCATGAAGAGGCGCTTGCTGGCGGGGCTTTTATGCCTTGCTCTTCTCTCCGTGCTTCCGGGGATCTCCGGGACGGGGGAGGAGTTCTTCCCCTTCCTCCTGTCCGCCTCCGCCGCAGAGGATGCCGGTGAGCCGGAGCCTGCCGCGCGGGAGGAGGACACGGAGGAGAATCCGAAAACCTTCGCCGGGCTTTCCTATGTGACGGACGGGATCTCCGACAAGACTGCCCTTCTGCCTCAGACCAGCCACATGGTGCTGACGCATCCCTCCGACGATGCCTGGACACTGGACGGCGCGGTGCGGAAGAGCTACGCCCTCCGGATCCCCGCAGAGGACGATCCCGCTGTAACGGAGACCTTTTTCGCGGCGGCGGGTCCGAAGTCCGGGAAGGAGCCGGAGGAAGGCGCTGTGACGCTGACGCTGGATCTCACGGAGGAGAACCTCTGGGCGGAGGATTACAGCGCGATGCAGTTCAGCGTTGCCTTTGAGGATGCCGAGGGAGATTTTCCCCTGACCGCGGAGCTCGTCACCTCCCACGGACGTCTGGAGGCCGGTCTGACGGTACGGGCCAGGGCGCTGGAGGACGGCGGGATCCTGTACGGCCGCAATCTGGTGAAGAGCGCAAGCGGCTGGAGCACGGTGACCCTGGATCTCTCCGGTGTCAGCGGGGAGCTGAAGCGGCTGACGGTCCGGGTCCGGGAATCCGTTTTTCCGGTGAACACGGTGTTCTCCGCGCCGCTGCTGCTGAAAGATCCCACCGAGGAGCTGTACATGGCGAAACGATACGCCTCCTTTTCCCTTGACGCGGGTCCGGGCAGCTTCTCCTTTGTGGGCTTCGGCGGCATGGGACGGGCGGACGAAAACGGTCGGCTCCTGCTCACGGGAACTCCCGCGCTCAGGTATCCGGTCCGGGCGGGGGTTCCCTGCTGCTTTGAGATCCGGGCCTCGGGGGACACGGGAAAGAACGCCAGACTCTCCCTGGGCATCGATTACCGGGACGGGCTGGAGCGGTTCTGGTCGCCGGCCGTGACGCTGAACGCCGCCGACGGGATTTACGTCGTTCAGCTGGAGCCGCTCTCCGACATCGCCGCCTTTTATCTTCTCTTCGAGGATCTGGGCGCGGACGTCCCCATAAAGGTGGACAGCATCCGGATGATCACGGGGGGCTCCGTCTGGTCCGCCGGGAGCGAATGGCTCGGGGAGCTCACCCGCCTCGAACACTCCGGGAAGGAGATCGTTTTCGCCGGGAGCATGGTCTCCGACACCCTGCGCGCCTTCTCCGGAAGCCCGCTGCAGTTCTATGCCGTCCCCTCCCCCCTTCTGCTGGACGGGGACTACGAGGCCTTTTTCGCGGCGCAGGGGCCTGTCTTCCTGCCTGAGAGCGCGGTACTGATCGACGAGACCAAGGTCTCCACCCGGTTCGAAAAGCGCTGCACCCTGCCCACCCTGCCCGTCAATCCGGACGCCTGCGTTTTCTTCGCGTGCGTTCCGGACCCGGAGACGGAGGGCGCCGTCCTGCTGCTGTCCCCGCCACGGTACGCCGACACCGGCAGCGATCTGCCCGCATCCGGGTCGCGCTATGTCTTCGGTCTGGCGGACACGTTCCCGGCCGGGGTTTTCGAATCCAACGCCTTTCACGTGCTGGCGGACGTTCCGCTGGACAGGCTGCTGACCTCGTCCGGCACCTCCGTTGTCTACACGGCTGCGGGAGAGAGCACACCCCGGACGGCTTACCTGGATCCCGTGCTTCTGGACGAGCTGGACCAGGACATGAAGTTTTATCGTTCCGCCGGCATCGCGATCTATCTGCGCTTCCTGATCGACAGGCCGACGGAGGGGCTGACAGCGCCGGGAGTTCCCTTCCCCGACACGGAATCCCCTGCCTCCGTCTCCCTCTGGTGCGCGCTGATCCGCTTTTTCACGGAGCGGTATTCCTACGCGGCGGGGCTGGTGCTTCCCGGTCCGGTCAACGATCCCGGCACGGTGGGATGCGGAGCGGGAGAGATCGGTCTTGCGGCGGAACGGGCTGCCCATCTCGGACGGCTGACCCGGAGCGCCGCTGCCGAGAAAGCGCCGGACGCCTTCGTCTGCTTCTCCCTGGACGACCGCCTGGAATCCGCCGTCGGCAACGCCGCGTTTCTGACGCTCCTCACCCGGCGCATCGAACAGATCGGGAGCTATCCCTGGACCTGCGTTATCACGGCGGGACCGGGCAGCGCGCTTCCGAAAAGCCTGGACTGGATCCTGAACCAGCTGGAGGACAAGCCAGTTCCGGAATCGTTCCTGTACATCTACCAGCTTTCCACGGCGGAGCTGAACAGCGAATACACTCTCTATCTGGTGGGGCAGTCCGGATTCGGGACCGAAAAAATCACCTCCACGGCGGCAATGGCGGCGGCGATGTACGGGCAGTTCTGCAAAACATGCCGGGACAGAGGCGCGCGGGCGGTCTTCTTCTCCCCGGCTCTGCTGGCTCAGCGGTACGACCACGCCATTTACGACATACTGCGGGAGGGCATGGGCGACAAGGACGCCATCAAGAGCGCAAACGTGCAGAATCAGTTCATTCTGCCCGATATGGTTTTCTATGATCTTTGGGATTTCACGAACGCCTATTATCCGCTGGGCTGGATCCGGGGAGGCGGCGCGCTCTCCTGCTCCACCGAGCTGAGCGGGACGTTCTCGGAAAGCCGGGGAAGGCCGTCGCGGGTGCTGTCCGCCTCCTTCCAGGAAACGGAGGACGGCGTGGCGGGCATTGTCATGCGGGACCTGAACCAGACGCTGGACCTGAGCGCCGTATCCGCCCTGTATTTCGACCTCATGCTGGAGGACACGGGAGATACGCCCATGGAGGACGGGGGGGTCTCCCTCGTCTTCATCGTGGGCACGGGCAACAGGCGGGCGGAATATCACGTAGACGGCCTCCGCTGCGGACAGATCCAGCGGCTGAGCTGCCCCCTGGCGGAATGGGCGTACCGGGACCAGGTGAGCTTCATCGCCGTCACGGTTTACGCCGGAGGGCCGGTTTCCCTGAAGCTCTCCCGGGTGCGGGCGGCGGGATGGCGCATATCCGAGGAGGAGCTGCGCGCCGTATTCGAGCCCACGCCGGACAAGGACGGAAAGTCCGCCATGATCTGGCTGCTGCCCCTCCTGGTCTTTACGCTGGCCGGGTCCTCGGTGGTCTATGTGCTGCTGGACAGGCGGGACAGGGAAAACGGGTACGGCATGCGGCGCGGTTGGATGAACAGGAGAAAGGAGAACGACATGAAGAATCCTGCGGATCGGGAAAGAATCGAGCGGGAAGCCGCAGCTTTCGCGAAGGAAGGAGCGGACCGTCTGAACATAGCCCAGAACGTCAAACCCTTCACAAAATACAAGATCGCGGAGCTGATCCTCTGCGCGGCGGCGGTGATTCTGGGGCTCTTATACCTGTACACCGATCCGAAGCTGATCTCCCTGAACGTTCTGCTGCCGGTTTACGCGGCGGTCTTCTGCGCCCTGGTGCCGCTCCGGTGGCTGGATCTGAAGGCCAACGGGATCAAGGGTGCCTTCGCCGTATTCACCACGGCGGTCTGGGGCGTGCTGGCGCTGGTGGTGGTCGCCGCAGCGGTGATCTATTTCAGGGGAGCCTGATTCACGGGACCTCCCTTGCATAATCCGGCGGTTTGTGGTATCATACTGTCCGGTGAACAACATGCGCGGCGGCACGGGGCTGCGGCGGCGGCAGAGAATACATTTGAAAAGAGGTCGACGAACATCATGAAGGTTGCGCTCATCACGGGGGCTTCGGCGGGGCTGGGGAAGGAATTTCTCAAGGCTCTCCCGGAGGCCTGCCCGGACATAGAAGAATACTGGCTCGTGTCCCGGAACCGGGAAAAGCTGCTGGCGGCGGCCCGTCTGGTACAGAAGCAGTGCCGGATCTTTCCGCTGGATCTGACGAAGGACGAGAGCTACGGAAAGCTGAGCCGCTATTTCGCGGAGTTTCAGCCGGAGATCGCCCTGCTCATCAACAACTCCGGCTGCGGCTTCCTCGGCAACGTGGGGGAGGGAGAGCTGGAGAAACAGATCCAGATGGTGGACCTGAACCTGAAGGGGCTCACGGCGGTCACCCATCTGGCCATTCCCTACATGGGGGAGGGGAGCCGGATCATCAATATTTCCTCCATCGCCTCCTTCTGTCCAAACGCGCGGATGACGGTATACTCGGCGTCGAAATCCTATGTGACGGCCTTCACCCTGGGCATCGGAGAGGAGCTGAAAGCGCGCGGCATCACGGCCACGGCTGTCTGTCCCGGTCCCATGGACACGGACTTCATCGTGGCGGGAGGCATCAAGGGGCACTCGAAGACCTTTGAGCTGCTGCCCTACTGCGATCCGGTCAAGGTGGCAAAGGGCGCGCTGGCGGCGGCGAAGAGGGGCCAGTCCGTTTACACGCCGACGCTGTTCTACAAGTTTTACCGCCTCGCGGCGAAGCTGGCGCCGGCTAAGCTCATGATGAAGGCGTCGAAGACATGATACAAATCCCAATCTCAATCTACGATTTAGATTGTCCGAAAACGCATTCTGTGTTTTCGGATCAGACTAAAACCTCTTTTTGAGGTTTTAGTCTGGGATTAGTATGAAAAGCTCAGATAATTTATCCGAAAGGAATCAACACATATGGACAACAGACAGGACAGAGTCCTCGCGCAGGTGGCGGGGAATCCCATCATGGAAAGCGATCTGATGGAAGCCATGGCCTCCATGGGGCAGCGGGCGCAGGCCTACAACAACCCCCAGGGGCGCGCCATTCTGCTGGATCAGCTCATCGCCCGCCGTCTCTTTCTCATGGACGCCCAGAAGAATCTGATGGAACGGGAGCCGGCCTTCAAGGAGCAGCTCAAGCGGGTGAAGGACGACATGCTCACCAACTACGCCATCCAGAAGGCGGTGGAGCGGGTCCGGGTAACCGACGACGAGGTGAAGAAATACTACGACGAGCATCCCGACCAGTTCGAGGCGGGGCTGACCTTCGCCGCCAGCCACATTCTGGTGGACTCCGAGGAAGAGGCCGCCGAGATCCGGGGGAAGCTGGAAGCCGGGGAAATCACGTTCGAGGACGCGGCGAAGGCATACTCCACCTGTCCCTCCAAGGCGCAGGGCGGCGATCTGGGCGAATTCGGCCACGGGCAGATGGTCCCCGAATTTGAGGAAGCCTGCGCGGCCATGGAGGTCGGCGAGCTTTCCAATCCCGTCCGGACCCAGTTCGGCTGGCATCTGATCCGGCTGAACAAGAAGGAGGACGGCGGCACGGTTTCCTTCGCGGACGCCAAAGACGACATCCGGCAGGCCCTGCTCTCCGAGAAGCAGCAGGCGGCGTACCAGAGCCGGATCAACCAGCTGAAGATCCTGTTCCCGGT
>CACWLT010000029.1 GCA_902761695.1 uncultured Ruminococcus sp.
TTGTGATTCAAGTCGATGGAACGACAAACGGACGGATCAATGCGCGGAATTCAGCGACGGATATCGGTTCATCCCAGATAATGCCTGCGGCGTCGGCAATGATCCCTTCGGAAACAAGGTATGCGATCTCAGCGGACGCCCATTCGGGAACGCCGGGTAGGTCTGCCTCCTGGTTCCCGGCAGTACCGTCGGAGAGGCATCGCGCCAGAAGGACACAGGCTTCAAGGCGGGTCACGGTACGGTCCGGTCTCAGAGTCGCGTCTTCATATCCCCGAAGGATGCCTGCTGAAAGTGCGGTGTTTATGGAAGCGGCATACCAGCCGCTCACCTGATTGAGATCGCTGAAAGCGGTTCCGGAATCATCTCCGGCAGGGGCATTCAATCCAAAGCTTTCGGCAAGGACGGCGGCGGCGTATTCGCGGGAAGCCTGTTGGTCCTCTTCTTCCTCGATCATACCGGACGCCACATACAGCGGATAATAATCGTCATACAGACCGAGGCAGGCGTCCATCCCGGGATTTGCGCTGAACGCCTTCCAGATCACTTCTTCCCACGAGCCGTACTGCTCGAACAGTTCATCCGGAAGAGGACCTTCCTCATGCCCGTATTTCTCGAGGTTTCTCGCTTTCGCGACGGCAAGACCGTCCGGGTCCCCGTCGTAGGCGGCGAGGCGGATCTCATTGCGTTTGGTGCTGACGGCGCGCGCGATCTCTTCCGTGCCGAGTCCTTCCGCTCTCATGTCGTCGAGCAGGATGTACATTTCGTTGATGCTCTCATGGTAAGCGATCCGGGCGAGACGTCCGTTTTCCCCGTTGACAAGGTCGGGATCGGTCCAGTCGAATTCGGCGTACGAGCTCAGTGACCCGTCCGGAGAAGGGGAGAATCCGTAAACGGCATCGGGATTAACGATGATATCCTTCATCGCAGCCGGATTCAGCCGCGGATCGTGCTCATACGCAGAGACCGCAGTTGCGGCAAGGACGATCAGAAAGACAGCCAGAAAGAGGGTGACCAAAGTCCTTTTCATGACAGAACGCTCCTGTACACTGATATTATTTCAAGCCTTAACGGGTTCTTCGGCTTTGCAGTATTTCCGGATTACAAGGGGATAGACCGCCGTAACGAACATGACTGTGATGAAGCCGCCGACAAAACTCCCCCAGTTGCGTCCGAAGCAATCAGACCGAGAAGCCCGCCGCAGCCGTTGAAGGTGTCCTTCATCATCTTCACGGGATCGACGAGGAGTTTCCCGTCCACATAATCCATGGGATAGGGCTTCAAAAGGATGTATGCCAGCGAAGCGGCGATCAGTCCGATGCCGACCGCGCCGATAATGTCGGCCCTCCGTGTATTCCCCTCGATGTGCTTCGCGGCCAGCAGCATGATCAGGATCAAGAGCGCCGTCTCAAGGAAGCCGACAATGACGTCCTGCGGCGTATGGACACCGAGAAAGTTTCGGGAGAACATCGTCAGAAGAATCATCACCGCGCAGACAACGCTGATCCACCTTCTCTTCCGATACTGCCAGACGGAGGCCGTTCCGTAGGTCGCGACGGCGCACATGGTATGACCGCTCGGGAAGGAATACCCGGTCGCGGCGACCTTGGAATCTCCCGCCGGTTCGATCAGAGGGGAGCGGATCCAGGGACGATAGGCGCAGACGGTCAGCTTCAGAAGTCCGTTCACGACCTCTCCGGCCCAGCGCGCCACAAGAAAACGGCAGCCCCATTTCTTGTCCGTGCTCCAGAATACCACGCAGGGCAAAAGCATCATGATGCCGACGGACACTTTGCTGATCGCGTTGAAGAATTCGTCGAGACTCCCTCCGAGCGCGTTGCGGAGATTTTGTAAGACAAGCAGGTATTCGATGTCCATGGAATGCCCTCCCAATGCCGGATATCACTCACAATCCAGAAAATCAACAGTATTATATCATACCGGATGGGAGCTGTCAATATGGCCCGCCGACAATACCCGCACGTCATACTATCCTGATGTGAAGCGATTGCCGAATCCCTCTTGTGCCGCGCCCCGCGGTATGCTATAATGAGTGAGCAGAAGTACGCCGGTTCGGTGCACACAGTATAGTTGGGTGGAACTCCCGGCCCGGTAAAGCCCGGCAGGCAGCCGGTACTCAGCCTTGGAGCCGAAGCCGCGAGGTGGGGCTTAAGCGTAGGCAGAGGAGTGCGGAAGCCGATGTGTTTTCTGCCACAGCAGGCAGCAATGCGCAAACGATAGGCAAGGATGCGTAGGTTCCGCCGGGGTCTGAGAGCGTGGCGAGCGCACAAGGTACTGTGTGCATACCCGGGAGACCTGACGTGTTCCCGGAGGGTATGCGACCTTAAGCTCTTAAAGGAGCGAAGGGAAGCAAATGACACGTCAGGAGTCGGACTGCCCCATATTAGCGACGAAGCCTGTGAAAGCAGGGGGAGCGAAGGGGTCAGCAAGTGGTCGCTGTCAAAGCGGAAGCACTGTCAGCACAAGAGGCTGAAAGCAGTGGAACATGAAGCCGAGAAGTGAAGCGCCACAAAACGCGAAAGACCATTTGAAGAGCCGTATGCCTTAATAGGGCACGTACGGTTCCGAGGAGGGGCGGCGGCAGTAATGCCAGTCGTCTACTCAACCAGCTATGGTGAACACTGAGCAACTCTGAATAACTCGGAGTAACTCGATAGCTTAGTGAGAAAAGACGTACAGGGCAAGCAGGAAGCAATATATCATTAGCCGAACCGCCGCTTGCGGGACCGCATGAGCGGTGGGGAGGTCGTGAGCGTTGTCGATTCGTTGAAGGCATCCCATCGGAAATCTTCGATCCGCAGGAATCCGTCCACGTCGCTCAGTTCCACCTTTGCACCGAATTCCACCTCCGCATTCTGCTTTCCCCGGACGATCGGACGCACCCACGGCTGACTCAGACTGACGATGCGGTTGTCTATACGGTTCGTATGGTTTTCATACATCTTTCGCTGCTGTTCGTACAGCAGACGGATGACTTCCAATCGACCCAGCTGCCAGTTTGTCAGAGCTTTTTCCCATTCGTCGGGATGGTTCTGGATGATGATAGCGGCGAGCCGCAGGAAACCCTGAATCCCATTGACAACTTCAGATTCTGACGCCAGGACACCGGCGGGTGAACGGAAATATCGGTTCATCCGCCGGTTTTCATGTGCGTGAGCACACGAAATGCCGCTATTCAAACGTACCGCCGGGCGGCCTTTCCCAATCGCAAATCTCTTCGGGGAGCAAAGGGCATCCCGCGTGATGCCGAACTTACAAATCTGTAAGTTTTATTCCACTCTTCCCTGTTTTATGCTATAATATGATTGAACAGCGGAAAGGAGGAGGGGCGGACATGGAAAGGATCCTGCTTGTCGAGGACAACGAACACATCATGCGCATCAACGCGACGTATCTGTCAGGTCTCGGTTACTGGATCGAGCAGGCATATACGGTACAGAAGGCGCGTGAAATCCTGAAAGAATACGCAATCGATCTGATCGTGCTGGATGTCATGCTTCCGGACGGGGACGGCGTGGACTTCTGCGAAGCGATCCGCACAAGGACCGGTACGCCGATTCTGTTTCTGACGGCCAAGGCTTCCGGAGCGGATATCGTTTCCGGACTCCGCCGCGGCGGGGATGATTATCTGACCAAACCGTATGAGCTGAATGAACTCGCTGCCCGGATCGAAGCGCTTCTGCGGCGTTCGCACAACACCTTTGCCGACGGACACAGTCTGACGGTCGGTCCGCTTTGTTTCGACGTTGTCCGCGCTCAGGTCACAGTAAACGGAGAGGATCTTCTTCTCTCCGGAAAAGAATTCGGTCTGCTTCTGGTCCTCGCACGCAACCGGAACAAGCCGGTCCCGCGGGAAGAGCTCCTCCGCTCTGTCTGGGGATTTACGCAGACAGACGCTTCTTCCTTTCTGTGGACGACGATTTCCCGGCTGAAAAAGAAGATCGCGCCTTACGAGAATTTGTTCTACATCGACTCCAGCCAGGAAGGATACGAGCTCGTGACGATCGGAGGCAGTTTGTGAAAAAAAACTGGAGGATCCTCATATTCGTTCTGATTGTCTTTGCTGGACTGGTGTTCCTGTCGCATCAGCTGGAGACAAAGCAGGGAACGCTCATTTCTGAGTTGGAATTCACGACCTACGACAACGTACTGTACACGCCGGACGAGCTGCATAATCTGACGGAAGAAGAACGGGCGTCCGGTCACGTCGGCTGGGATTATGAATATCATTCCTTTGATTTCACGCGCTTGAGGACAAATATTCTGGAGCTGGAGCTGACGCCAGGCGAGGTCTACGGGATTCATTGCGAGCAGTTTACTTATGCCGCGAAGATGTGGGTGGACGGAAACCTTCTGGTCTCTCTCGGGGAGGTCAGTTCGACGCCGAAAGGTTTTGTGCCCCATACCGGCAGCGTGACGGTGTATTTCACCGCGGGCGACCGGACGGAAATCGTGACGCAGCGGTGCAGCTACGACCACGCTAAATGGAATGCGTTCCAGCTCTATCTGGGCCCGCAGGACGTCATCACACGACAGGTACAGAATGAGTATTTCAAAATCACCGCGCGGCTGGTCATCCTTCTGACGATCGGGGTAATGAACCTCGGTATGTATGCCGGCTTTCCCGGAAGGCGGGAATTCCTCTGGCTGTCCATGAGCGCGTTTTCCCTCATGCTGAATGATTCGTTCAACGACCCGAAGCTCGTGATGCTCGTTTTCCCGAAGCTGAACTGGTATCTCGGGCACAGGCTCGAATCCGGCGCGGTCGTGCTGCTGGGGCTAAGCCTTTTCCTGCTGTGCCGCGCCTGTTTTTCGGCAAAGAGGAATCGTTTAGTGACAGCTTTATGGGCTGTGTTTTTTGCCGCGGCACTGCTTTATCACATCATCCTTCCGGTCCGGATATACACGCGGTACGGCGGAACCGTGATCTCCGCCGCGGCGGGCTGCTATGCGGTTTGGTTTATCTTCGAGCTTGTGCGGAATCTCCTGCGTTGGAAAATGCTGAAAGGGTACCAGCGTTTTGCCCTGATCGGATTCGGAATCGTGATTCTGGCGGCTGCCGGCGCAGCTCTGCACGTCGGCCCCTCCCATCTCAACACCGTTTCCCTGGGCATGATTCTGTTTGAGCTTGTCCTGTCGATTGGCTTTGCCGTTGAATACCGCAACGTTCAGGACGCCTTTTCGCTGTCCCTCAGGCACGAAGAAGAGCTTCAGAAAATGAATGAGACTATGGAGCAGAATCAGGAGCTTCAGGAAAACTTCATGGCAATCATGAATCACGAAATGCGCACCCCGCTGACGGTCATCGCCGGTTATGCGGAGCTTTCCGCTTCGCAGCTGCGGGAAATAGCGGGCGGAAATGATGAGATGATCCGCAGCCTGCAGGTCATTCAGCAGGAAGCGCTGCGTCTCGGCCGGATCGTGGAGCAGTCGGAAGAAGGCGCCCGGACGGCGATAAGCGCGTCGGAGAGAAAGGTCGCGGCCGTCCGCCTCCTGTTCGAGGATGCGAAAGCGTTCTGTCAGCCGATCTGCGAAAAACGGTCAAACCGGATCGAGATAGACTGCCCCGCGGAGCTGACGGTCTGCTGTATGCGGGACAGCATGCTTCAGGTTCTGTATAACCTGATCTTGAACGCGAGCCGCCATACGCAGAACGGCAGGATTCTGCTGGCCGCAGAGAGCGGAGAGAGCGAAGTGCTCCTTCGGGTGTGCAACGACGGGGACGGCATGGATGATGAAACGATGAGCCGGGCTTTTGAGCGCGGCTTCACGAAAGACAACGGACACGGACTCGGTCTTGCGCTGTGCCGCGAAATCATGGACCGGCATAACGGACGCATCTGGATCGAACGGACCCCCGTGCGCGGCATCACCGTCTGGATGGCGCTGCCCGACGAAGCGGAATAATACATAATGATACAGGGAGTTCTCCTGACGGAAAGGGGAACTCCTTTTTTTGCTCCTTACAATTCTGTAAGGTCTTCACATCGAAAAATCGTCTTGTGCTATAATGCGTTATGAATACTTTTCCGATCAAAAAGGAGCAATCGCCATGAGTAAGCATCACAGCACAACAAGGGTTCTCGCAGCTCTTTTGAGCGCCTTGATGACACTTTCCGCGGCAGAACTGCCTGTCTGGGCCGTATGGGTCGACGAACGGCAGGAAAAAGCGGCGGAGGAAGAAATCGGTTTCCTTCCTTCCGTCCTCCATACTCAGAACGGCGATGTGGAGATCGATGAAGACTGGAACGCGGTCTATCCCTACGGCACGTTTGCATTCGGAACGTATCAGGCGGACGTTGCCGAACCGGGCGCGCTGACGGCGGAGGGCGAAGAAATCCCGCAAACCGTGCTCATTCCGGTCTATCGTCTCGGCGGAACCGTCGGGCGGGTTACGGCAAAGATTCAGTATTCTCCCGCCGTCACAACGGATCCTGACGGGATCGGAACCGTTTACGATTACGCAGCTTCCGGCAAGCTCGACCTTCTCATCGAATACGAAGCGCCGACTGCCATGGCTGCCTCCCAGCCTGCCGGGCTTCCGGAAAGCGTGCGCAACATGCTTCCGGCCGATGCGGCGGTATCTTTTGAGACGGAAGGGATAACGGCGGAGACCCTGACAGCAGACGATGAACTCTCTCTGTTCCTCACCGGGGATCCTCATGCGGACGCCTATACCTGGCAGGCACGCGTTAGAGACGGAGACTGGCAGGACATCGAAGGCGGCGTGAATCCCACCCTTCCCGCTGCCTGGGGAGAAGTGTGGGATTTTGAAAACGACACATGGAACGCGATCGACTTCCGCTGCATATACTGTTCGGGGGGGCAGCTGTACTGCACAGAGTCCCTTTTCGGAGAGCGCTACGAGCCTCTTGTTCAGCCGAAAGGGATATCCTTCGAAGTAATACAGGATCTCGCCGAAACAGGCACGGAGGAAGATCCCGCCTTCACCGTCCTCGCATTTGACGAGGAATTCGACGCGTATGAATTCCTGCTGACCTTTGCGGAGGGCGAGACTCTGAAATACATCCGGGTGTCCGCGCTCGACGACGAAACCCCGGAATTGCCGGAACTCGGCCTCTTTACCATCACCGGATGCGAGGGCGGAGATGTTTCCGACACGTGCAATACCCTGACGCTGATGATCTCGGACAATGACGATCCGGAACCGTCCACGGTCGGTTTCATCGAATCGGAGGTAGCGGCGGACCGCCGGAACGGGCAGACGTCCGTAACGGTCGCGCGCGAAGGCGGCAAGAGTTACAGCGTTACGGTGAACTACCGGACGGTCGACGGGACTGCTCTCGCAGGCGTGGACTATGCGCCTGTTGAGGGAGCGGTCGGCCTCGCGGGCAGCATCGACGAGATCCGGATTCCCATCGAATTCATTGCGTCACGGGATACGGAGAATAAGTATTTCACCGTGGAACTGACCGGCGTTCTGGGCGGCGGCTCGGACGATATCTGCGCGATCGATCCGGACCGCGCTGTCGTGCGGGTCGAGATTGCGGGCGGTTCGGCGGCCGAGGAAGAAGTGCCGCAAACCCGGACGGAAACTGCCGATCTATATCAACCCGGCATGAATCTGGCGACGGTACTTGCCGGTTTCAGCGGTGAAAACGCCGCAGACCGCATTGTGACGGCGGATCGGGCTCTTATTCCAGACAAGGCGGTAACGGAGGGAGAATACCTCAACCCCGAAGGCGGGGATACGGAAATCCTGACCGCCGCCCCTCCCGCAGCCGATCCGGGAAGTCCCATGCTGCAGACGGCAGCGGCCTTTGCCGGGACGCCTGTAATGCCCAATTCCTTCGTCCTTTCCTCCGGATTCGGATTCTCCCGGGAAGGGATCTCCGAATATGCGGCATCCGACTACTGGCATGACTGGGAGTTCTTTGCCGGAAAAGACAGTCTGTTGGACAGCTCCAGCGCTGCGGACTATGCCGATTTGTTTGCCGTTTCTTCATCCGAAGCAATATCCGTCAAGAATGTGACGCAGACTTCGCCTCTTGACGGGCATATGCCGAAGAATTATATTCAGGTGATGGCTGACGCGGACGGCACCGCATCGCTTGGGATCACGGGTGCGGGCTATAAGTACTCGAAGTATATCTTTGCTTCCTATCTTGAGGAAATCGGAATCAAGGACAACCATTGGCTCCGACCGAAGCTGACCGTCGGCAATGAGGGCAAATCCTTTTCCACGATCTTTTACGATCAGAAAGGACGAATCTACTACTGGTATACGGACATCGCCGACAACACGGAGACAACGGCATCGATCTACGGCAACGACCTTCTGAACGACGTGCCGTATATCGACGATTATGACGCCGTAACGCTCGGCCTGACCGACGATCTTACGCTGAATCTCGATTTCGCCGTCAGAGACAAGTGGGGAGACAGCGGCTCCGGTACCGGGACGACCAGTCCGGAAACGCTCGACCTTATCTATTTCGGTGCTCAGCGGCGGACCTTCGAAAAACTGAAAGACGGAATCCGGGCGGTCCTGTACACGGCCAATGATGCAGACGAGGCGGCGGGCAACGGCTGGACCCCCGTAAAAGACAAAGCGCTGTATCAGTCGATCACACCGACGCTCTCGATCGTACCCGGAAAGGGCGGCGTCGATCAAGGCGGACATCTCTATGCCGGATCGCTTATCGGGATCAGTCTGCCGTCGTCCTGCAAGAATTATATCATCGATCACATCGACGTGACGATGGCAGTCAAGAACGTGGCCGGAGACACAGTCATCCAGTATTTACAGGTAAATCAGACGAGCGAGAATACCGCTTATGCGGAAATGATTCCCCAAATTCCGGGAGCGATGGCGCTCACCCAGAATTTCTGCTATGAAGGGGAAGGATATGAAGAAGGCATCGTTCATCTAAATGAGAGCGTTCTGCGCTCCGACAATCTCAGGATCAACATATTCCTGACGCGGAAACAGACGGTCACGGTCGACATCGTCCCTTCCGTTCCGAGGAGCGATGATAATCCGGAGGCCATCGACCCGGAAAAGATTGCGGATACCTGGAACGGCCTGCGATACGGGAACGGATATGTGGCTGAAATCGGTTACTCCATGCCGCCTTCCCTGTCCGCGGACGGTCTGTATTATACCGCTGCCGGCACAAAGAATCTGACGCCCGATGAGTTTTCCGCAGTCAGCGGTTCCGGCGGCGTTTTCCGGACGGCGGCCCGTATAGATAACCTCCAGTGGATTTGCTTCCATCAGGACACGGAGGATGTGATCCTCCTCAACGGGCGCGCATACAAGGGGGACGAACGGATCGTGCTGACGGAGGATTGTTTCAATCTGACCGACCTGACCTTCACGTTCTACGATTCCGATTATCTGGATGCGGCCAGTCCGATGGAAGTGCTGCTCAAACAGGTCGAACTGTATTACGACGGCAACGGAGACGGAGTCATTGACGGCACATTCGCAAACGGCGTCTTTACTCCGACCGCGCCGGATGAACGGATCGGTACGATGGACGGCGAGTATTCCGACGCCGTGTTCAGACCGACCGTGATCCGTGACGACCGCAAAAACATCACCCAGGTCAACCAGTATTTCCTGAAGGCGTATTTCACAATCCGGCCGCGCTCCCTGATGATCCCGGCGGGAGGATCGGCCGCCGATGCCGCGCAGGTGATCCCGGCAATGACCAGTACGGTCACGGATCCGGCGCAGATGGCGGAGCTGACCGAAGAAGAGTTGTCATACCGGTATATCCGGGGCGGCAATACGGACGGACACCCGATGTACGGAGAAGCAGCTTCCGCGCTGAGTTATGTCGATATACCGCTGGGCGGAGACCGCGCGATGTACATCAAGAATACCGTGACGGACTATATCAAGGACAGCGAAGGGCGGATCACCGACGTCACCGCCTCGACTGTCTGGACCTGGGAGCCGGACTATCTCGGCAACCTGCTTGTCCCCTTTGAAAATCCCACCCCGGTCATGAGCAGGGAAAACATTACGGGAGGACCGGTACCCCTGGCCGGAGAGACCGCCGCGGTGAACGACGACGGATCTTTTGCCTATTCGACGGAGGGGCTCAGCCGGATGAACGGATACCTCGGCTCTTTCGCGGGGCGTTCCGGATTCGCCCTCGTCATCCAGCAGCAGAAAACTGCCGCCGCGTCCATCAGAGATCTGGCCGAAATTCAGCCGGAAACCGTAACGACCGGCAGCGTCACGACGATCCCGTCCCCCGACAGCCTCATGAATATGGAAGCCGCCGAAGACCCGAACGGAGCCGCAGGGGCAACGCCGGACGACGCGACGGGTTATCCCGCGTTCGGCGCCGATCTGGGAGTCGAACTGCCCACCCTGAATTTTGAATTCGGCGACTACGCCACGTTCATCATGGACGGGTATGAGATCGGATTCTCCATCGGCATTCCGCTCTATAAGCATGAAAGCACCAATTACAGCGGCTCGGAAAAAACAGTGAAGCAGGACGACGGTTCCACGACGAAGGAGTGGGTCAATCCGGAGACGGGCCAGAAGGAAACCATCATTACTTCCGCCGACGGAAAGACGACCAGCACGACCTATCCGAAGGAGCAGGATCCGAACGATCCCGACTGCCAGAAGCAGAAGACCGTTGTCATCCGCACCAAGGACGACGGCTCGAAAACCGAACAGATCATTGAGACCGTGACGGTCAAGACACCGGATCCGAAAGACCCGAACAAGACCGTTGAAAAAACCACCAAAACGGAATACAGTGAAAATCCGCTGAATACGCCCGCCGCTACCGCACAGGCGATGACACGGAAGGAAAAAGCAAAGGAATATTTCAAGAACACGCACAGCCAGATGGTCACGCTCGGGCAATTCATTTCCTCCGTCGCGAACCGGGTCGCAAACAAGCAGAAAAACGCCATCTCGGACTTTATGGAAGGTTCGTTCGAGGATGACAGCCTGAAACAGGCGATGAACGGCAACGGGACCTCCAAAAAGGTACAGGTAACGTTTACCGTTCAGATCGGAATCCGCTTTGAGTACAACCCGATAGACAACGGCTATTATTTCAAAAATGCCGGTCTTGCGGGAACGCTCGGGCTTCAGGTCACGGTTCAGCACCGGTTCAGCGTCTTCCCGCTGGTCTATGTCTATGTGAAATTCGGCGCGGAAATCGAACTGGGCGTCGGCATCTCCTGTATCCGCGAAGCGAAGGAAGGCGCGGAAGTGACGTCGTTCTTCGGAGGACGGACGCTGGATTCTCTCGCTGCCGGCGAGCGCGTTATGTTCACGCTCGACATGACAAAGAACGGCAAAGACACCGTGCGCGGCTTCCACCTCGATCTGAGCGGGCGGGTATTCATGGAGGTGTTCGGACAATACCCCGCGGAGGGCGTCGCACCGCTCACATCCGGCGCCTTAAGCGGTGACGGCAGCACGAACGAGGTCCTCTTTGAGGCATACGACTGCTTGATCTACGTGCGCCTGACGCCGATAAAGAACGGTGTGAAATCAGCGAAAAACCTGAAACCCGTGATCGGCGCGGCCAGCAAGGTGGTCTTCGACGGCATCAATATTACGCCGGGGCTCAGCCTGGAGGTCGGCGCAGGGATCGGTATCGAACTATTGAAATTCGAGCTGTTTGCCCGGACGAACATTGCCATAACGCTGACGATGGAAGGATACAGTCAGGATACCGGAGAATACGAACCGTTTTATGTATCCAACTTCGACTGGGCGCTTGCGCTCGGCTTCCATGCCACCGTCCTGTTCATCAACTATTCCATGGACGTGATCGGTATATCCGTCAACGGCTCCGAAACCGGCGGCACGGGCGGATACTTCACCTGGACCATCACAGCCGCCGCAGCCGACGGAATGAAGGTGCTGTGGACAAAAACGACCTATACGAAGGGCGGAAAGACCTATGACGAGCCGCCCCTCGGCAGAAACGTCGGAGCGGACACACTTTCTCAGCCCGTGCGTTCGGCTCCCGATCTCACGGATGCGGACAGTATCGTGCACATCTCCATGCAGAGAGATGTAAGCGGCACGCAGGCCGTATCGACGCTCTGCCCTGCCTCGGATGATCCGGCATCCCTTTCCCGCAGCTCCGCCTCTCTTGCGGACGGCGCAGTCATCAACGCGCTTCCTCCGACGGGAACGGATGATTTCGAACTCTCGGGCTTCAACACCTCCGGCGATGCGCGAAAACTGGTGGACGGGCTTGCGGCAGGCTACACCTACAAGCTGTTCCGGGCAGACGGGGAGACCTATATCATCTACCCGCTTTCCATTTCCGGAACGCCCCAGCTCGTAATGAGCCGCATCGTCATGACCGGCGATCTTTCCGAAGGAATGGGCCTGGCGAACCCTGCGCATTCCGCCTCTGCGACACCCTATGTAAAACTGGACAACGACAATTTCCCGGATTATGATTTCAGCGCGGATGCTGAAGGTTCCGTCGTGACGGCTGTCTGGACATCCGGAAACCGGGAACAGGATCCGACCGCCGAAGCCGTGACCGTGACAAAGAAAGCAGTCTTCAATTTGAAGAGCGGTACGGCCTTCTCCGAACCGGAGATCCTTTCGGATCCGCAGGCAGACGCCTATCGGTTCCAGCCTTCCGCCCATGGTGACACGACAGTGTGGGCAGAATCCTCCGGAACGGGAGACACCGCCAACGAAGCGCTGATGGCTTATCTGATCGCGCACAACGAGGGCCTCAGCGCCGATGAACTGGAAGCCGGATTAACGAACAATCCCCAGCTTGCGTCCGCGGTCTATCGGTGGAACATCACCTCGACAGTCAACAATCTCTCCGGCGGTCAGAGCGTTCTGAAATCTTCATCGGGGGCAGCAAGGACGCTGAATCCCGGCGAGATCATCGAGAATATCGAAACCGGCATCGTAAACGGCATCCTGTGCGCCGCATTCTCCACCAGCCAGACCGTTTACTTCGACCAGAACGGTCAGACCGTCGCCGCCTCCGCCATCGGTAACGACACGGAACTCGGCACCGTACGCAGGATGTATTTCGCGTCCGTTGAGAACGACACGTGGAATATCCATCTGATCCAGACGGTGATCGACTTTGACAGCTGCGAAGATCAGAATCTGAGCACCGCAACCCTCAAAGACGGCATCTATGTCAACAGCGCGCTCTCGAAAGCCCAGGCAGATCCTTACTACGGCAATATCCGCTTCCTGACAGCGGATCTGGACGGATATGACACCCCGGAAACCTTCCTGATCTTCGAGATGGGCGGCAACACGTATCTCGTCCGGCAGGATGACCTTCAGGCGGTTCTCACCGGCGGAACGGCCGTTCTCACGCCCCTGTTCGAAACTGCTTCCGGCACCGACGTCACGATAGGATCGGACGGCAGGAACATGGCGGTCGTCTTTACAGCTCCCGTGGCGAACACCGTAAACAACGCAGTCTACGCCGCTTGGTGGGACACGAATCTGGGGACATGGGGCAGCCCGATCCTCCTGGCGATGAACCATCTCCAAATATACGAGGACAGCATCACCTACAATATGCCGTCCGAGGATACGGCGGACGTTTATCTCGGGAAATCTTCAACACCCGGAGGAAACACCGGATCGATGAACCGGTTCACCTTCTCCAATCTGCAGATGACCACGCTGACGGTCCCGGACGAGAAAGCGCCCGACGGCGTGCGGACACAGCTTCTCGTCCTGACGGAAGGGAGCCGGATGGACCTCAGAGAACAAACCTTCCTGAAAGGGGAGCCGGGCGAATTTACAACGGTGATTCCGGTCGAGGACGCGCAGGTCGGCTTTTACGCGATCGGTTTCGGGCAGGGCGAACAGGCTCTGAGTCTCGGTTCCATCGGATTCTCAAACCGTGACTTCACCGCCGGCAGTCAGATCGTCGGCGAAGTGCGCTTCGAAAACGCCGGCACGACCGCGATTCGGGCAAGCGCCGCCAATCCCGCCTGCGCGGAATTGAAAGCGATCACGACGGACGGAGAGAACGCCGGCAGCCTGTCGCTTGCAAGATGGATCCTATCTGCGCCTATCCCGTCGGGCAGATCGATGGAGCTCAACTTCAAGTCGAACGAACTGCCTTATACACTTCCGGCGGGGACAAGACTTGCTCTGACGGTATGGGAAGATGCGGGCTGCTTCGACAACGCTTTCAACGAAACGCTTGACAATTTGTTTGTGATCGAAGCCAAGGCTGAACTGAGTTTCGGATCGTTCGATATGAAGCTGGCCGATGTTCAAGACGAAAAGGCACTTCTGAGCATGGAGGCATCCGTGCTGAACAACGGTACAGCCCCCGCAGAGAACGTGTATATTCAGTTTACCTGCGATACCGGCGAGGTCGACGCGCAGGGAGAACCGATCTATAAGCCGGTGGATATCTCGGGCAGCGCGCTTGAAACCGGAAGAGAAGAGATTCAGGTCCTGAAAAACGTCTATTCCCTCAACGCTCTCCCGGCAAACGACGCGAACGGGGTCTTCCATCTCTCCTCTCTCGAAGACGGAACCGCTGTCCGTCCCGGAAATCTGCGCAGGATAGGCGGAACGCTGGCAGTACCGATATCCTCTTTCCTCGACGGAGAGGGAGCGAGCGGTCTGCACATCCGCGCAGAGATCTTCTCCGACGCGGACAGCACCAACCTCGACGCGTTCGGCGTCTATTCGTCCGATCATGCAGAGTACAACGGTTACGACAACCGGACAGAAACGACCGTCAAGCACGGGACCTTCTTCGAAATTCCGTCACGAATCTCCACTGCGCTCGGCAGCACAATGAATCTCCCGGTGCGTTTCCGCAGCACGAGCGCAAATCCGCGGATCGTGCTGACGGAGATCTCGGACGGAACCGAGGACTGGACGCCGAACATGGGCATAGCGTACTATGACAAGGACCGGAATGTGATCGTTGCCGCGGCGAACAGTACCGCCGAACAGAAACTCGCAAACGGCGAAATCCCGACCGGGATCCTTCAGATCCGCGACGAGTCCACAAACTCGGTCGCCGCGATCATGTATCAGGTCCTGAAAATGGCGGACGGTATTAACATCTATCGCGACGATATGTCGTTCACGTTCCGCGATGCCGCCGGGAATCCGGTGGGACAATCTGCGGACACGGCTTCGCCGAAAGGCTGGGCTTTCGTAAAGCAGGCTCGCTGGGATTACGGCAGCGGGGAGGAGATCCCGATGAACGCCGACCTCAGCCGCGCGCTGGAAGACGGAGCGACAGTGGAGTTCAATACGGTTCTCGATACAATCACGCTCTACTTCGCGGGGACTGTCATGATCGAGAGCGACACCTTCGATTCTTCTCCCAAGACCTTTACGCAGGCTCCCGCGTTCGTCGATTTCGGCAATGACAAGGGGAAGACCCATACCGTGACGATCACGGCGGCAAAGGGGACCGAGCTTGACCGGTATATCCCGACCTACAAAGTCAGCCCGGTATCCGATACGGATTCCGAAGCGCCGCAGATCCTCTGGAACCGGACCCCGCCCGAAACGGCGTCCGTGAAGACGGGTGACAGCGTGCCCATGACCTGCTACATCGTGGACGGCACGGGCATCGCAAGCGTGAGCTTCAACGGCGTCACCCTGACGGAGAGTACTGACCCCGCCCTTGTCAAGGAGGACGGTGGACTTTGTTACTTCGATTACACCTTTACCGACAACGAAAGCTATGACGTCCGTGCGACGGACATTGTCGGCAACACCTCCGTACTGCCGGGCAGAGCCCTGTGGTTCAACGACGTACTATCTGCAGGCGCGAACGCGGAGGCCCCGGAATTCGTCCGCGGACATATGTCCTTCACGGACGGGAACGGAAACCCGGTCAGCCTCACGGATCCCCTGAACGAGATCCAGTATCTGTCGAGCAGCTATGTGCTTCGCGGAGATGAGACCTCAAGCGCGTATTTCTTCACCGACGGGATCTTCTCAGAGCCGAAGCTGGCAAAAGAAGAAGCGAAGGAGAGCTGGCAGACCGTCGGAAACGGTTATTACATGGTCGTTGCGGAACGGGACGACGAGACCTGGGCGAGAGCCGTCCGGGTGATCTCGAACATCGACGTCACGGTTCCGATCCTGTCAGTCGTCCTGAATGGGAACGGCGACGCCATCGACATTGCGGCTTCCGACAACTCGAAGATTGTCTCGGTGACGGTGAACGGATACGAAATCCCCGGCATGAACGGAAAGTCGGTGTCTGATTCGTTCCCCGCGGAGTACGGCGGCGACTATGAAGTCATCGCCACGGATGACGCGGGCAACACGACCGTGCGGACCGTCTCCGTCGAGGTGCCCATTGCCGTCGATGACGCCGTTACGGCGGAAGCCGACGCAGAAGCGTCCTCCGCGGTGATCAAGTTGGATCCGACGAAGGTGACGGGCGGCAGCTACGATCGGAAGGAATCCGAACCCTCCGCCAACCTGTACAAAGCTACGTATCGGTATGCGCTGGTGATGCTCGATTCCGAAAACGGGGAACCCGATGTTTCGGAGGCCGAGTGGACGGATGAAACCGAATTCAACGCGGCGGAGAGCGGCACTTACGCCCTGGCTGTTCGTGACAGCGAAGGAAATGCGGCTTACTCCGGTCCGATCACCGTCAGCATCACCGCCGAGACGACGGAGCCGACCTGTACAGAGGACGGCCGGACCGGATGCACGGTGAGCGTGACCTTTGACGGAAAGACCGACACGGACGAAGCGGTCCTGACCCTTGCCGCTTTGGGCCATACTTACGGCGACCCGGTCTGGAAGTGGGACGGTTATTCTGCTGCGGCGGCGGTGTTCACCTGCGGAGGCGGAGATGACACGCAGACGCTCAAGGCAAATATCACATCCGTCACCACGGATCCGACCTGCACGGAAGCCGGAAAGACCGTTTACACCGCGACGGTCGTGTTCGGCGAAACCACGTACACGAATGACAAGACCGAACCCCTCGACCCCACCGGTCATGCTTATGCGCTGACGAAGTTCGAATGGGCCAAAGACAGCAAAACAGCCGAAGCGGTCTTCACCTGTGCAAACAACAAAGAGCACGTTGAGCGCGTCAGCGCGGACGTCACTTCGTCGGTGAAGGTGCCCGCATCCTGTGAAGCAGCCGGCACGACGACGTACACGGCGTCCGTGACCTTTGAGAATATGACCTACACGGACACGAAGGATGTCGAGGACATCCCGACCACCGGCCATGCATACGAACTGACCGGCTGGAAGTGGACGGACTTCACAAAGGCGGCGGCGACGTTCACCTGCGCGAACGACGAGACGCACATCGTGACCGTGGATGGTACGATTACCGGCGTCCATACCGATCCCACCGACACCGAGGCCGGAAAGGATGTCTATACCGCGGCCGTGACCTTTGAGA
>CACWLT010000030.1 GCA_902761695.1 uncultured Ruminococcus sp.
GTCCCGCGGCGTCAAGATCCGCCCACCGCTCGTACCGCCCGCGGCAGATATGGTAGGTCAGATCATGCCCGCTTTCCGGGTCGAATAGCGAGACGGCCGGGCAGAGACACCCGCTCACGAAGGGTTCGCCGTCCTTCCGGGAAAAAGCGTCTTCGATGTAGGATCCGCTCGGCCCCCAGACGGCGGGGAGGAGGACCATGGCGCGGTAATACAGATCCTTCTGTCCCTCGTCGAAGAAGTCCGGAACGGGGTATTCTGCCGGATAAACGGGATCGACCGGAGGCTCTTGGGCATCGTCCGCTTCGATCTCCCCGCGCTTTTCAAACCGGATCCGGGGCAGCTCATTGGTATACAAACCGCTTGTCTTATAGAAGATCAGCCGGTATTCGCCGTAGTCGGTCCGCTCGTCGGAATATAAGGAGAGGTTGGTGTGTCCGTTGTCTTCCGCCGGATCGTATTGATAACTCACCAGCCGGAAGCGGACTGTCACGGAAATGTCGTCCCAAACCGCGCTCATATCCTCGCAGTCGAAATAGCCGTGGGGAAGTCCGATTGGGAACACGACTTCAAAACAGTCCTTCGCTTCGTTGTACGCAAATATCTCGTTCGTAAATACGGAGGGATCGTCCGGGAAGAGGCCGAACATCTCCCGGGCCACGCGGTAGGCGTTTGCCCGAAAGATCCCATCAGACCCGTCGACGCCTCCCCAGAGCGCGGTGAGCGTTTCCGGAACCTTGACGTGCGCGGCGTTGGCCTTCCACACACCGATGCGCATGATAAAGGCGCTGACTTCCTTTTCGGTGAAGGCAAAGCCCTCTTCCAGCCAGTCCTGATCTATCATCGTCTCGATCAGATACGCCGCCAGGTTTTCCGCTTCCTCCGGCGTGAACAGGCCCTTGGCGCGGAGGGTGTTGTCCCGGATCTCCCGTGGCAGGTAGTCCGCCAGATAGTCCCGGAAGGTCATGTCCCCGAAGGTCTCCTCCGGATAGCTTACCGGATAAGCCTTTTTCCGCGCTTCAAACCACTCCGATCCGGTCATTCGCTCGTCGGAGGTGAAAACAAAGCGTCCGTCTTCATACCGCAGGGAGCCGGTCTCCGATAAGGGTTCATCTTCCCGGCCCCGAAAGCGGAGCAGTTCTTCATAGGTCTGCATGTTCAGAAAATCGGCATTGGTACATGACCAGCCGACGGTTTTGCCGTCCTGCTCCGGCCACAGAGCGAGCGCGTATCCGAGTCCCGCCTCCCTGCTGTCGAGGCAGTACGCGCCGTCCTCCGTCAGGAAAACAACCATGGTATCGGCGGACTCTCCGATTCGGTCAAATTCGGTGAACCACGCGAACTGCTCCCCGCGCAGGAGATGAAATCGATACGGCTCGAAGCGCAGGGGACGCGGAAGGTCAAACCGCACGCCCTGCCAGCGGAAGGAAGTCAGAAGGAATTTCCCGCTCTCCCCGGCCCGTTCCGCGTAAAGGATCAGATCGCCGAGATCGGATACGGCCACAGCGGCAGAGGAGACCTCCGGCGAAAAAGAGTCGAGGCTTTCTCCGTTGACCAAATCGGCGAAGTCCATTTCGCAGAGGAACGCGTCCGGCGGGGGAAAGAACTCCCCATCTGCGGGCGTCATCTTCACGATCGCGTCCGCCGGATTTCCGTTGAGATCTCCCCGGAACCACGCCGCCCCCGTCATGGGAAGTTCCCGGCCGATCCATGCATCAAAACCGGAGACCGTTGTGGAGACCAGCGTCACCCCGAGGACTTCCCTGTATTCCGTCCCGTAGGTATGGGCGGCGTCGTAACGGATCCGGAAAACGGCTTCGTAGGGCTTTTCGTCCTGATCCGCTCCGATGCCGAACCGGGCCGTGAGAAGACCGTCCTCCCCGATCCGGTACGTACCGCGGTAGTCGCAGGAGACCTCCCCCGCAGAACCGGTCCAGCGGAAGGAGTCCTTCGTATAAGGCGTGAGGTACAGGGTGGTGGAACAGAACGCGCCGTTTTCCCGATACCAGCCGTTCCAGAACCCGCTGACGTAGGAGGACAGGGAACCCGCCATCCAGCCGCCGGTGGTGTAGAGAACGTTCTTCGTTTCCACGGTGAGCGGCGTCCAGTCGCCGTCGGGCAGATCCGTCAGGGGGACAAAGGCGGCGGAGGCGGGGATGTTTTCACCCGTTTCACCCGTCCTGTCCGTTTCCGGTCCGGTCTGCGACGTCGGTTCACTCTCCGCGGGGACCGCGGTCACGGGATCGGACGCGCAGACGAGGATCACGGCCAGAACGAGAACGCCCGCCAGGACCGTGAGCCAGGTCTTCGGCTTTTTCCAGCCGAGAATGCGGCGGATGCGGGATTCCACGTCGCTCTCGCCGAAGGCCGGGGAGAGAGGGTTTCGCATCTGCCCGTCGGCGGCAAAGGACAAGAGGGACATGCTGTACGCCTTCGCGCTCCCCGTCTCGCCGGAGAGCACCGCCTCGTCGCACCGCATCTCCATATCCCGGGACATGAGGAGGTAGGCCAGCCACACCAGCGGATTGAACCAGTGCAGGGCGAGGATCCCCCAGCCCGCCGCCTTCGAGAGATCGTCCCGGCAGCGGAGATGGTACCGCTCGTGGGCAAGCACATACCGGCGGCAGTCCCCCTCCAGTCCGAAGGGGATGTAGATCTTCGGGCGGATCAGGCCGAGGATGAAGGGGGAGCGCATCCGGTCGGATTCCCAGACGTTGTCCTCCCGCCAGACCGCGGTGTTCATCATGCGGCGGATGGCGAGAGTGCTTCCGATCCCGTAGAGCAAAAGCACGGCAACGCCCGCCAGCCAGACGACCGACAGCGGCGTGAGGATCCTTGTCCCGATCCCCATGACGCGGTCGAGAAACGCCATGGATTCTTCGGAGGAATCCAGCAGTGCCAAATCGGGCGTTTCATCAGCATTCACGTCCGGTTGTAACGAGAGTTCCGGGTCCGAAGCCGGTTCCGCGTTCCCGGCATGCGTCGGCGCGGGCGTGCTGTCATTCCCGGACGGGACCGTCTGCGACACGAACGGGAACTCATTCCCGGGGAACTCCGTCGCGGGTGCGGTATTCTCCCACGCGGAACCGGCATCGGGCAATTCGTTCGTCGGAGTCTGTTCCGCCGGATCGTCCACAGACAGCGCGGGAGCCGGATCACCGCCCAAAGGAGCGGGCGCGGTTTGTTCATCGTTCGGAACGGAAAGCGCGGGTTCGTGCGCCCCGGCGTCGTCGGGCGTCCCTATGGGTTCGAGCGGTTCCGAGGCCGGGGAAGGCGCGGCAAAATCAGCCGGTACTGACAGATTACCCTCGGACTCGTCAGACCGGCCATCTGACAGAACCCAGTCGTCATAGGAATCGATATTCTCCGACAGAGCCGCGGAGAGGTGGGAGACCTCCGACGCCGCGTCCAGTCCCGGCAGACGGAACAGGGACAGCGGGGAGGAAAAGCTCACCGGGCAGATCAGCCGGAACGCCACCGGGATCCAGAGAAGGTACGAAATCTTCTTCGGCGCGCGGCGCAGGCAAACCCTCGCCAAAAGGACCGCCAGGATCACCGCGGATCCCGTCAGGCTCATGGAGAGGACTGCGAGAAACACACCGGCCATATCATTCCTCCCTGTGCTCTTCGATCAGGCGGACCAGCCGCTCCGTCTCTTCCCGGGACAGCTTTTTCGAGCCGAGAAAGGAGACGAGGAAATTCGGCAGGGATCCAGCGAAGGTGTTCTCCACCACGCGCTCCGATTCCGCCGTCCGCACCGCCTCCCGTGAGACGAGGGAGGTCACTACGGCATGGTCGTTCCTTGCAAATCCCTTTTCGCACATCTTTTTCAGCATGGTGAAGGCGGTGGACTTTTTCCATTTCAGCTCCGCCGCGCACAGCTCCGCCAGCTTCATGGACGAGACGGGCTCGTTGTCCCACACCAGCGTCATGAACCGAAATTCGCTTTCAAACAGTCTCAATTCTTCCATTGCCAGAATTCTCCCCGCGTTCCGTTTTATGGTTGGTCTGCTGCGACCGACCTTTTTTTCATCAGTGTATCACATCCGATCGGGTTTGTCAAGAGGCAAACGTGGAAAACCCGCGAAACGGGATCGGATGGAAAACTTTTTTCACGTCAGCTGAATCATTCGGGGGCAAAACGGCGTCTATAGGAATAAAGGACGTTTTTTCGGAAAGGAGGCCGCCATGGAAGACAGCGAGCTCGTCTCCCTGTTCTGGGAGCGGAAGGAAGAAGCCATTTCTGCCTGCAGTGCCAGATACGGGACCATGTGCCGGGAAGCCGCCGGGCGCATCCTTTCTTCCCCGGAGGACGCGGAGGAATGCGTCAGCGACGCGCTGCTCAGGGCATGGAACGCGATCCCGCCGGACCGTCCCGGGAATCTGGCGGCGTATCTTCTGAAGATCACCCGCAATCTCGCACTGGACCGCTGGCGGAAGCAGCACCGGCAGAAACGGCTGGGCGGAGAAACCGCGCTCTGTCTGGAAGAACTGGAGGATACGCTGCCCGGAGAAGACGCGCCGGCGGACCGGGTCGTTCTCAAGGATTCCCTGAACCGCTTTCTGCGGGGACTGCCCGACGAGCAGAGGACGATTTTCCTGCTTCGCTTCTGGCATTTTCTTCCGGTGAAGGAGATCGCGCGGCGGACGGGAAGGAGCACGGCCATGGTGAAGAGCACCCTGCGCCGGACGCGGGAAGCGCTGCGGGATTATCTGATGAAGGAGGGCTACGACATATGAAATGGAGCGAAACGATTCTTGACGCGCTCGGCGGTATCGACGACGACCTGATCCCTCCCTCCGACGCCGGAAAGCCCGATTCCGGTGACACGGACGGGGTCCGGATTGCAAGGAGGCGGCTTCTGCGATGGGGAAGCGCGGCGGCGGCTCTTCTCGCGGTCCTCGGGATCGGACGGGCCCTGCTCTTTCCCCCTGCGTTTTCGGGGCCGAACGGCGAGGGGGAATCTGCGCGGGGAGCGGACGAGCGGGAAATCCCCTTCTATCTGGGGCGGAGCTTCCCGGAGGATTATCCCTCCGTCGAGCGGGTCACGCCGTTGTTTTCCATCGACGCATCCGAGAACAACGATCCTTTGGTTTTTTCGGTTGAAGATCCCTATGACGCTGAACTTCCCGCGTTTCCGGTCTTCACGGACGGGGAGGGGCGGATCTGGCGCATGGTGTCCCCCGCCGATCATGCGGAGGATCCGCTGCCTAAGAGCCTGCGCATGGACGCGGAATTTGCGAACATCACCCGGGCTTACGGCTGCGTGCTGTGGGAGGCGGACTGGCGCGCGGGGATGGCTGTGTTCCGCGGCGTCGTCCCCTTGCTTCCGGAGGAGGTGACCCGGGAACGGCTGATGGGCGGGGACTATATCACCCCGGTCCCGGAGGAGGAGATCCCCGAGTTCACGGAGGACAGGATCGGGCGGCGGATCACAGTCTATCTGGCCTCGCCGTCGGAGGACCGGATCCGGCTGTACGACTGCTATTTTATGCGCCTCGGAGAAAAGGATGGCGCACTGACCCGCTGGGGCCTCTTCTTCGTCTGCGCGGCGGAGAGCGATGCGGAAAACGGACAAGATTAGGGAGAAAGATATGAAACGAACTGTCACACGCGTCACGGCCTGCCTGCTTGCCTGTATTACGTGGGCCTTTCCCTTCGCGGGATGCGAAAAGGCGGGATCCGGCGGAGCTGAAAACGAAAAACAGTCGTCCGCGCCGAAAGCCGACACGGAACAGACCGCCGTGGAACCCGCATGGCCGAGACCGGATTATTCCGATTTCGTCCTGCCGGAAGAGACCGGAGAGTTGGTTCTTTACACCGCCGGAGCGAGCACGGGAGCCGTCATGCGCCCCGCCGTCGAGATATTCAAAAGCCTCTATCCGCATGTGAACGTCACCTATGAAACCGTTGGAGAGGATGAATTTGACGAGCGGATCCGCGCGGAGCTCCCGGCGGGAAAAGGGCCGGATCTCGTCCTCTTCATCAACAAAACCATTCCGGACGTGTACAAGACCGAATCCACCGGCATCTTCGAGGATGTGGGCGGATACTTTGAAGCGGATCCGGAGATCGACCGGGCGGATTTCGTGCCGGGTGTGATGGACGGGATGCTGTTCCGCGGTCAGCAGTTCATCGTTCCCCTTCATTATGAAGTGCCGCTCCTTGTGACGAGCCGGGCTTTGCTGGAGGAGGTCGGCGTGGAGGATCCGTCGGATTTTGAAAACCTTGCAGAGGCCGCGAGAGGGTATCGGGACCTTCATCCGGAAGGGACGCTCTTTCTCGATTCGGGCGACATCAACCCCATCTATATCAACCGTCAGCAGCTTATCCGGCACGCAGGGATCGCCTTCATCGACTATCAGCGCGGGGAGGTGTCCTGCGGCGAGGAAAAGATCCGCGAGGTGATGGATCTTGTGAAGCTCTACTATGATCCGGACTACGTCGAGGGAGATTACGGGCCGGACGACTACAAGCTGGACGGGAATTACCTGACGCACGGCTGTCTGCTCCGTAAGGAATGCCTCTTCAACGATTTCGACACCAGCTATTCCAATTTTGCCACTGTCTGCAGAGCATTGGAGATCAGCGGCGGCGAGGCGGTGACGTTCATCCCGAAGGACCCGTACGGCGGCGTCACGGCGGAAATCACGGAAATGGCGGCGATCCCCACCGCGTCGAAGAACAAGCTGAACGCGTGGAGGCTCTTAAAGATCCTGCTCTCCGACGAGATCCAGTCCGGACGGGACGAGAGCCGCCGCGGTCTGCCCTATTTCTGGGTCGGTCTGCCGGTGCGCGAGGCCTCCCTCCGGAAGCAGGTGGAATTCGACGTCGGTTACTGGGGATATACCCTCGAGGACGCGGAGGATCAGGAGATTTTCGAGCGCTACATGAACCTCTGCACCTCCCCGAACCGGGCGCGGGTGCTTCCGGGTCTCTGGTTCCGGTACATCACCCTCGAGCTGTTCCCCTATATCTACGGGGAAAAGCCGTGGGACGACTGCTGGAAGAGCTTTCTGAACACCATCGAGCTCTACGCAAGCGAATGACCCGGAAGGATCGAAAGGAGCGCATCATGAAAAAACGTCTTCTGTCCGCCGCGCTTGCCCTGCTTCTGCTCGTCCCCTCGGCGGGGTGCGAGAAGGCGGGTCCGGCGGACGGCAAGCTGGAGACAGCCGCCCCGTCCGACGGGTATTTCGATCCGGAGTGGCCGAGACCGGATTATTCCGGCTTTACTCTGCCCGGTGAGACCGGGGAGCTTCTGCTCTATGCCGACATGATGAGCGGGGACGTCATCACTCCCGCCGTCAGGATTTTCGAATCCCTCTATCCCGACGTGACCGTGACCGTCGAACGGTACGGCGAGGATGAGATCAAGGAACGGATCCGGGCCGACCTCCCCGCCGGAAAGGGGCCGGACCTCCTCGTCTTCGGCGAAACCACGATCCCGGACGTTTACAAGACCGAGTCCACCGGTATCTTCGAGGATCTCGGCGGCTACTTTGACGCGGATCCGGAGATCGACCGGGCGGACTTCGTACCGGGCGTAATGAACGGGATGCTCTTTCGGGGCCTGCAGTACGTCGTGCCCCTGCACTATGAGGTCCCGATCCTTGTCACCACCGAAGCCCTGCTCCGCGAAACCGGCGTGGAGGATCCGTCCGCCTTCGAAGACTTCGCCGAGGCTGCCCGCCGCTACAAGGAGGCCCATCCGGACGGGACGCTCTTCGTCGACATGGTGGACGCGGATCCGACCAGCGTGAACCTCAAAGCGATTGCCCGCTATGCCGGGATCCCCTTCATCGACTATCCGCATGAGGAGGTGTCCTGCGACGAGGAGCGGTTCCGCACGTATATCGATCTATTGAAGCTGTACGACGTTCCGGACTACGACGTCGGCAACTACACGGGGCAGGAATACAAGATGTCCTCCGACTACCTCACGCACACGGCCCTCATACGGAAGGAATGCCTGTTCAGCAATTACAACAAAGGCTTTCTCGGCTTCTTCACGTCGCACAAAAAACTGCGGGGCGAGGACGCGGCGGTCACGTTCGTCCCACGGGATCCGGACGGATCGGTCATGGCCGAAATCGTGCTGATGGCGTCGATCCCAGAGGCGTCGAAAAACAAGCTGAACGCGTGGAGGCTCCTGAAGATCCTGCTCTCCGACGAGATCCAGGCCGGCCGGGACGAGAGCGGCCACAATCAGTCCTATTTCTGGGTCGGCCTGCCGGTGCGCGAATCCTCCATCCGCAAGGAAGCGGAATACAATGTCGAACACTGGGGTTATGATCTTGAGGACGAGGAGGATCGGGCGATCTTTCAGCATTACGTGGACCTCTGCACCTCCGTGGACGGGGTGAGAGTGCTTCCGAACGTCTGGTTCCGGTATATCCGGCTCGAGATGTTCCCCTACGTCTACGGGGAAAAGCCGTGGGACGACTGCTATAAGCGGTTCATGAACACGCTCGAGCTCTACGCCAGCGAATGACCGGAAGGATCGAAAGGAGAACGGTATGAAAAAACGCATTCTTTCCGCCGCGCTTGCCCTGCTTCTGCTTATCCTTCCCGCTGGGTGCCTCGCCGGGTGCCGCGGAACAAAGCCCCTGCCGGAGCCCGACTATGCGGACTTCGTCTTCCCTGAGGACACGGGCCGGCTCACCGTCTATGCCGACGACCAGGAACTCGGCGCCCTGATGGATCCGGCCGTGGCGCTGTTCAGGGAGCGGTTCCCGGAGACGGAGGTCACGTACAAGATCCTCGACGCGGACACGTACAAGGCGACGGTCCGGGAGGAAATCGGCGCGGGCGGCGGTCCGGATATGGTGCTCTTTATCGGCAACACCTTCATGGATATTTACAAGTCCATGCGGGAGGGCCGGTTTGAGGATCTCAATCCGTATTTCGCCGCGGACGGGGAGATCGATCCCGGCGATTTCATCGGTCCGGTCATGGACGGCGGGATTCAGAACGGAAGGCGGTTCGTCGTGCCGCTTTCCTACGAAATGCCGCTTCTTCTGACGACGCGGAAGCTCCTGAAGGATGTGGACATGAACGCCGACGAAGCGTCCTCGTGCGAGGGCTTTCTTGACGCCGCCGTCCGGTTCCGCGAGGCGCATCCGCAGGGGGATCTCACCATCGACCTCTGCGGCGGATACCCTCCGGAGACAACCTATATCCGCTCCCTGTACCTGAACCTCGGCTTCCGGTTTGTCGACTACGGCACGGGGAAGGTGACGATCGACGAGGCGCTCTTTCACCGGTGCATGGACGTCGTAAAGCTGTACTACGACCCGGATTACGATGTGGACGACCGCAGCAAGGAGGACATCGACGGCGGCATGTACTACGCGGGCGGAGGACTGTACAAAAAGCAGTGTCTGTTCGATACCTTCGGCGCGGTGTCGTACGCGTCCTACCGGATGGCGACCACCTATCTCGACAACAAGGCGGTGGGCACGGTCCTTACCGTCCAGAAGAACCAGTACGGCGGCGTGACGGCGGAGATGGGGGTCTGCGCGGCGGTTCCGTCCGGTTCCCCGAACAAGGCGGCCGCGTGGGAGCTTCTCAAAATCCTGCTCTCAGACGAGATTCAGGGCGGACACGACGAGAGCCGGTACGATCTCCCCTATCTCTGGTCCGGCTTCCCGGTGCGGCGCGCGTCGATCGGGTCGAATCTGGCCCGCTCAGTGGTTGACGCGGAGGCAGAGAAGGAGGAATTCACCCCGCTCAGCCTTATCGGCAGGGATGAATACATCGAACTGGTCCAGTCCCCCACCGACGCCGCCATGGTCCCGAACACATACCGGCGGCTGATCGACGAGGAGATCATGCCGTATATCCGCGGAGAGGCGTCGTGGAGGGCGTGTTACCGGCGCTTTGTGAAAAAACTGAAGGCCGAAGCCGGGCTGTAAAAGAAAAACCGGGCATCGCCGGAGGGATGAGGGAGCCGCCGCATCCCCGGGATGTCCGGTGTTTTTTATCGATGCACCGACCGCCGGATCACAAGTGCTCCGCCCGCCGGATCACGAATGTTCGGACAGCCAGATGGACACTCTCGACTGGATCTTCTTCGCGCAGTCTTCCGCCGAGCCGACGCCGCCGAGAAACGCGGAGATCTCCTCGTTGACGATTTCCGTGACTTCCTCGGGGACTATATGACTGATACGGAGCG
This sequence comes from uncultured Ruminococcus sp., assembly GCA_902761695.1. Lineage (GTDB taxonomy): Bacteria > Bacillota > Clostridia > Oscillospirales > CAG-272 > UMGS1696. Next base: position 10,176 of record CACWLT010000030.1, read on the forward strand.
CATCCTCGTCGAGGATCTTCATGATCCGCTCCGTATCCTCGTCGGTGAAATCGATGATGTAACCCGGCGTGCGGAGATCGGCGGACGTGAGCGGCGGATCGGATTTGCGGGAGGACATACTCGTAGAACCGCTGAACTCCTGGACGATCTCATACCCGGTAAGCGAGTGCAGCATCTTCCGGGCCCGCTCCCTGAGGACGGAAAGCTCCTCGTCCATCCCGCCCATCGTTCGTTTTGAGAGGATCACGGAACGGACGAACTCCCACGCAAGATCCGGCTCCGCGCAATAGTTCGTGATGCACATCACGCGGCCCGCCGAAACCTCGAGACCGCTCCCGGCCCCGTCGGGCGTCGGAAATCCGATCAGCTCCCAGTTCTTCGTGCCGAAGGTCCCTTCAAACCGTGTGAACATGGAATCTGAGTCAGCCCAGACCGACTGCAGGGCAACCTTGTCGTTGTAGAAATAATCGTACCGCGCCGCTCCATTTGCCGCATCGACAGCGGAGACCCGCTTCAGTTCGGCTTCATCCTTCGGCAGAGAGCGGAGAAAGTCAAGATACCGGACAAAATCCGGGCTGTCAAAGGCACACCGGTCCTCCCGCTCGTCAAAGAACGCGCCGAGCCCGTAGTTTCCGAGGAGCCAGGTCGGAGCCATGTCCCGCGTCAGCCGTTCGTGGAGCGTCACATCCGCCGGAAGGTTTTCCGCAAAGTCCAGAAGGGTCCCCAGGTCCCAGCCGTTCTTTCCCGCCATGCCGCAGGCGTCGAGAACCGCTCTGTTCGCGCAGATCGATCTGACGGAGAAGGATCTCGGCAGTCCCCAGATCTTCCCGTCGTCGTCGGAAAAGCCCGACAGCACAGCGCCGCAGACGGTCTCCCGGTTCACCTCCGGATCCTTGTCGAGATAAGGTCCGAGATCGCGGTATAGTTTTTTCCGCAGGATCTGCTCGATTTGGATGTCCTGACCCGGATGTCCGAGGACGATGTCCGGGGAACAGATCCCCGTCACCATGTCCATCGCCAGCCGCGTCTGCGCCGTGGTGTCCTCGTAATCCTTTGAATAAACGCTGTAATCGAGAAGCACGATCCGGGCGTCCGTGTGCCGGCGGTTGAAGGTGGAGACAGCATCCGTGATGGCCGGTTCGTAAAGCCAATAGGTAAAGGCCACTTCGAGTACCTTGACATCTGCCAGGGAGATGCTTCCCTCCGGATGGCAGAGGACCGGGAAGCTCGTCTCCCCGTCGGATTCCCGGAAGAGCATTGCGTCCGCGGACAGCAGAAGCAAAAGGCTCACCCGGTCCGCGCTCATGCCAGAGTTGACGTAATCGAGGAGGCATTCCGCCGCGATCTCATGTTTTTGGGTGACCGTCGCGCCGTACACCCCTCCGGACGCGGTGTAGACGTAATCGTATCTGTCGAGAAAGGCGATTTCATCCATGTGACCGTTTTCCGGAAGTTCCTCTCCGGTCCTGCCCCGCGCCTTGTCGATCGCCGTGAGCACGGTCCCGGCCGGAGTGTAGACGGAGACGAAGAAGGTCCCGTCCTGCCGCAGACCCGCCAGACTCGGGCGCGTATCGCCGAGGACAACGGAGGTCAGAAGCTCCAACTCCGGCGACACACAGACCACCGAACCGTTCGAAGGGATCCAGATGTCTCCGTCCGCGTCCGCATACAGGTTGTTGTTGAAGCCCGGCGTTTCTCCGAAGAAGTCCCGGACATCCGCGGATTCCGTTTCCCCGTCCGCAAGAGTCCGCCGCACAAGGTCATAGCAGCGCGTCCCGCTTTCGTCTTTCGGACGGAGATACCAGAACCGGTCCGCGGTAAAGACGCCGGATTCGACGGGGTCTTCGAGCGGCGTCGCAAAGGCGGATTTCCCGGTGTGGGTGACGATGGCGTATTCGTAATAGGGGTGGTCCTCCCCGTCGTCGTACTCCGTGTGCCGAACCCCGCAGCAGGTGAGCATCCCGGTCTCCGGATCGTAGTACGGCGTGACCGAGGCTTTGATGCTCCAGCCGGACGGCATGGCGTATTCTTCGCCGCTCCAGACGTGCTCGAGGATCCCCTCCGATTTGGCGGAGAGACCGGAGGGGGCAGAGAAATCTGAGCCTCCGGGGTGGACTGCGTCGGACGGTTCGGCGGATGTGGTTCCGCCTCTGCCCGATTCGCAGCCTGTCAGCGCGAGACAGGACGCAAGCGCGAGAAGAACAGCAAACAGACGTTTCATGATTCCCTCCAATCGCTTTTTCTCACCGGTTCGGATTGACCTCCAGCCCGACGACCGTCTCCCCGTCGTACACCACACGCACGGAAACGGCATCCGTGAAGTTGTGCTCGGCGATATAGTAGCGGCGCACGGAGCTTCCATTGGCAGAGAAAAGGATGTCCTCCCAGCTCGTCACGGGACGTCCGTTCCAGTACGGATCGCCCGTCTCGGTCCCCCGTCTTGGCTCGCAGGTTACGCCGTAGGGGGCGAACGCATCGTAATACTCCTGGAGCGATTCATAGCGGAGGTCCGCATAGGGTTCCCATTTCGGCTCTCCCTCAGCCACGTCGGAGCACCAGAGACTCGCGCTTCCGAGCCCTTCGTCGTATCGGAAATCCGCGCGGAATTCGAGGATCAGCGCGTCGAGGCGGGCGAGGCGATCTTCCCAGCTTTCCGTACCGGTCAGCAGGATCTCCCGGATCTTGTCCTCGAGCTGTAAGCCTCCATGCCATTTCTCGTTCGCGGCGTTCCACTCTTCCAGAGGCCACACGGTCCCGCGTTCTGCCTCGTCTTTCGCGGCTTTTTCCTCGATCTTTTCCCGCAGTCTCTGATTCTTTTCATCGTTGTAGTATGATTCCTCGGTCATGCCATATTTTTCCCACACGGGGATTTCGGGTTCCGGAGCCTGCTCCGTCGCTGTGAACGCCAGCCGTTCCGCCTCCGCAAGCTCTCCTTCCATTCCTGCCTGTTCCTCCGCGAGCCGCCGCGCCTCCTTCTCTTCCAGCTTTTCCCGGAATCTCAGGTTCTTCTCCGACATGAACTCTTCTTCCGTCAGGTTGTATCTTTCCCAAAGGGGGATTTCCGGCTCGGGAACCTGTTCCGGCGTGAGCTCCAACTGCGCATCCAGCTCAGCTTGAACCTGCGCCTGAAGCTGTGTCTGAAACTCCGCTTGAAATTCTTCTTCAAGAATCCGTTCTTGTTCTTCCTCTTCGGCAGCAAGTGAATCTGCCCCCGCATCCGTTTGTTCTGTCTGTTCCGGCACCTCGGGTTCCTCCGGCTTCTCCTGCGCCGCCGTGGTTGCGAACACCGCTGTGATGCCGCACACCGCGATGACGGCCGCGAGGGACGCCGCCCATGTGATTCTTCTGACCTTCATGATCGCGCCGATCCTTTCCCTGATCGCCACCTGTCCAAACCCGTTCGCACCGGAGGGCAGGGGCGGCAGATTCTTCTTTTCGACAAGCTCGAGCAGCATGAGGGCATAGTCCCGCCGTGTGTCCGCGCCAAACATCCGCACCACGGCTTCATCACACGCCAGCTCCATGTCCCGGTTGCAGAAGCAGTACAGGACCCAAGCCGCCGGATTGAACCAGTGGAGCGAAACCGCGCCCGCGAGCAGGAGCTTGGTCAGGGCGTCAAAATGCCGGATGTGCGTCAGCTCGTGCGCGAGGACAAATTCCAGCCGCTTCGTGTCCGAAAGATCCAGATCCGACGGCAGAAGAATCACCGGGCGGAGCACGCCGTAGGTCAGCGGGGAGTCGATCCGGTCCGAGGAGCGCACCTCAATCTTCCGGCGCGGGGCGTGGGTTGCCAGCCAGTCCCGGGCAAAGTCCGATTCCAGAGGCAGGGACTGCCGGAACCGCTTCAAGGCGCGGACGTAGAGCACGGTAAAGACCGTGAGGATACAAACCGCCCCCGCGATCCAGACGATCAGCCGCCAGTCCGGAGCGAAACGGGCGGAGCTGACGAAGTCCTCCGCGGACGGCGCACCGGATACCGGATAAGCGTCGGAGAAGCCATACTCAAAGAGGAACGTCCCGCACGCGCTTCCGGAGAGAACCGGATCCTGCGGAATTGAAGGTACGCTTGACGCGGACACTGCATCCGGTGTCACCGTCCGTTTCCACAGGTCCGCCTGCCTCCACCACCGGATCAGCTTCCGTCCGATGCTCGCCGCGCTGATGGGGGACGGGAGCTCCACGGGCAGGAACAGCCTGAGGAGCGCGACGTGCCAGAGAACGGTGAACGTCCGCATGGGCAGCCGCTTCTTCCCGACGGCGCGAACCAGCAGGACCGCGAGGATCAGAACGCCGCTCGTGACGCTGAGTTCGAAAATGTTCATTTTTGCTCTTTTCCCGGCGGAGAAGGGCGGCGAACAAGAGATCGACGGACCCGTCGAACACGCGGTCGATCATGTCGTCGACCTCCTCGTCCTGCGCCGTTTCCTTTCCGATGAGCGGACGGCAGACAAAGCCCGGCTCGATCCGCTCGATTGCCCCTTTCGCAACGCACTTTTTGATGACGGTGTAGGTCGTGTTCTTGTTCCAGCCGATTTCCTCCCCGAGGATCTCCGAGACCCGTTTCGCCGGGATCTCCCCCTCCCGCCAGAGCACTTCCATGACCTTTCTCTCGGATTCAAACAGTTTCATCACTCCGTCCTCCCTCATGCTGTCCGCAGGCGTCCCTGCGTTTTTCAAAGACTATCGCGGTAGTCTGATATAATACTATCACAGTAGTCTGTGCGTGTCAATACGACAAAGTAAAAATTCACAGATTGTTCAAATAGGAGGAAAACGCTTCTCGGCCGAAGAATCTGCAGGATGAAAAAAAGGGAAGCGGGATCAAACCCACTCCCCCGTTTTCCTCTCCGCTGTCCCTGCCCGGACAGCAGAAAAGGGGAATCCGCCGCTGACGCCGCTTATTTCACCTTCTCGTGTTCCGCACGGTCCTGCGTCAGGTCGGCTTTCTCGCGCATTTCCTTGGTTTTCTGTCCGATGTGTTCCATGTCGTTCTCCTGTTTTGTACAGATAGAAAGCGGGCCCGGCTTCCTTACGGTTCCATTATACCAGAACCGAAAGCCGGGCGCAATGGATTGATTCTTGAGTTCGATTCAACCGTGGGTTGCGTTCCGGGGCGGAGGCTGGATCAATAGTACCCGATGATGTGCAAGAGCGGCTTGACCCATCCGTAAACGGACCAGCGGGTCTGACCGAGGAGATATTGGGAATAGACGATATTTCCGAAGTCCTCTGCGAGGGCTTTTTCGATCGTCTCCGCGTCAAAGCCCGTTTCCGCCGCCAGTTCCACCGCGCTCTTCGGGGTGTCCCATGTCAGAGCCCCGAAAATGCGCCAGTTGTCCTCCTTCGCAAAACAGCGGCAGAAGGACAGGGCGTTGTCGTGATCCCGTCCCACCGGTATCTCTTCCGTGCTTGTAAAGACAAACATTCCCGGGGGATAGAGCAGGCCGCCTCCGTCGGTTCCGTATGCCCAGAAAGCATTTCCCTTCCCGTGATGCGACGCCTTCTGAATGTCTTCCGGCTCCTCCTCCGCTTTCTCCCAGCGGCAGAACCACGCGGCAAACGCAGCAACGGACGCCTCCCAGATTTTTTCG
>CACWLT010000031.1:0-13944 GCA_902761695.1 uncultured Ruminococcus sp.
TTTGTCAATGTATGTCTCCCCGGGTCCCATGCCGTAGTAACCCAGATCGTGGTTGCCCCAGTCCCCGGCGGCCCGGTCGTAAAAGCTGAATTCGTAGTTCTTCATCAGATCCGACGCCCGGACGATGGCGCTCAGCTTGTCGTAATAATCCTCCGGGAACAGGATGAACCGGTTCTCGTCCCCGGTCGGATCCCCGTTCACCAGCCTCCCCAGGAGATAATCCTCGCCGTCAACGGCCCTGGCCTCGTCCACCGTGATGTCCGTGTACCAGACCGTCCTTCCGTTCTCCGTGAATTCCAGCGAAAACCGCGTCATGGGCGACTGGTCCAGCGCCGGCTCCAGCGCGTCGATCCCATGGGAGGCGAACCAGTCCGCGAACGCGTCGTAAACCGCTTCGGCCCAGGCGGAGAGGGGATTGTTGTTGACCGTGAAGTTCAGCTCCTCCCCCGAAGCGTACACCGCCCGGAACGGCTGCGCCTGAAACTCCTCCGGCAGACCGGCCGTCACGTCGTAAAGACCGTTTATGGAAGCGAGATCGTATCGCACAACAATCCCCGCCAGAGCCGCCAGAAGCGCATCGTCAGCAGGGCAGGCGATCCCGGATCCATCCTCCCGGGCTGTCAGCGTCCCGTTCCCGTCCGGCTCCACGGCGAAGTCGAAGAACCGGATCTCGTCTCCCCGGTACCGGGTGTCCAGCCAGAACGACGCGGAAAAGCCCGTCAGCTCCGTCGATTCGATCACCGTCGGCGCGTCCGGATCTCGGTGCGTGTGGGTCCCCCCGTCGATCACCTCTGTATCCGGCCCGCCCCCCGTCTCCCCCCGGCATCCGAACAAACCGGAAAAAAGAATCCCGCAAAGCACCACCGCCGTCACCCTCCGTACAATCATACAGAATCTCCTTTATATGTCTGAACGTCATTATTGAAACAGAGCAAACCATACTTAATTGCGCGAGAATGTCAAAAAGTGAAAACCAAAACGAAGCCGCGTCCGTGTCATGCGCGTTTCGATCGCAGATCGCAGTCCCCCGCGCCTCCCGTGCGCAACGGGAATTAATGAGATTTGACACGCGCAGCGTTTCTTCCCTCAAATTGTGGGAATCAGCGAGATTCCCCTATATCTCATGCTCCGTCCGGAGGATGACCTCCTCCTGCATCGTGGAGGACAGCCGCGTGAAGTAGTCGCTGTAGCCCCCGATCCGGACCACCAGATCCTCGTATTCCGCCGGACAGATCCGCGCCCGCTCCAGCGTCTCCCGGTCCGTCACGTTGATCTGCAGTTCAAACCCGCCCCGGGTGAGATAGGTCTTCACAATGGACTTCATCACCGGCAGGGAGTCCGCCGTGAACAGGGATTTTGAAAACTTCATGTTCACCGCCACCCCGCCGATGAAGGGCCAGTGTTCCCAGGACGTGGAGGACAGCACCGAGGCCGTGGGACCCTTCGCCTCCCTCCCCTGCGCAGGACCCGATCCGTCGCCCAGGGGGAAGCCCGCCCGCCGTCCGTCCGGTGTCGCTCCCGTGGCCCGGCCGAAGTGGTCGTGCATGATCCAGCAGAACAGGGAGGGGATCAGCCGGGACGGGCGTCCGTCGTCCCCGTCGGTGAGGGGAACCCGGTGCTTTTCGCATTCCGCCGCCAGAAATTCCGCGATCCGCTTCACGTAGGCGTCCGGAGAGGAGGGATCCCGGTCGTCGGAGCCGTATTTCGGCAGGGCGCGGATCCGGGCCAGCAGGAGGGGATCCTCCGCGTAGTCCGTGTCCAGAGCCTGCTTCCAGTCCGCGAAGGTCACCTCGTGATTCTCATAGACCAGGGTACGGATGGCGTAGAGGGCGTCGGCGGCGTTGGCGGCTCCCACGAAGGACGGCATGATCCAGTTGTACCGGGCCCCGCCCTCCTCGATGTCCAGCCCTCGCTCGAGACAGTCCCGGACGAAGCAGGACAGGAGGGGATCCGCGCAGTATTTCGCCCGCTCATACCGGTTCAGGCTCTCCCGGCGGCAGTTCTCCCTGATCCGCGCGGCAATATGCGCGAAATACCGGCCGATAAATTCCTCCATGTCGGCGGGGGCGTCCTCATCGTCAGCGGGGAAGACCGCCAGAAGCTCGCCGGGAAGATTCATGTAGGGGGACGCCACCCATACGTTGGAGCAGCCCACCGGGGTGATCTCCACACAGGTGGAATGGATGTATTCGGCCGCTTCCTCCTCCGTTAGCCCGTAGTGGCGGAGCCCCCGGCGGATCGTGGCGTCCCCGAAGAGGGCCGGATGGGAGTGACCCTCCGCAAGGATCTCCAGCGCCAGCTCCAGATCCGCCTCCGGGGTGGCATCCGTGACGCAGAGCCCCACCGAGGGATAGACCAGACTCACCTGCCGGATGGCCTCGAGGAACATCCGCGTCAGGGGATTCGACACCGTGCTTCCGTCCGGGAGACTTCCGCCCACCATCAGCCCGCAGGACAGCCCGTTCGGCACCCGGCGGTTGATCTGCACGCAGAGGCAGTCCACCAGGGTCTGGGCCTCTTCGTCCGTGAGGATCCCCGCCGCCCGGTCCCGCTCGTAGAAGGGCAGGAGCCACCGGTCCGGGTGTCCCAGCTGGAACTGGAGCATGGAGGGGCGCAGGGGCTTGACGGACAGGGCATAGGTCACAAAGGCCGCCGACTGCACCGCCTCCCGGAAGGTTTCGGCCGGGTTCCGGGGAACTCTGCGGCAGACCCGGGCGATCTCTTCGTATTCCGCCTTCTGCCGGGGATCGCTTTCCGCCGCCGCCATAGACAGCGCCCGATCCGCGTACCGGTCGGCGAGGATCTCCACCCCCTCCAGACAGGTCTTCGCGGCCAGATAAAAATCCTCCTTCCGCACCGAGAGCGGATCGTCCGGATCGAGGTCCGCCAGGTATCCGTCGATGAGGGCGCGGATGCCGGAGGTGCCCAGGTTCAGAAGGCGCGGATAGTCGACGGCCATGTGGGAGTCCTGCCCCACGGCGCAGTGGGAGAAGCGCGCGGCCTCGTTCCCCCGGCGGATGCGCTCCTCGTCTTCGGGAGAATGGGGGGAGGATGCGGGCCGTCCCACGATCAGCTCCCCGGGCTCGATGTCCGCCGTCCAGCGGGAATACGCTTCCTTCACGGCTTCCGCCAGCCGCCGCTTGAAGGAGGGATTGCCGGAGTGCTCCAGAAAGGCGGCGTTGAAAAAGCCGTAGAACTCGTCGTAGGAGACGGCGGGCTTCAGGGCGCGTTCCCTGAGGGCGTCTATTCTTGCTTTGTCGTATTGCTGCATGATTCCTCCGGCGGCAGATGCCGATCAACCAGGGAGCGGGCGAGGGAGCCCATCCGGTCCGCGATCCGCCCGAAGAGATCCGGGACGCGAAGCAGACGGGACAGGGTCTGACGCAGGTATTCCAAAAGGGAGCAGACGAGGAACAGGGAGAGCACCGTGGCGATGAGCATGAGGAAAACCTTCGGCGAACGGGCGATCTCCCAGGGCTTCAGCCGGTTCCAGAGGGGATCCCGCAGGTCCCGGTGCTCGTGGATGATGTAGACCCCGAACGTCAGGGGGGCGAAAAAGCGGATCAGCGCCCGGGAAACGCGGCCCCGGATGTCCAGATGCAGGAAGAAGAGGAAGAGGCACACAGACGCGGCCACCACCGTGACGGAGTTGTACTGCATGAAGACCTTCAGATAGTCCGAGGAGAACCCGTACCGGCGGTACAGCACCGCCATGATGATCCGGGAGGCGGCGGTGACGGCGGAGAGGAGAAAATACCACCCCAGCCAGCGCCGCTTTCTCGGGGGATATCTCCGCAGATACGCCGCCGTGACGTAGAGCACGATGAAGGACACGTAGCTGTAGCCCCCGTGAAGGTTGGCGAAATCCATCCAGTAGGTCAGGTTCCGGCCCACCACGAACAGGCCCCACAGCGCGGCGCAGGCATAGAGATGCTCACGCTGCCCCAGATCCCGCATGGCGCGGTTCAGAAGGGGCGTCAGGGCGTAGAGGATCAGATAGGCTGTGGCGAACCAGTAGCGGGTCCCCGTGACGGCGGCCGCAGCGGTGAAGAATCCACTCCAGGTGAAGGTGATCTCATGGCAGGCGCAGAGGATCAGATATTCCGCCGCCGAGGTGAAGACGATCTGTCCCCAGAGCAGGAGGAACTTTTTCAGCCTGAAGCGGGAGGCGGACTGATAATACCCCGTGATCAGCACGAAGCAGTTCACCATCACATAGCAGCAGGCCTCGATGAACCAGCCGACGGAGTAATTGACGTCCGTGGTCCGGAGGGAACCCAGGACCTTGCCGTGCACGAAGAAGTGGCTGGTCAGGATCATCAGCATGCAGACGATGCGCAAAAGCTCAGGCCCCGGCGCCCGGTCAGCCCGATTCCTTTCCTGCGGATTCGCCTGGGGTGAGATAGATTTTGAAGGAAAATTCATTATTCATTCATGGAAACGGCATGAATACCGTCCCGGTTGGTGCTATCATTTTATCAATATGGCAAATAATACTGGGGTTTTCTCCGTCGGAAAAGAGGAACGGCGTCATGCTTGAGGACCATATCATCCGCATAAACGATAAAATCCACCTGAATTTTTATAAGCGCCTGTTCTCCATCATCAAGGAACGCGAGGGCAGCCTCACCGCCATGGAGGTCTTCGCCGTGGAGGTGATCCACGCGCTGGGCTCCCCCACCATCAGCGAGTTCGCGGACTTCCTGGGCATTTCCCGGCCCGGCGCGTCCTACAAGGTGGCGTCCCTGATCCAGAAGGGCTATATCGTGAAGGAGGCCTCCTCCGACGACAAGCGGGAGTTCCGCCTGACCCTGACGGACAAGTACTACAACTATATCGGCCTGTACGAGGACGGGCTCAGGGAATATGTGGCAAAGCTGGAGGAGAACTTCAGCAAGCGCCAGCTGGAGGCCTTCGAGACAGTTCTCAACCGGGTGGAGCAGGAGATCGACGCCTTCCCGAACGCTGCGGGAACGGAAGCGAAATAAGAACGCCGTCAACCGGTCATTTGACGGTGATGCGGGGCAGGGATGCCGATGAAGCGTCCTCACCCCGCTTTTTTCTTATTTCTTCACAAGATCGAAGGTGGCCTTCGCCAGCGCGGGGATCTCCACCAGATTGTAGCCCTCGATGGAGGTGTAGAGCCGCTTCTCGAAGGGGGCGTACCAGTAGGGATCGATGCCGCTCTCGCCGTTTCGGATGCCCACGATGGAGCCCACGGTCGCGCCGTTGCAGTCGGTGTCGAAGCAGGATTGGACCGCCAGGCAGACGGAGGTCCCGAAGTCCCCGCCGCCGCAGAGCAGGGCCATCGTGACGATCATGGCATTGGAGTTGGTGTAGCACCAGTCGTTGGCGGAGTATTCGTTGAAGCGGGTGTGGATGTGCTCGATGATCTCGTCCGCGCTCTTTCCAGCGTCGTACAGGGCGACGATCTCCCGCACGTCCGCCGTCAGCCGGGATTTGGCCGGGATATAGGCAAGGCCCGTTTCGATGATCGTCCGGATGTCCCGCTCCGCCGCCGCCGCCGCGATCATGGCCGCGATGAACATTTCACCGTAAATGCCGTTCTTCACGTGGGAGATGGACGCGTCCCGGAAGGCCATTTCCGCCGCGGTCCGGGGATCGCCGGGATTGATGTAGCCGAAGAAGTCCCCGCGGATCTGGGCGCCGATCCATTCCCGGTAGGGATTTTTATGAATCGCCGTTTCGGGCGGCAGAAGTCCCGCGGCTATGTTCCGGTAGGCGGCCCGCTCCGCCGTGCAGGTGGCGAAAGCCGGGATCCAGGACAGCCAGCCCTCCGCCACGTCCGCCGGGGTGAAGTCCCGCCCGTACCGGGTCACCAGCTTCAGGGCGAAGGTGGTGTAGTTGGTGTCGTCGTCCACCGGGGAGGCGTAATGCACGTTGTCCGCGAAGCATGCCCCGGTCCAGAGCTTTTGCTCCTCGATGAGCTCCGGCGTGAAGGCGGATTTCAGGATGTACCCCTTCATGGGCCAGTTGCCGGTGGCCTTCAGCACGGGCCAGAGACGGTCCCGCTTCCAGCCTTCCACGGGCTTGCCCAGGAGACAGCCGGCGATCCGCCCGATCCAGGCGCCGCAGAGCTTGTCCATGAGAACCTCGTCGTCCGGCAGATCGGGCAGGACCGGGGTCTTTTCGGCGGAGGGAGAGGCGGCAAGGATGGAGGGCAGATCCGAGGGCTCCTCAAAGGGGAAGTCCTCCCGGATCGGGGAATGGGCCATCTCGCGGGCGAGGGCTTCGACGGCGGCCTCGTTTTTCAGGGTGAGCTCGTTGTCCATCGCGACGAACGCGTTTACGACGCCCTCATATCCGGCGACGTCGCGGCCTTCTCTGACGCACTGTTCGTATTCGACGCGGATATCGTTCCCGAGGCGGAGCCACGGCTGATGGATCAGCATGATTCGATTCTCCTTTCCATGATCCGGGGTCCTCAGGCGAGGAGGGTCCGGTAATTGTCAGCGATTTCGGAATAGGGGCGTCCGGCGCCTGATTCATAGAGGAAGCGGCCGCTGTAATCGACCTCCTCCAGCGCGCGGAGGATGGCGGGCCAATTGTTCTTTCCTTCCATGGGCAGCCAGTGCTTTTCGTCGACGAAGTCGTAGTCCGACACGTGCAGGGTGACGATCTTGTCCCCCACGGCCTTGATGTAGTGGACGTTGTCCTCCTTCAGACTGTGGTTGGTGTCGAAGACCACCCGCAGATCCGGTATCGCGTCCAGAAAGCAGAGCATTTCGTCCGAGGTGCGGCAGAGGCAGGTGCGGGGCAGGTTTTCCAGGCAGAGGGTGACGCCCGCGGCCTTCGCGATCCCGGTCAGCTCGCCGATGACATCCACGGCGCACGCGATTCTCTCCGGACGCTCCTCCTCGCGGTAGGGCTCGCCCGACGGGTGGATGATGGCCATTCCGATTCCGGCCTCTCCCGCCGCGCCCATGAGCTCGGACTGGATTTTGACGATGGCCTTCCGCACCGCCGGGTCCGGGGACGCGGGATCGATCTCGGAGAACGGTCCGAAGGGCAGATGGACGGAGGATATCGTCACGCCGTTCTCCCGGGCCAGGGACACGATGTCCTTCGCCTTGTGCGGGAAGTCCAGAACATTGTAAAAGGGCGCGATGGCTCCGGAGGACAGCTCGATGTGACCGATGCCGGCGCCGGCCATTCCTCGGAAGGCTTCGGCGTTCATGGCGTCGGGGCCAACGGAGAGCGCCAGGGGCCAGGATGTGCGCGTTGTCATGTCGGGTACCGCCTTTCATTATAAGGGAAAATAATCTCAGCAGCCGGATGGCTGTTCTTTATTGACTATGTTATCATAAACAGCGGGGATTTTCAAGGGTTTTGGGGATATTTTACAAAGGCTTCCCCTTGACTTTCCGTCCGGTTTGCTTTATAATGAATATACATAGAAGCAAAGGCTGTGACGGAACGAGTAGGCGTGTCCCGGATCCCGGGAGGCGGCGCAGAAGAGAGCCGGGGAGGGTGGAATCCCGGTGCGGCGCGGCGTCCGAAAATCACTCCCGAGCCGCCGGGTGAATCCCTCCCTGCCGGAAGGACAAGCCCGCGCCGGAATCCCCCCGTTACAAGGGAACCGTATCGACGCGTGCGGGTGGTCAAGCAGTTTTTTCTGTCCCGGGCTGAGCCGGGATTTTCTTTTTTTCGGAGGGTTTATGTACAACAAGGTCAATACCAGCATGAATTTCGTGGACCGCGAGCGCGAGACCCTGAAATTCTGGAACGAGAACGGTATCTTCAAGAAGCAGCTGGAGGAGAGCCTGGGACGGCCGGGCTATACCTTCTACGACGGACCGCCGACTGCCAACGGCAAGCCCCATATCGGTCACGTCCTCACCCGGGTCATCAAGGACCTGATCCCCCGCTACCGCTGGATGAAGGGAAGGGACGTCCCCCGCAAGGCCGGCTGGGATACCCACGGTCTGCCGGTGGAGATCGAGGTGGAGAAGAAGCTGGGCCTGGACGGCAAGGAGCAGATCGAGCAGTACGGCCTGGAGCCCTTCATCAACCAGTGCAAGGAGAGTGTCTGGAAGTACAAGGGCATGTGGGAGGACTTCTCCGGCACCGTGGGCTACTGGTGCGACATGGAGCATCCCTACGTGACCTACGAGAACAGCTATATCGAGTCCGAGTGGTGGGCGCTGAAGCAGATCTGGGAAAAGGGCCTGCTCTACAAGGGCTTCAAGATCGTCCCCTACTGCCCCCGCTGCGGCACCCCCCTGTCCGCGCAGGAGGTGGCCCAGGGCTACAAGACCGTGAAGGAGCGCTCCGCCGTGGTGCGCTTTAAGGTGAAGGGCGAGGACGCGTATTTCCTGGCCTGGACCACCACCCCCTGGACCCTGCCCTCCAACGTGGCCCTCTGCGTCAATCCCGAGGAGACCTACGCGAAGGTGAAGGCAGCCGACGGATATACCTACTACATGGCCAAGGCCCTGCTGGACACCGTCCTCGGCAAGCTGAAGACGGAGGACGCGCCCGCCTATGAGATTCTCGAGGAAATGCCCGGGGCCGCGCTGGAATACCGGGAGTACGAACCCCTCTGGGCCTGCACCGCGGAAGCTGCCGCGAAGCAGAAGAAAAAAGGCCACTTTGTCACGTGCGACGGGTACGTCACCATGGGCGACGGCACGGGCATCGTCCACATCGCCCCGGCTTTCGGCGAGGACGACTCCCGGGTGGGGAAGCGGTACGACCTCCCCTTCGTCCAGTTCGTGGACGGCGCGGGCAATATGACGGCCGAGACCCCCTACGCCGGGATCTTCGTCAAGAAGGCTGATCCCGTGATCCTGGAGGATCTGAAGAAGGACGGCAAGCTCTTCGACGCCCCGAAGTTCGAGCACGACTATCCCCACTGCTGGCGCTGCGACACGCCCCTGATCTACTACGCCCGGGAGTCCTGGTATATCAAGATGACCGCCGTCCGGGACAATTTGATCCGGAACAACAACACCGTCAACTGGATCCCCGCTTCCATCGGCAAGGGCCGCTTCGGCGACTGGCTGGAGAACGTCCAGGACTGGGCCATCTCCCGCAACCGCTACTGGGGCACACCCCTCAATATCTGGGAATGCTCCTGCGGCTGCCGTCACTCGGTCGGCTCCATCGCCGAGCTGAAATCCATGTCGAAGAACTGCCCGGAGGATATCGAGCTGCACCGGCCCTATATTGACAGCGTGACCCTCACCTGCCCGGAATGCGGCGGCGAGATGAAGCGCGTCCCCGAGGTCATCGACTGCTGGTTCGACTCCGGCTCCATGCCCTTCGCCCAGCACCACTATCCCTTCGAGAACGAGGACAAGTTCAAGGCCCAGTTCCCGGCGGACTTCATCAGCGAGGCCGTGGACCAGACCAGAGGGTGGTTCTACTCCCTCATGGCCATCTCCACCCTGCTCTTCGACTGCGCGCCCTACCGGAACGTCATCGTCCTCGGCCACGTGCAGGACGAGAACGGCCAGAAGATGTCCAAGTCCAAGGGAAACGCCGTGGATCCCTTCGACGCCCTGAACACCTACGGCGCGGACGCCATCCGGTGGTACTTCTACACCAACAGCGCCCCCTGGCTCCCCTCCCGGTTCTCCGGCAAGGCGGTGCAGGAGGGCCAGCGGAAGTTCCTCGGCACCCTGTGGAACACCTACGCCTTCTACGTCCTCTACGCCGACATCGATTCCTTCGATCCCACGAAATACCGCCTCGAGGACTGCGCCCTCACCGTCATGGACCGGTACGCCCTGTCCGTGGTGAACACCGCCGTGAAGACCGTGGACGTCCATCTGGAGAACTACCGCATCCCCGAGGCGGCCAAGGCCCTCTACGACTGCGTGGACGAACTCTCCAACTGGTACGTGCGCCGCTGCCGCGAACGGTACTGGGGCACGGATATGACCGAGGACAAGACCGCGGCCTACATGACCCTCTGGACGGCCCTGGTGACCGTGGCGAAGATCGCCGCCCCCTTCGTTCCCTTCATGGCGGACGACATCTACCGCAACCTGGTCTGCTCCGTGGACAAGAGCGCGCCCGTCTCCGTCCATCTCTGCGCCTGGCCGGCCTGCGACGAGAGCCGCATCGACACCGGGCTTGAGGCTTCCATGAAGACCGTCATGGACGTGGTGGTGCTGGGCCGGGCAGCCAGAAACGGCGCCAACCTGAAGAACCGCCAGCCTCTCTCCGCTCTGTACGCGGGCGGCGTGGAGGATCCGGGCGACACCTATTCCGCCATCATCCGGGACGAGCTGAACGTGAAGACCGTCAAATTCGTGGACGACATGTCCGCCCTGTCCTCCTACAGCTTCAAGCCCAATCTGAAGACCGTGGGCCCGAAGTACGGCAAGCTGCTGGGGCAGATCCGCTCCATCCTGCAGGCGGAGGACTACGACGGAAACGCCGCCATGGCCGAGCTGAAGAGCACCGGGAAGATCCATCTGGAGCTGAACGGCGGCGCGGCGGACCTCGGCGAGGAGGACCTGCTCATCGAGGTGAAGCAGAAGCCCGGTACCTTCACCGTGTCCGAAAACGGCGTGTCCGTGGCCCTGGATATCACCCTTACCGACGAGCTGATCGCGGAGGGCTTCGTGCGCGAGGTGATCTCCAAGGTGCAGACCATGCGCAAGGAGGCGGACTTCGTGGTGACGGACCACATCAGGGTTTCCGTGACCGGCAGCGAAAAGCTGGAGAAGCTCCTCTCCGCCGATCCGGACGAGCTGAAATCCGCCACCCTCTGCGACGAGCTGACCTTTGTCCCCCTGACGGACGATTCCGCCTACGCGAAGGAATGGGACATCAACGGGGAGAACGCTCTGGTCGCCGTGGCGAAGGTCTGAAAGCGCACCCGGCGGCATCCTCCGGGTTTGTACGAAAAAGGGGAGAGCGCGGAGACAAGTGTTGTTGAAGTTGCCGGTAAAAAAATCCCGCGGGGCTATTGATTTCAGCGCCGGATTTTGGTATAATAAAGTTAATTAAACAGCTCTGCTGCTTCCTATACAACCTTATTTGAGGAGCGTAAAAATGATTTCGTGCGACGTAACCATAAAGAATAATGTGGGTCTCCATGCCAGACCGGCGACGTTCTTCATCCAGAAGGCCAACTCCTACAAGAGCTCGATCTGGGTCGAAAAGGATGACCGCAGAGTCAACGCCAAGAGCCTGCTGGGCGTTCTGTCCCTGGGTATTGTCAAGGGCATGACGATCACGCTGATCGCAGACGGCACCGACGAAGAGGAAGCTCTCGCGGGTCTCTCCAATCTGATCGACAGCGGCTTCGCGGAATAAACCGGTCCCGGCCGGACGCGCCTTCATCCGGGAAGGGTATGCCCCCGCGCGGATGCGTGAGGCGGACGCGTGAGAGGGAATTATCCTGAAAGCAGCATAAACAGGCAGAACAAGGGCGATGGTGAAGCAAAGCATCATCGCCCATTTGTATATAGCACTGCGTTTACCGTATGAATACAGCCACACTCTCCCCCAATATCGACCATCTCCGGGAAAAGTCCGCGGCCCTGCCGAGACAGCCAGGCGTCTATATCATGAAGAACGCTGCGGGGAAGGTTATCTACGTGGGCAAATCCCGCTCGCTCCGGGACCGGGTGTCCCAGTATTTTCACGGCGCCCACGATCCGAAGACCACCCGCATGGCAGCGTCGGTCCACGATTTCCGCTTCATCACCTGCGATACGGAGATGGAGGCCCTGGCGCTGGAGAATTCCCTCATCAAGCAGTATACCCCCAAATACAACATCAAGCTGAAGGACGCCAAATCCTACCCCTATATCCGCATCGGCATCCCGGAAAAGGGGGACGCGGAGGAGTGGCCCCGCATCGCCATGAGCCGGAAGCGCACCCCCGACGGCAGCCGGTATTTCGGCCCCTATTCCGGCACCGCTACGGTCTTCTCCGTCATCGGCCAGCTGGAGCGCACCCTGAAGCTCCCCTCCTGCAAGCGGAAATTTCCCGCCGACATCGGAAAGGAGCGGCCCTGCGTCTACTACCAGATGGGCCGGTGCATGGGCGTCTGCACCGGGGAGGTCTCCCGGGAGGACTACGACGCGGCGCTGGATCAGGCGGCGGGCATTCTCCGGGGCGGCACCCGGGACGTGATCGCCGGTCTCACCGCCAAAATGCTCCGGGCTTCCGAGGAATTGGAGTTCGAGCGGGCCGCCAGATACCGGGACGCCATCGCGGGCCTGCGGAAGCTGGGCGAGCGCCAGAAGGCCGTGGGCTCCCCCGATGTGGAGTGCGACGTCATCGGCCTCCACCTCACCAGCGTGGACGAGCTGACCTTCAAGGACTGCGCCGCAGTGTTCTACGTCCGGAGCGGATATATCGCCGACAGCGAGCACTTCCTCTTCGGCGGGGACGAGATCACGGCGGAGAACGAGGACGAGGCGGGGGACTCCCCCTTTTCCGTCTTCCTCATGTCCCTCTACCAGTCCCGGGAGTTCATCCCCGGCGAGATCCTTCTGTCCTTCGAGATCCCCGACCACGACCGGGACGTGCTGGAGGCCTACTTCACCGAACGGTCCGGCCATAAGGTGGAGGTGAGAACGCCGAAGCGGGGCGCGTCGAAGTACCTCTGCGACATGGCGGTCCAGGACGCGGCCAGGCACTCCGAGAACCGGGCAAAGCAGGAAAAGGACGGCGAGCGCACCCTGGCCTCCCTTGCGTCTCTCTTGAAGCTGGAGGTCCTGCCGGAGCGCATCGAGGCCTACGACATCTCCAACCTGAGCGACGAGCATATCACCTGCGGCATGGTGGTCTGCGCCGAGGGAAAGATGAAGAAGAGCGAGTACCGCACCTTCAATATCCGTTCCACCACGGGGCAGGACGACTACGCCGCCATGACCGAAGCGCTTTCCCGCCGCCTCGCCCATATGGGTCAGGAGGGTGACGGCATGTCCGCGGTGCCGGATCTGATCCTCCTGGACGGCGGCCGGGGCCATGTGTCCGTCATCAAGGAAATGATGGCCCGGGAGGGATATGAGATCCCCGTCTTCGGCATGGTCAAGGATGAGCACCATAAAACCCGCACCCTCTGCGACGAGGAGGGCGAGATCAACATTGCCAGACAGGCCGACGTCTTCCGCCTCGTCTACGGCATTCAGGAGGAGGTCCACCGCTATTCCGTCGCCCGCATGACCGGCCAGAAACGGAAAACCCTCAAAACCTCCTCCCTCGAATCCATCCGCGGCATCGGTCCCGCAAAGGCAAAAAATCTGCTGAAATCCCTCGGCACCGTCACCGCCATAAAGGAAGCCTCCCGCGAGACCTTAGCCTCCGTCCCCGGCATCTCCGAAAAGGACGCGGAGGAGATTTACCTCCATTTCCATCCGAACCGATAGGCAGGAAACGCTTCACGTTTCCGGAATAGATGTCCCTGCGCGGGACGGGCGCCGGGGAGGGGACCATCTCATGGCCGACTGATTTGCAAGCAAATCGGCCCCTCCCCGGAGGGTCCCCTTGGCTATATGGCATAAGGCGGAAGCACGTCTCTGTATACAACCTCGATCGGACAACCCACGCTTCGCGGCGAAACATGACGCCATCGATGGCGCGGACTACAATCAGCAGCCAAATCATACAGACATCAAAACGCGCTTCCATTACACGGTCGCGATGGAGAGAAGACGAAACTGAAAATACAGCCTCGCGGATTATAGTCAATCTGAGAATAGGAAAGCGAAACGTATAGTCCAGCCCCCTTGCCCAATGCGCGTTTCGATAGCTGTTTCCGAGGTCCCCGAGGAAACCGTGAAATTCCATCTTTAGATGGGATTTCACGCATGTTTCAGCTTCACGAACACAGTCCGCGCGAGGACTTGGGAGGCACAATCGATTTTCGACACGGATGTGAGCAACAAGGATTATGCTCTCCGGCCAAGGAAACCCCCGCACGGGGGGAAACCTGCGGCCAGAGCTGGTGTCCCC
>CACWLT010000031.1:13961-27925 GCA_902761695.1 uncultured Ruminococcus sp.
GCAGGGGCATTCATTTGAAAACGCGCAGCGTTTTCTTCCTTTACGAAAGGATTGTCGTTTATGAGAGTCATCACAGGATCCGCCCGCGGGACGAAGCTCGTCACCGCCGAGGGCGAAAATACCCGCCCCACCTCCGATAAGGTCAAGGAAGCCGTCTTTTCCATGATCCAGTTCGATATCGAGGGCCGCGTCGTGCTGGACCTCTTCGCCGGCAGCGGTCAGATGGCCCTGGAGGCCCTGTCCCGGGGAGCTGAGAGAGCCGTCCTGGTGGATTCCTCCAAGGAAGCCGCCGCCTGTATCGAGGAGAACGCCAGAAAGACCCGGCTGGCCGGACGGTGCCGCATCGTGGGGAATACCTATACCTCCTACCTGCGAAGCGCCGCCGGACGGGAGAAGTTCGATCTCATCTTCCTGGATCCCCCCTACGGCAGCGGCATGCTGGCCAAGGCCCTCAGAACCATCGCGGAGGAGGATTTCGCTGCCCCCGGCGCCACCCTGGTCTGCGAGACGGACTGCGATATCCCTCCCAAAGCCACCCGCGCCCGGAAGGACGAGGATCTGGCAGCGGAGGCCATTCTGCGGGACGTCTTCGGCGGGGATGAGGAGCTGGCCGCGAAATATACCGTGCTGAAATCCCCCCTCTACGGCCGGACCCGCATTACCCTCCTGACCCCCCGTGATCCCGACGGAGAGGAAACGGAGAAGGACGGACCCGCCCCTGCGGAGGACGCCGAATGAGACGCGCCGTCATCACCGGGAGCTTCGATCCCGTCACCGCCGGCCATGAGGACCTCATCCGCCGGGCCGCCCGCATGTTCGATCATGTGACCGTAGTGATCCTGGCCAACACCGAAAAGGCCTCCGGCATGTTTCCCCCTGCGGACCGCCTGCGCTTCTGCGAAGAGGTATGCCGGGGAATCCCCGGAGCGGACGCCGTGCTGTGGGGCGGGCTGACCTCCGACGCAGCACGGGAGCTGGACGCCCGCTTCATCGTCCGGGGAGCCCGTTCCGGCGGGGATTTCGATTACGAATACAACCTGGCCTTCATTATGAAGCGCTTCGACCCGGAGCTGGAAACCGTGATCCTGCCCTCCGCCCCCGCACTCTCCATGATCAGCTCCACCTATGTGCGGGACCTTCTGAAATACGGCGCACCCCTGGCCGACGCCGTTCCCGACGCCTGCCGCGCCGATATGGAGGAAAGCTACGCCCGGATTTACGGGAAATAAGGATTGCTCCGCCGGTCGGCGTGCTGTTTCACTGAGAAAAACCGGCCCTGCGGATTCTCACCCCACAGGACCGGTTGTTCCGTTTTTTACCTGCAGCCGCCGCAGCCGCCGCAGCCGATATTGCCGCAGCCGCCGTTCTGGTTTTCGCCGTTTCCGCGGCACCAGCAGATCAGGACCAGAGCCAGCACGATCCAGACGATGCCGTTGTTGTCACAGCCGAACATTTTTCGCTCCTCCTTTCCGAGGGATCATTCCAGCATATGCGGCGGAGGACGGATGGTGCGGAAAAAACGTCCCCTGTTTGTACCTGCCTGCTTTCGTGCATACGCGCCTCCTTCTCCGGGCATACTGAGAAAAACCGGAACCATAAGGAGGATTTTTAAAATGAATCAGGATTTCCGCCGCCCGAACCCGGAAAAGGAAATGCCCATGCCCGCCGCCCTCAGCCTCGCGCTGACCGGGGACGGGACCGCCTTTGAACGCTTCACCCGCCTCTCCGAGCAGGAAAGACGGGATTTCGTCGGGGGCGCGCGGGGTCTCACCACCGGCTACGAGATGCGTCAGTACGTGCGTGCCTTCGTGAGAGGGGAGCAGATCCTCTGAGGACGGGGGCGGATCCGGAAATGGAGACTTCCATGGCTGTTGAAACCGAGCGCAAATTCTTGATCCGCCTGCCCGATCTGTCCTTCGTGACGACCCTCCCCGGGTGCCGCGTCCGCCATATCCGGCAGACCTACCTGGCCAACCCCGGCGGGAAGAAGCACCCCGAACGCCGCGTCCGCCGCATCGAGGAGAATGGGGAGGTGACCTTCGTCTTCACCCGGAAGGAGAAGATCTCCAAGCTCAGCCGCCTGGAGGACGAGCGGGAGATCACGGAGGAGGAGTACCGGGATTTTTATACGGAAGCCTCCACAGAGCTGACCAAGACCCGCTACAGCTTCCCCTTTGAGGGACACGTCATGGAGATCGACGTCTATCCTCCCGAGATCGGCGGGCCCGGACTGGACGGCCGTGCCGTACTGGAGGTGGAGCTGGCGGACGAGGGTGAAGAATTCGCCGTCCCGGATTTCCTCGTCATCGAACGCGAACTCACCGGCACGAAGCAGTTCTCCAACAAGACCCTGGCACAGCCGGTGAAGCAGGAAAGCAAAGACTGAGCCTTTGCGGAATCCATCGCCCCGCATAATAAACTCGACAGGGCATTCCTGCTCTGTCGGTGGAGAAGGATGAAGTTCAATCTGAACTTCAAGAAAGGGGAACGCCGACTGCGGTCGGCGGATTAAGGAAGGAAACCCTTCGGGTTTCCGAAATTATCCGCTGTGCGCGGGGCACCCGGGAGGGACCATCTCAGGCCGAAGGCCCCTCCCGGGGAGGTCCCTTGGCCATATGGCATAAGACGAAAGCACGTCCCTGAATCGAAAATCGATAGGATATCCCATATCCTCGCGCGGACCCGATGCGTCAGTTGAAACATGCGATGAACTCCGTCGGGGACGAAGTTCATCGGTTTGCTCTGCCCGAAGGGGCGACGCAAACAGCGATCGAAGCGCGCATTGGGCAAGGGGGCTGGACTTCAAGTTACGCTGTCCTGTTCAAGAAGTGCCTTTATTCCGCGAGGCTGATCTTTCAGTTTCGTCTTCTCTTTCACGCGACCGTGTAATGGAAGCGCGTTTTGATATCTGGATTATTCAACTTTCGAATCGGGCTCGCGCCATCGGTGGCGTCATGTTTTGCCGCGAAGCGTGGGATGTGCTATCAGAGTTGGATTCTGGTCCGTGCTGTTCGAGATACCATATAGCCAAGGGACCCGTGGGAGGGGCCCTGCGGCTTGAGCTGGGTCCCTCCCACCGCCCGTCCCGCGCAGAGACATAATTCGTTCCCAAAGGCGAAGCCTTTGTTTCCTTCTGCCAACGAAGTTGGCGGGCAGTCACGCAGACTGCATCCCTTAGCGTGAAGTTCAGGCTGAACTTCATTCTCCTCCGCCGGGAGGTCAGGAATGACCTCCCGCAGCTGATACAGCGATGCGGCACTTTCGCAGAAAGCACAGCGTCCGACAGTTTTCCCGACGGGTTTTCCGTCGTTTTTTTTCTTGACATCCCGCAGGATCTGTGGTATACTGTGGAAACTGAAATTGAAATTCATTTTCAAATCCGGTGGGAGTATGCAGTATAAAACAAAACAGCGGGACGCCGTGCTGCGGTTCTTCATGGACCACGCCGACACCTGTTTTACCGTCAAGGACGTTTACGCCGAGGTGGACGCGGGGGAATCCACGGTTTTCCGCGCCATCACCTCCCTGACCGAGGCCGGACTGCTCCGGAAATTCACCGTGGGAACCGGACGGGGGGAGTGCGCCTGTTACCAGTACGACGGCTGCGGCGGCCGGCCCGAGCACATCCATCTGAAATGTGAGCGCTGCGGGGAACTGATCCACATGGACTGCGCCTTCATGGATACCATCCTCTCCCATTTTCTCAATGAGCACAGCTTCTCCGTGGACTGCGGCCGCACCGTCATCTACGGGCTCTGCGCCGGATGCAGGGAGAAGAAACCGGAGAACGGAGAGGAGAGCGAAGCATGAAAACCATACGGAATCTGATCCGGCTGACGGCGGCCGCGCTTCTTCTGGCCCTCTGCCTGCCGTTGTCCTCCTGTTCTTCCGAGACGGGAAAGGGGAGCAGGCCATACGCGGTGGCCACGAATTTCGCCGTTTACGACATTCTCCGCTCCGTGGCGGGGGATACGGCGGAGGTAGAGATGCTCCTGCCCCCGGAGACCGAATCCCACGACTACGAGATCACCCTGGCCGACGCCGCGAAGATCGCCCGGGCGGATCTCTTCCTCTGCGTGGGCGGTGAGAGCGAGGACTGGGTCTATGATACGCTTGACACCATGGATCCCGCCGACCGCCCCCTCGTCGTGTATGCCCTGGAGGTCTGCCGGACGGTGGAGGAGTCCTCCGCATCCGTTCTGGAAGCCGCCGAGGCCGGGACCCACGGTGATCCCGACGAGGAGCCGGAGACGGATGAGCATGTCTGGACCTCCTTCGGCAACATCCGGCTGATCGCGCAGGCGGCGGCGGACGCGCTGAACCGGGTGGACGAATGGGGCTCTACCGAGCGGGCGGACAATATGATCCGGTATATGTCCGCGCTGAACGGCCTGGAGGCGGAATACGCCGCCTTCTTCGATTCCACGGACAAGCGGCTCATTGCCGTGGCGGACCGCTTCCCCTTCCGGTATCTGGCGGAGGAGTGGGGGCTCGAGTACGTGGCGGCCTTCAGCGGGTGCTCCTCCAACGTGGAGGCGTCCCTCGCCACGGTGAACGCCCTGGTGGATACCGTGCGGCGGAACGCGCTGCCCTGCGTCTTCAAGATCGAGCTGTCCGACGGGCGGTGCGCCGACGCGGTGGCCCGGGAGACGGGATGCGCCGTGCTGACGCTCCAGTCCGGCCACAACGTGACAAGGGCGGAATTTGCGGCCGGGGTGACCCTGACCGATCTGATGAGAGAAAATCTCGGCGCGCTGCGGACGGCTCTGCAGTGACGGCCGGATTGGGGGAATCACGAATGACAATCATAGAAGCGCGGGACCTGACCCTGGCCTACGAGGGCGTGACCGCAGCGGAGGGCGTGTCCTTCACCCTGGCGGCGGGGGATTACCTCTGCGTGGTGGGGGAGAACGGATCCGGCAAAAGCACCCTGCTGAAGGCCGTCACCGGGGAGTTGAAGCCCGCGGGCGGCGTTCTGACCGTGGACCCGGAGCTGAGACGGCAGGGCATCGGCTATCTGCCCCAGCAGTCGAAGATCCAGCGGGACTTTCCGGCGTCGGTCCGGGAGGTGGTCCTGTCCGGCTGCGTGCGCGGGGAGGGCGGCGGCTTTCTCTGGCGCTCCGCGTCGAAGAAAAAGGCGGACGCGGCTATGGAACTGCTGGACATCGCGGATCTGGCGGAGCGGACCTTCGGGGATCTCTCCGGGGGACAGCGGCAGAGAACGCTCCTGGCCCGGGCCGTATGCGCGTCGGACAGACTGCTGCTTCTGGACGAGCCGGTGACGGGGCTGGATCCCGAGGCGGCCCACGGCATGTACGCGGCCATCCGGCGGATCAACGAGGAGCGGGGCTGCGCCGTCATGATGGTGACCCACGACGTGGGATGTGCCCTGAGAGAGGCCAAGACCGTGCTCTCCATGTGCCGGGGCCATTCCTTCTTCGGCACCGTGGCGGCCTACGAACGGCATGAGCGGCTGGACGAGGCGGCGGACGAGATTTTGCACCATCACGGCCACGAGGGCCATTCGGTTTTCGCGGCTTCCCTGACCAGGGAGCTGAACCAGCAGACGGAAAAGGCCCGGAGCGGCGGGGAAGGAGGGGCGACGGCATGACGATCGGAGACATTTTCGCCTCGGACTTCCTCGTCCGGGTGATTCTGAGGGGCCTCGCCGTGGGGACCCTTGTGTCCCTTTGCTCCGCAGTGCTGGGGGTGAGCCTGGTGCTGAAGCGGTATTCCATGATCGGGGACGGATTGTCCCACGTGGGATTTTTCGGGCTGGCCCTGGCCTCCTGCGCCGGCGTGGGCTCCCTCTATTCCATGGAGATCTCCATCCCCGTGGTGATTCTGTCGGCGGTGCTGATCCTGCGCCTGTCAAAGAATGACGGCAGGCTCAACGGCGACGCGGCCTGCGCGGTGGTGTCCACGGGCGCCGTGGCGGTGGGGACCCTGCTCTACAACCTGACGGGCGGCCGGTCCGGGGATATCTGCTCCTCCCTCTTCGGCTCCTCCTCGATTTTCACCATCTCGGGGAAGGACATGCTCCTGTCCCTGGCACTGTCGGCGGCGGTGCTGGTCTGGTTCGTCCTCAGCTTCAAGACCATCTTCGCCGTGACCTTCGACGAGACCTTCGCCAGAGCCGCCGGGGTGAAGACGGGCTTCTTCGGCCTGACCCTGTCCGTGCTGACAGGCCTGACCATCGTCGTCGGGATGAAGATGATGGGCTCCATCATGATCTCGGCCCTGCTGATTTTCCCGCCGCTGACCGCCATGCGCCTGACGGGGAACTTCCGCCGGACTGTGGTCCTCTCCGCCGTGATCTCGGCCCTGTCCTTCGTGGTCGGCTATCTGGCGGCCTGCTGGTGCTCCCTCAGCGAGACCCTCCAGCCCGTGCAGACCGGAGCCGCCGTGGTCACCGTGGATCTTCTCGTCTTCTGCGCCGTCTACGGCATCGCCTGGCTCACCGGGAGGATCCGGCAGAAGCGGGCGGGGAAGACGGCGGACTGATTCCGCAGGGAAAAAACAAAATACAGCCTGACGCAGTGTCCCGATATAATCGGTATGGGACGCCCCGTCAGGCTGTATTCGTTATGCGCTTTTCCTCATCCGGCGCGCCCGGAAGAGCAGATGGATCCCCGCCCAGAGAACCACGAGGAATACCGCCATCCCCAGACAGGCGGTCATGACGGTGAAGAACCGGGTATCCGTCCCCGCGTCGTCCACACTGGCGATCATGGTCCGCTCCAGGGTCAGCATGGCCATGGAGGAGTCCGCCAGAGCCGTACACCGCAGGACGCTTTCCCTGGGAGACCGCCCCCGGCTCTTCCGCGCCAGCTTGACAACGGCGTAGATCAGCTTGTAAAAGGTGAAGGCCGCCGTGCCGATGACGGGAATCAGCCCCTTCACGTCCGCTATGCGGTGTTTGATGCTCAGCACATTGGTCCCCGCCACCGCGACGCTCAGAAGGATCAGGAGGATTCCGGAGGCCCTCACCAGCCGGACCACGCCCTCCCCGGATCCGATCCGGGACACCGCGCCGGTCAGTGTGCGGAGAGCGGAGGGGGTGGATTTCCCGCCTTCGGATTCCGGACCGCGCTCCCCGTCCTTGTCCACGGACAGAGCGGCCGCCGACCGGATCCCGCCCAGAAGCCCGTGGTAAACGCCCGCCGTCAGATACCACCAGGAGCCGTATACAAGAGCCAGGATCAGATTCCATACCGCAAAAGCCAGGTTCCGCCCCACCTTGTATAAAAGGGACACCGCCCCGATCATCCCCGGCCGCGCGGATAAAAAAGCGCGTATTCTTCGGATCATGATGCCCTCCGCCTGCTTTCGCCTGCTGAAAAAACGCAGCCGACACGCACCCAAAGGCCCCCGCATCGGCTGTCGTTCTGTTGAAAGACTGATTATTTCCAGAAAACACGATTGATCGAAGAATCGTAAACTAAAGCAATCTGCTCACTCCGCGGCGCTTGCCGATGGTATAAGCTTTTCTGCATCGCGCCCTCTGTCATGCGCGCTTCGATCGCTGTTTGCAGGTTACCCTGCAAACCGATGAACTTCGTCTCCGACGGAGTTCATCGCATGTTTCAGCTGACGCAACGTGGTCCGCGCGAGGACGTGGGATCAACAATCGATTTTCGATTCCGGTACGAGCTGTAGGTTTATGCCATACGGCCAAGGGGGACCCTCGGGGGAGGGGCACCTTCGGCCAGAGATGGTGTCCCTCCCCCGCGCCTCCCGTGCGCAACGGGATATAATGAGATTTGAAACCCGCAGGGTTTCTTCCTCTCATAGTGTGAACACTATGATTTTATCTGTCCAGCGTGTAGAACCCGTGGTTCAGGTCGCTCTCCGGACGGTGGGTCCACATGCCCCGGGTGAAGTCCGGCACCTCGACGGGCATGCCGCCCATCTGGATGGAGGCCTCGGACAGGGGGGTGATGGCCATCCAGGCCGCCGTGTCGAAGGTGTCGATGGGCGGGTTCTCCCCGTTCTTCAGCGCCTCGAAGTACGCGTCGAACACCAGCCAGTCCATGCCGCCGTGTCCGCCCTTCACGCCCTCTTCCTCAAATTTCCGCCAGACGGGATGTTCCCAGTCCTTCCGGTATTCCGGGATGTTGCCGTAGAAGCTGTGGTCCCATTCGCTTCCCTTGCCCTCGAGGAAGATGCCGTCGCAGTTCTCGGAGAAGTAGCCGTTGGTTCCGCGGACGGTGAAGTTTCTCGAATAATTGCGGGGCAGGGTGGTGTCCAGAGTCAGGGTGATGAGCTCGCCGCCCGCGCACTTGATGTTGGTCTTCACCACGTCGCCCTGGTTGAAGCGGTAGGTCTTCAGCTCCGGATTGACCCGCGCGTTCTTCTGCGCGTAGTCGTTGAGCCCGAAGGCGCCGGAGGCCATGGAGGACAGGGAGAGCATCCGGTTGCCCCGGTTGATGTTCAGGATCTTGGCGATGGGGCCCAGCTCGTGGGTGGGGTAGTTCTCGCAGCAGCGGTTTTTATAATTGCGGAGCCGGTAGTGGCGGTTTTCCTCGCCGAAGGAGATCTCCTCTCTGAGATCGTGCTGATAGCCGCCCTCGCAGTGGACGATGCGCCCGAACACACCCTCGCGGACCATGCGCATGACCATCATCTCGTTGCGGTCATAGCAGCAGTTCTCCAGCATCATGCAGTGGATGCGGGTGCGCTCGTAGGTCTCCACCAGGGACCAGCAATCCTCCAGGGAGTACGCGCCGCCCACCTCGGTGCAGACCTGCTTGCCGCAGTTCATGGCGTAGATCGCAGCGGGGATGTGGTTCTCCCAGGCGGAGAAGATGCAGACCACGTCCACGTCGTCCCGCTCGATGAGGGCCCGGTAGTCCGTCGTGGACGCCACGTCCCAGTTCTTCTTTTCCTTGCAGTAGGTGACGGCCTTGGCGCAGCGGTCCTCGTAGGTGTCGCAGACGGCGGTGATGACGGTGTCGTCCCTCTCGGTCAGAATGCCGTGAACGTGACCCATGCCGCGGCCGCCCAGTCCGATGACGCCGACTCTGAATTCAGCCATGGAAAAATACCTCGCAGTATATGTCAGATTATTCGTGGGAGCCTCTCCCATTCGGAGTATATTATACCCGAGCGGGCGCGGGATGTCAAGGGATAACCGCGAAATCCGCCCTGCCCGCCCAATGGTGAAAATCGCTCCGCGCTCTTTACAAATCCCCCGGTCTGCGGTATCATGGTGAAAACGGAAATGACGGAAAAAGGGAGGGGGAAAAGCCATGCGCTATGCCAAGATCTGCCGGGCGGCGTTCATCGCGCGTCCGAACCGGTTTGTCGCCCGGGTGCGGACGGAGGAAGGCGGGGAGCTCACTGTCCATGTGAAGAATACGGGGCGCTGCCGGGAGCTGCTTCTGCCCGGGGCCGCCGTGATCCTGGCTGCTGGGGAGAACCCGGCGCGGAAGACCGCCTGGGACCTTGTGGGGGTGTATAAACAGGACGCGCTTTTCAACATCGACAGCCAGGCCCCCAACCGGGTCGCGGCGGAATGGCTGGCTGCGGGCGGATACGACGGCATCCGCTTCGATTTTGTGAAGCCGGAATACCGGTACGGCAGCTCCCGCATCGATTTTGCCATGGAGCGGGGCGGGGAGCAATTCCTTATGGAGGTAAAGGGCTGCACCCTTGAGCGGGACGGGATCGGTTTTTTTCCGGACGCCCCCACGGAGCGGGGAACCAGACACCTGCGGGAGCTGACCAGAGCCGCCGGGGAGGGGTATCGCTGCGCCGCGGCCTTCGTGATCCAGACGGAGGGAGTGCGGCAGGTACGCCCCAATCGGGAGACGGATCCCGCCTTCGCCGACGCTCTGAACCGGGCCGTCTCCGCCGGCGTCCGCGTCATCTCCATCCCCTGCCGCGTTACGGAGAACGGCATCGAACCGCTTTTCCGGAGCAGATAGCGGGTCAAGACAGAAAAACCTTTGACGGCACCTCCCCCGCCTGAGAACGGATCATTAAAAAAGTTAAACCGAGGTTAGATTTTCCCCACGGAGCGTTTCCCCTCTTGCGGAGAGGACGGAACCTGTGGTATAATGTTAATAGAATAAAACCGGATGAAAGGAGGGATGGCGGAGATGGACCCATCCCTGACCCTCGAGGGCGTTTCCTTTGCCTACGGCAGAAAAAGACAGCCCGTGCTCCGGGACGTCAGCTTTTCGGCATATCCCGGAACCTGCGTCGTGATCGCGGGGACCAACGGATCCGGAAAATCCACCCTCCTGTCCCTGGCCGCCGGGATCCGGAAGCCGTCCTCAGGCCGTGTGACCCGCTCCGGTGCGGTGGGCTTTGTTCCCCAGGGCAGCGCGCTTCTGGAGGACGCCACGGTGGGCGAGAACCTGCGCTTTTTCGCGGACCTGGTCCACGCGCCGATCCCGGATCCGCTTCCCTTCGCCGTGGCGGACTGGATCGGACGGCGGGTGTCGCGGCTTTCCGGCGGCATGAAAAAGCAGGTCAGCATCGCCTGCGCCATGGCCGGGAATCCCGATATCCTGCTTCTGGACGAGCCCTGCGGCGCGCTGGACATCCGTTTCCGGGACGCCCTGGCCGCCCTGATCCTCGACTGGAAGCGGGCGGGGAAGACCGTGCTCTATGTGGGCCACGACCCGGCGGAGTTTTATCCCTTCTGCGACCGGCTCCTCTTTCTTTCACCGGGCGTGCCCCCGGAGGATGTGCAGCCCCTGCCCCGGGATGAGCGCGCGTTCCGGGATCTGTACGTTTCCCTGCTGAACCGTCCCGGTCGGACAAACCATACTGAAAATCATGCGGAGGTGTCTGAATGAACTATTCGTACGACTATAATCCGAATACCGTCACTGTGAAGAAGAAAAAGGGATTTCCCGGATGGGCCGTCGCCCTTATCGTCATTGGCGTGCTCAGTGCCGCGGCATGGGCTGTCGTCGCCGCCCTCCTGAACTCCCCCCTGGCCTCCGTCGGACGAGCCCTTAACGCCAGTCTGAAGGCGGCGGAACGTTCGGAGATCTCGGAGATCGTCAATGCGGCGGCGGATTCCGGCAGCGTGGAGATCTACGTGGACGGACGCGGCCTGACCTCCGATCTGCTCGGCATAGAGATCGGCGCCGGCGGACGGGTCAAGTTCTATTTTGACATGAAGGACAATCAGAAGGCCGCCGTGGAAGCCGCGCTCCTTTTGAACGGCTCCGAAGCGGTCGATCTGTCGGCCTACACCGACGGCACTTACGCGGCCGCAAAGTCCGAGGCTGTTTTCGGAACGAAGAGCTACGGCTTCCGGTTCGACGACGTGCGGAAAAAGTACGACGACTCGGTCTGGGGGCCCGACGGAGAATACTCCCTTGAAACCAGCCTGAACCTGAATTATACGGGCGACGAGCTGGGGGATATTTTCGAGAGTATCGCTTCCTCCGGCAAGTCGAAGGACGAGACGGAAAAGCTGATAAAATCCCTCGTCACCGACCTTCTGAAGCCCCTGAACAAATACGCGGACATATCGAAGGACAGCGGCGAGGCGGAGTTCTCCTCCGGCGACACGGTGAAGACCCAGGACGTGACCGTGACCCTTGGGGGCGAAAAGCTCTATGAATTTCTGAAGGACGCCCTCCGGATCCTGCGGGACAACAAGGAACTGAACCGGTTCCTGGAGAAGCACGCGGATCTTCTGGAAAATGTCCTTCAAAGCAGTTACGAGGACTATCGGGACGAGATGAACGAAGCCCTGGAGAGCCTGGAGGACGATCGGGACAGCATCGAGGAATGCGCCTTCACCGTCACCTTCTCCATTTCGAAGAAAAACAAGCAGCTGGTGGGCGTCGCGTTCCGGGCCGAGGAGGACGGTGAGACCGCCATAGAGGCCACGGCGGTCTGCGGTCCGGACTGGAAGAAGCCCGAGACGGTGAAATTTGTCATGGATATGGGCTACAGCACCATCGACGCTGTCTGCAATACGGAGTACGACGACCGTGACGGCTTCCGGAGCGACATGCAGGTGACGGCGGACGGCAGGACCGTAGCGAGCGGCACCGTGGATCTGGACGGTTCTTCCGGCGACTTCAGGGCTTCTCTGACGGCGGACGATGAGACGATGTCCCTGAAGGGCGAATACCACCGCGCGAAGAAGGATGTGGCGGTCATCAGCCTGGATTCCTTCACCGTGGAAGGCCAGACCTACAATCTGGCCGGCACCTCCGTCACCGCGACGGAAAACGATAAAATGCCCGTCGTCAAGGACTATCAGGACGTTTTGTCCATGAGCGAGTCCGATGTGGAACGGATGGCGGAGGACATCGAGGAGTTTTCCGAGACGTTCATGGAAAAGCTGGCGGATTCCCTCGGCGCTCTGGCGTATTTCCTCTTCTGATACTTTGCCATGCTCAGGCGCGACTGTACGATTTTTCTGCGCTGCGTGCTCCTGTCCCTAGCGATCCTCTGCGCTGCAGCGGGGATCGGGGCGGGGGCCGCGGCGCTCCTTGTGCGGGAGGGGAACCTCTATACGCCCGTGAAAATCGCCGTGGTGGACCGGGAGGATTCCGTCACCAGCCGGATCCTGGTCCGCACCGTCCGCAATCTGGACGCCTTCGCCGCCGTGCTGGACGCGGAGGTCATGACGGAGGAGGACGCGGACCGGGCGTTCCGGAGCGGAGAGGCCGCTGCCGTGGTGATCCTGCCGGAGCGGTTCGTCTCCGATATTCTGAGCGGAACGGAGGCCGGCGGCGTGATCCGTCTTTCCCCCGCCCTGGCCCGTCAGTCCGAGATCGTGGAGGCCGCCGCCCGGTTTGGGGAGACCCTCCTTGCTGCCGGACAGTACGGGGTATTCTCGGGCGAGCTCCTGCTGGATGAGGAGGGGGCCCCTTCTTCCCTCCGGAACGACTACCTCGACCGTGTGAACCGGATCCTGCTGGACGAGGGCATGAATGTCTCAGATACCTATCTCCGGGTGGAGGAGGCGGATTTCGGCGGCGCGGGGCTGGACGCGGCGGGTCATTATGTGCTCTGCTGGTGCGCCCTTGTGCTGTTTCTGACCGCCCTGGCCTTCATCCCCCTCTACCGGACGGACGCTTCCCCGGCGCTTCTGCGGCGCATGGCGGCTGTCGGCGTCGGCCCGGTCCGGTTTCTCAGATGGAAGCTGGTTCTGCCCTTCCTCTTCCGCTTTTTGCTTACCCTCGGCCTGCTGGGAGCCCTGTCCGCCGCCGGTCTGATCCCTGCTTTCGGGGGACGGGCGGTGCTCGCGGCCCTTCTTTTGTCCCTGTGGATGGCCGTGACCGGAGCCTGTCTGGCGCTGTGCTTCGGCGGCGGGGTGGCGGCGGTCTGTGCGCTGGCGGGAGGCGGCCTGATCCTCTGCGGCGGCGTGATCCCCCGGCCCGTTCTGCCGTCCTGGCTGCTGGCCCTCGGCGATCTGACCCCCTACGGCGCGGCGCGGGGACTGCTTCTCCCTGCCTTCTCCACTGAGATGGGATGGGGCGGGGTGTTCATCGCGCTGGTCTGGTCGGCGGCGGCGGTCCTTCTGCTGAAGCTCCGGTGGGACGCCCTGATCCGGGGAGAGGAGGCGGAACAATGAAAAATGCCGAACGCGCCATCTCCCCCCGTTCCCTCCGGGAAGAATGGGGAAACCGGATCCTTCTGGCGGCGAAGCGGCTGTGGAGAGGGAGAGCCCTGCCCGCTTTCTGCCTGCTGCTGACGGCCGCCGTTTTCGCCGCCTCCTTTCTGGCGGACGCCGATTCCCTGACCCCCGCCGGGATATGCAGCCTGGACAACTCCCCCGTGTCCCTGGCCGTGACGGAGCGCCTTGTGGGGGACGGATTTCTGCCCTATGAGAGCGAGGCGGATCTGCGCCGGGATCTGGCAAAGGGAAAGCTGGACGCGGCGGTTCTCCTTCCGGCGGGCTTCGGGGACGCGCTGCTCTCCGACGATCCCGCAGGGTGCGCCCTGTTTCTGACGGCGTCCGGGGCCTTCGTGCCGGAGCT